>WRMX01000016.1 GCA_009776905.1 Oscillospiraceae bacterium
GGCGTCATCATCCGCTATATGAGCGATTTTTATCCGGGGAACAACTGGTGCGGCGTCCTCGATGCGGAGTATGATTCATACGTCGCAGCGGGGATGGCGGCGAAGACCGAACAGGAGAAGTATGACAATTACTATGCCGCGCAGAGGCGCTTGATGGATTTGCAGGTCGTTTTCCCGGTGGCGACAAACTCCATGGGGCGCGTGTCGCAGAAGAACGTCACGGGCTTTGAGTCTCAGGCAGACATGGGCTGGAGGCCGACGTCTGTCATTAAGAGCTGATGAGGTCTTAGCACCGGAAGCGCTTTGTGAGCAGCTTCTATTGAAAAGTGTCGGTGGAAGCGTCTCGTGAATAGCTTCTATTGAAAAGTGTCAGTGGAATCTCCTCGTGGACGGCTTCTACTTACAAAGTGTCAGTGGGCGGAACCCGCGCTCGGCGTCTGTTTCCGCCCGCTGCTTGTAACAATGCCAATTCGTGTCACCGCGCGCTCCGCTCGCTCCGGGCTGGGCGGCGCTGGCAAACGTAAGATACCAAGCGCGCTCCGCTCGCTCCGGGCTGGGCGGCGCTGCCAAACGTAAGATACCAGTTTTGTGGGGGATAGGTGTCAATGAGAAATTACATCCTGAAACGATTGCTTTTCACAATACCCACGCTTCTTGGCGTTTTTATCGTGGTCTATATCGTCATCAGGCAAATCCCGGGGGACCCAGCGGAGGTCATGCTCGGGAAGACCGCGACGACCGCGCAAATAGAAATCTACAGGACGGCCCATGGGCTGGACAGGCCTGCTATCGTGCAGTTCTGGCTTGCGCTCAAGCATCTTTTCGTCGGAGACCTCGGCATGTCGCTGAGCCATTACAGGCCGGTGCTTGAGGTCGTTTTTGAGCGGCTGCCCAGCACTATAGAGCTCGCCCTTTATGGAATCGTCATCAGCTCGTTCGTGTCCATCGTGCTTGGCGTGGTCGCGGCGACTTTCCGGGGGAAATGGCCGGATTTGATCATCATCGCGTTTTCAACGCTGGGGACTTCGCTTCCCACGTTCTATATCGGGCTGTGGGTGCTCGTCATTTTTGCCTTGAAGCTGGGGATCATCCCGGTATTGAGCAACATGGTGAAGGGGACTGCGTATTGGAAGACGCTCTTCGGCCCGGTTCTGACGATGGTGCTGGGGGGGTCCTTGGTGAGGACGACCCGCTCGTCGATGCTGGAGATCATGGACGAGGACTTTATCCGCACGGCTAAGGCCAAGGGGGTGTCGGGCAGGAAGATACTCTTCAAGCACGCGCTCGGGAACGCGCTCATTCCCATCGTGACGATGGTGGGATATGGGCTGGCCATTTCTTTTGGCGGGGCCATTGTCCTGGAGACCGTTTTCGTGCGCAGCGGCGTGGGGAAGCTGCTCATCGACGCCATCGGCTCGAGGGATTATCCGCTCGTGCAGGGGGCGACGTTTATTATCGCGACATTTATGATTTTGGCAAATTTGCTGACCGACGTCGTCACAGGCATCGTGGATCCTCGCATCCGCGTGGCCGGCGACGTCTCGTTTTAGGCGTGGGGAGGTTGATTATGGAAACTTTGATCCGCGCCGAAAACCTGTCCAAGCTGTATTTTATAAACACCGGAAAGACGTTCAGAAAAACGAAGTTCACGGCCGTCAACGACGTGAGCTTCAGCATAGGGAAGGGCGAGGTTTTTGGGCTCGTGGGCGAGTCGGGGTGCGGCAAGAGCACGCTCGCGCTGCTGCTGCTGCGCCTTGCGAACGCGAGCTCGGGTTCCATATATTATAAGGATGTGGACATCTCGGAGCTGAGTTATGGGGCCATGCGCAAGTACAGGAAAAACCTGCAGGTCGTGTTCCAGGACCCATACGATTCGCTCGACCCGCGCTTCAGCCTGGAGCAGATCATGGAGGAGCCGCTGAAAATTCACCATTACAGGGACAAGGGCAGCCGCCGCGACCTAATAGTGAAGATGTTCTCATCGGTCGGGCTTGGGTCGGAGCTTTTGAAGCGCTATCCGCACCAATTGTCTGGTGGCCAGCGCCAGAGGCTTTGCATTGCGCGCAGCCTGATTTTGTCGCCTGAGTTCCTTGTTTGCGACGAGGCCGTGGCCGCTCTCGACGTGTCGGTGCAGGCGCAGATACTGAACCTTTTGCTGGATTTGAAAGATGAGTTCAACTTGACTTATCTATTTATTTCACACAATCTCTCGGTCGTCAAATTCGTGTCAGACCGCATCGGCGTCATGTATTTCGGCAATCTTGTCGAAATGGCCGATACGGAGGAGCTGTTCCGAAATGTCCGGCATCCGTATACCGCGGCGCTGCTCTCCGCTTCGCCGGACCCGGACCCCGAGTCCACGAAGCAGAGGGAGATCCTGGGCTCGGGCGTGCCGAGCATCATCAATCCGCCGAGCGGCTGCGTGTTCCACCCGAGGTGCAAATATGCGGACGAGCATTGTTCGAGAGAAGCGCCGGTGCTGCGCGACATCGGCGGGGACCATCTGATCGCGTGCCACAAGGCTGATATGGTCAAGGATGGGGGTGCGCGGGCATGAGGGAGCTTTTGAGGAACAAATTTATTGTGATCGGCGGCAGCATCATCCTGATCATCGTCATCATCGTCGTTTTCGCGCCAATGCTGACGAAATATGATTATGGCGCCATCGACCTTCCGAACAAGCAGCAGGCCCCGAACGCCGAGCATATTATGGGCACGGATGCTTATGGGCGCGACGTGTGGTGCCGCATCGTTTATGGAGGGCGCATTTCTTTGACCGTGGCGATTTGCTCGACGGCCATCGCGATGGTCTTCGGCACTTTGCTGGGGACGCTGTCGGGGTATATCAGCGGCACTTTGGATTTTGTGCTGGGGCGCATCGTCGACGTGATGATGGCGTTTCCGATGCTTCTGCTTTCGCTCATCATCGGCATCGCGCTCGGGTCGTCGACCCGGAACATGTTCTTTTCGATCGGGATTCCTATTATTCCTATGTTTTATAGATTGTCGCGAGCCACGACAATGTCCATCAAGGAGCGCAGTTTCGTCACGGCGGCGCGCTCGATGGGGAGCAGCAGGTGGAGGCTTATCCTCCGCCATATTATCCCGAACGTGCTGCCTTACATTCTCGTAATCATGTCTTCGGCAATGGGCGGGGCGATTTTGGCCGAGTCCTCGCTGGGATTCCTGGGTTATGGCATTCCGCTGCCGACTCCGTCGTGGGGGCTGATCGTCAACGACGGGCGAAGCTTCATGTTCACGTACCCTTGGACGACTGCTTTCTCCGGCGCGTTCATTGCCTTGACAATCTTGGGGTTCAATCTTCTCGGCGATGGGCTGCGCGACCATATGGATCCGAAAATTCGCACGGCGGCTAGGTGAGGGGGTGTGGAGTATGGATGTATTTGACGATGGCGCATTGGAAGCAGGGGCTTTGGAAGCAGGGGCTTTGGAAGCGGGGGCTTTGGATGCGGGGGTCGCCGTGGCCGGCGGTTCGACTGAGGGCGGAGCGGCTGGAGGCGTCACGGCGGAGTCCGGCGCGTCTGATGGCGGCGTATCTACCGTCGGCGTGGGGACTGTCGGCGTGGCTGATTCCGGCGTTCTTGATGGCGGAGCGCGACAGGCACTGCTGGAATTGAACGACTTTCGCGTGAGTTTCCCTGTCGGGAAAGACATTGTCCGCGCGGTGAATGGGGTCAGCCTGACGTTGTACAAGGGCGAGTCTCTCGGCGTCGTCGGGGAATCCGGCTGCGGGAAGAGCGTCACTTTTTCGGGAGTAATGAGGCTTTTGAAGGCGCCCCCCGCCGTCATGGAGGGCGAGGTCCTCATGGGCGGCCGCGACCTGATGAAGCTCTCTGAAAAGCAGATGCGCACGGTGCGCGGCAAGGACATCGCAATGATTTTCCAAGAGCCGATGCGAAGCCTGAACCCTGTCATGCGCATCGGCGACCAGATCGTGGAGGCGTTGTTGCTTCACGAGGAGATGTCGCAGCGTCGCGCGCATGAGCGGGCGTTGGAGCTGATCAACCTTGTCGAGATTCCCGACCCTGAAAGCCGCCTGCACAGCTACCCCCACCAATTGTCGGGCGGGCTGCGCCAGCGCGTGATGATCGCAATGGCGCTCGCTTGCAGGCCGCAGATATTGATCGCGGACGAGCCGACCACTGCTCTTGACGTGACGATTCAGGCGCAAATCCTCGATTTATTAAAGCGGTTGCAAGCGGAGACGGGGATGAGCATTGTCATGATCACACATGATCTCGGCGTCGTTGCAGGGCTTGTCGACGATGTCGCCGTGCTCTATGCGGGCACTGTCGTGGAAATGGCTGATAAGTTTTCGATTTTCAAGAGTCCTATGCACCCATATACTGCAGGGCTATTATATTGCATTCCAACGATGAACACGACAGGGGAGAGGCTGCCCGTCATCGACGGCGGGTTGCCCGATCCTACGAATTTGCCTGTTGGCTGCGCATTTTCGCCGCGCTGCGCCTTCGCGGCGGAGCGTTGCTTTGCGGAGAAGCCCCTTGCCATCGAGCACAAGCCGGGGCATATTTGCGCGTGCCATTTCGCGGGGAAACTGGATTTATAGGCAGTGCGGAGCGTTGCGTTCCTTGCGGGCGAGCTGGGTTTGCGACCGCATCAGGAGTGGCGGCGTTCCTTGCGGGCGAGCTGGGTTTGCGACCGCATCAGGAGCGTGCCGCTCCTTGCGGGCGAGCCGGATTTGCGACCGCATCAGGAGGGCGGCGCTCCATATACGTGTGGCAGCACAAAGGCGCGGGATATCCGCGCGATTCAATAAATTCGCGATTTAGAAAGGATTGTGTTTTATGAGCAGTAAATTTCCGCATCTATTCAGCCCGTTAAAAATCGGCCCCATCGTCAGCAAGAACCGCATATTTTCCGCGCCGATGGCGGGCGGAGCAGGGGCAGACGGCTCTTTGAGTTCGGATGGGATGCTCACGTTTGAGGAGCTTGCCAGAGGAGGAGTCGGGCTTGTGTGCATGGGCGAGTCGCTCGTGCACAACAAGACGGGAAACAACCACGGCAAGGTGTTGCGTCTGGATTTGCCTTCTGTCGTGCCCGGGTTGCGCAAATGCACCGACGGGATCCATAGGTTTGGCGCGCTCGCTTCGATAGAGCTCATACATCCCGGACGCCGCGCGGACCCGCTATATACGCCGGGCGGCAAGGTCTACGGGCCCAGCGGGGGAATGTGCCACTATGGCGACGGGGAGCATTACGTGACGGAGCTGGACGAGGAGACTATCGCCGAGATAGTGGAGGCTTTTGGCGATGCGGCCGAAATTGCCATGATCGGCGGTTGCGACATGGTTACGGTCCAGGCGGCGCACGGATGGCTGTTTAACCAATTTTTGTCGCCGAACACGAACTGGCGCACGGACAGGTTTGGCGGTTCCATCGAGAATCGCGCGCGTTTCCATGTGATGGTCGCGGAAAACATCAGGAAAAAGTGCGGCGACGGTTTGGCAATCGATTTCCGCATGAGCGGCGACGACTTTATGGAGAACGGCACGACTCAGGCGGAAGTCATCGAGGTGGCGAAGCTGCTGGACGGCAAGGTGGACATGCTTCATATTTCCGCAGCCAGCTTCGACAACAAGCGCGCTAGCATCCGCATGTTCCCGTGCATGTTTTATGAACGCGGGTGCAATGCGTATCTCGCGGAGGAAATCAAGAAGAACGTTTCCGTACCCGTAGTCACCGTCGGCGGTTTCAACGACCCGGCGCATATGGAGCGCTACATTGCGGAGGGCAGGGTCGATGCGATTGCCCTCGGGCGCGCGCTGCTGGCTGATAAGTTTTTGCCGGAGAAGGCGAGGCTCGGGCGCGACGATGAGATCATGTTCTGCACGAGATGCAACGAATGCATGAGCATGAATTTTGTCCCGTATGTGAAATATGCCATGGGCGGGGCGAAGTGCGCAGTCAACCCATGGAACGGGCTGACGGAGAAGACATACAACAAAATCGTGCGGAATGGCTGCCAAAAGGTGCTCGTGGTCGGGGCAGGCCCGGCGGGCATGGAGGCGGCTATCGGCGCCGCGGAATGCGGGCATGATGTGACGCTTGTTGAGAAATCTGATAGTTACGGCGGGACTTTGAAGGCTGCGTGGCATCCATCGTTCAAGCAGGACGTCAAGCGTTTTGTCGAGGTCCTCGCGCGGCGCATAGCCTCATTCGACAATATCAAGGTCGTGTTCAACACGGCCGTGACGCCGGAATATATCGAAAAGGCCGCGCCTGATACCGTTATTATCGCTATCGGGTCGGAGCCGATAATTCCGGATATCCCGGGTGTCGAGAAGGCCATTCTTGCAACGCAGATCCACGAGAAGGGCCTGGGAGACAGGATCGTTTTCATCGGCGGAGGTCTTGTCGGCAGCGAGGAAGGGCTCGAAGCGGCATATAACGGCAAGGATGTCACTATTATCGAAAAGCTGGAGACGGTCGCGAAGAGCACGCCATTTGTGCATTATACCGCCATCATCAGCGAGATGGAAAAGCTGGACAATGTGCATGTGCTGACGAACACGGAGTGCGTTGCGATTACCGACGATGGCGTCCTCGTCAGGGATGCCGATGGGAAGGAGTCTCTTGTCGAGGCGGATTCTGTAGTACTGGCAGTTGGGATGAAGGCGAAGAGCGACGAGGCTTGGGGGCTTTATGGCTTTGGCGGGCAGTCTGTCCTTGTGGGGGATTGCAAGAAGGCGGCGCGCATGAACGAGGCCGTGACCGACGGTTATTTCGCCGGGTTTTACGCGCAGAAGCTGGATGAATAGTGCTTAAACGACTCAAGGCGGAGCGCGCGGTGTTAAGGACCCAGGCTCCTACGTTGTGGGGCGGAGCCTTCACGTTAGATAGCCTTAGCGACCCGTAACAGCAATACGGCATATGGCTATGGAAAGGTGTGGTATTATGTCCATTGGCAGTGGCGACGCTGCGGTCGTCCTTGATTATGAATTGCCGGAATATCCTGCCTTTGAGGCGGGGATCAGACGCGCCCCGCGCCGCGACGCGCAGCTATCGCAGGCGGACCGCGAGCTGGCCGTCAGCAACGCTTTGCGATATATCCACCCCGACCATCATGCGAAAATGGCCGCCGAATTTGCCAAAGAGCTGGACACGCATGGGCGAATTTACGGATATCGCTTCAGGCCGCAGGGCAAGATATGGGGCAGGCCGATAGACGAATATTCCGGCCGTTGCATCGAGGGCAAGGCGATGCAGGTGATGATCGACAACAACCTCGATTTCGACGTCGCGTTATATCCGTATGAGCTTGTGACATATGGCGAGACGGGGCAGGTCATGCAGAACTGGATGCAATATCGGCTTGTGAAAAAATACCTTGAACTGCTGACCGACGAGCAGACTCTTGTGATGATGAGCGGGCATCCTCTCGGGGTGTTCCGCTCGCACAAGCTTTCGCCGAGGGTCATTGCGACGAATGCGTTGATGGTCGGAATGTTCGACGACAACGATAGCTTCAACCGCGCCGCCGCAATCGGGGTCGCCAATTATGGCCAGATGACTGCGGGCGGCTGGATGTATATCGGGCCGCAGGGCATCGTGCATGGCACGTTCAACACTCTGCTGAACGCGGGGCGGATCAAGCTCGGCATTCCGGAGGATGGCGATTTGCGCGGGAGGCTGTTCGTTTCGTCCGGACTGGGCGGCATGAGCGGGGCGCAGGGCAAGGCTGCGGAAATCGCCGGTGCCGTCGCGTTGATCGCCGAAGTTGATTCTTCGCGAATAAGGACCAGGTTTGAGCAAGGGTGGGTTTCCTCTGTGGCAGAATCATGCGAGGATGCGGTTGCTGCGGCGCGAGCCAAGCAAGCGGCCGGGAAGCCTTGCGCCATTGCTTTCCATGGAAATATCGTCGATTTGCTCGAATATTTGATCGAGAATAATGTGCATGTCGACCTGCTTTCCGACCAGACTTCCTGCCATGTGCCATATGACGGCGGGTATTGCCCGCAGGGCGTCTCTTATGATGAGAGGACGCGGATGCTGTCGGAGGACAAGGCGGCGTTCGTGGATATGGTCGACAAGTCATTGCGGCGGCACTATGAGTGCGTCGTCGAACTGCATGGCAGGGGCGCATATTTCTTTGATTATGGCAACAGTTTTTTGAAAGCGGTTTATGATGCGGGCGTTATTGATGTTTGCAGGAACGGCGAGAACGATCTTGATGGTTTCGTGTTCCCGTCATATGTCGAGGATATTTTGGGTCCGAACTTGTTTGATTATGGTTACGGGCCTTTCAGATGGTGCTGCCTTTCGGGTGATCCGAGCGACCTTGACAAAACCGATATAGCTGCGATGGAATGCATCGATCCGGACCGGCGGTATCAGGATCGCGATAATCGGAACTGGGTGCGCGATGCGAAGAAAAACAGGCTTGTCGTTGGGACGCAATGCAGGATTTTATATCAGGATGCGCTCGGAAGGTTGAATATTGCGTTGAAATTCAACGAGATGGTGAGAAATGGCGAAATCGGGCCTGTCATGCTGGGGCGCGACCATCATGACACGGGCGGCACAGATTCGCCGTTCCGCGAGACTTCCAATATCAAGGATGGGTCTAACATTATGGCCGACATGGCGGTGCAGTGCTTTGCGGGCAATGTCGCGCGCGGCATGAGCCTCGTGGCGTTGCATAACGGCGGTGGCGTGGGAGTCGGGAAGGCGGTCAACGGCGGCTTTGGGATGGTCCTCGACGGGTCCGGGCGCGTCGATGATATTTTGCGCATGGCGATGCCTTGGGATGTCATGGTGGGCGTTGCGAGGCGCAGTTGGGCACGCAATCCCAATGCGTTGGAGGTTGCTGCGGAGTATAATGGGTTGTTTGGCGCGACGGATCACATCACGATGCCTTATATTGCCGATAGCGAGGCGGTAGTTGCTGCTTTGTATACGCCTGAGAATCCTTGAAAGCTGCTGCATCCATGAAAGCTAGTGCATCCATGAAAGCTGGTGCATCCGGCAGCTACGGCTGAATTTCGCGAAAACATAGCACTCCTCTGACTTGCTCCGCCTAGCGCCTCAACACGGCATCCGTGCCGTGAATCGGCTAAAACGGCATCCATGCCGTTTTTACGGCTACGCCGCGCCAAAGTCGTGCTTGTTTTCTGCGAAATCGCCTCATGCTGCCGTCTGCACTAGCTTTCAAGGGTATACAAACCAGAGGTGCATCCGGCAGTGCTGAATTTGTATGCGGAGGGGTTGTTTCGTTTGAATCAGATTTTGGAGTGCGTTCCGAATTTCAGCGAAGGGCGCGACTTGGAAAAAGTTGAAAAAATCGTCGATGCTTTTCGCGGCAGGCAGGGCGTCAAGTTGCTGGATTATTCATCGGATGGGGACCATAATCGAACGGTCGTCACAGCAATCGGAGAGCCGGAGGCTTTGCGCGATGCAGTCGTCGATGCGGTCGGCCTCGCCGTTGATTTGATCGATATGACAAAGCATGAGGGGCAGCATCCGCGAATGGGATGCGTCGATGTTATACCGTTCATTCCCGTGCGCGGTTGCTCTGTCGATGATGCTGACAGGATAGCCAAGGAGGTTGCCGAAATTGCGTCGAACAGATTCGGGCAGCCGTTTTTCCTTTATGAGAATTCTGCTTCCGCGCCCCACAGAAAAGACTTATCCGATATCCGCAAGGGGCAATTTGAGGGGATGGCGCAGAAGATGACTGACCCGCTGTGGAGGCCCGATTTCGGCCCGGACACGATCCATCCGACGGGAGGGGCCACGGCTATCGGCGCGCGTCCTCCGCTGGTCGCGTATAATGTGAATCTGGCTACGTCGGATGTGGGGATTGCGGCAAAGATCGCCGGGGTTGTGCGAAATGCCGGCGGCGGGCTGCGGCATTGCAAGGCGCTCGGCGTCATGTTGGAAGATCGGAATATTGCGCAGGTTTCGATGAATCTGACGGATTTTTCAAAAACGGCGCTGTATCGAGCTTTTGAGATGGTGAAGATGGAAGCGAGGCGTTTTGGCGTCGGCGTCGTGGGGAGCGAGGTCGTCGGGCTGGTTCCCATGGCTGCGCTGATCGATTGCGCGAGTTATTATCTGCAATTGGAGGGGTTTTCGGTCGATCAGGTTTTGGAAAATCGTTTATGATATTGAAATCGGGGCAGCGCAGTTGTTCCGGACACTAACGGTAATCGCGACTGCGGCGCCCGAGCAGACGAGATGGGCATCGATACACTAGCGGTAATCACGACTGCGGCGCCCGGGCTGCCGTGCGGAGCGTCGGTTTAGCGTTGCGTGATTGGTTTGCCGAGGAGGGTTTTTGTGGCAGGTTTCGTTATAGAGAACATCGGGATGCTGGCGACGCCCATGGGTACGGCGGCAAAATACGGCGAAGGGCAGGGCGAAGTGTCCATCATGCGCGATGCATGGATATCGGTCAGCGATGGCTTCATTGAAGGAGTCGGGAGCGGAGCCGTTCCAAAAGCTGAAAATACGTTCGACGCGGGCGGCGGGCTTGTGACTCCCGGCTTGGTGGACCCGCATACGCATTTGGTGTTCGGAGGGTGGCGCGAGCATGAGCTGGCGATGAAGCTCAGGGACGTGCCATATTTGGACATCCTGGCTGCGGGGGGCGGGATTCTGTCCACGGTGCGCAGCACGCGCGCCGCGTCAGAAGCGGAGCTCATTGACAAGGCGATGCTCGTGCTGGAACGGATGCTCGCTCTTGGCGTCACGACATGCGAGGCAAAATCGGGATATGGCTTAAGTCTTGATGATGAATTGAAGCTGCTCCGGGCCGCTGTCAAGCTGGATGAGATGCAGCCTATAGATATCGTCCGAACGTTTATGGGAGCTCACGCTGTCCCTCCTGAGTATATCGACGATCGCGATGCGTATGTCGACCTCGTGGTCGATAAGATGATACCCGCCGCTGCGGGCATGGCTGAGTATTGCGACGTTTTTTGCGAAACCGGTGCATTCACCGTGGAGGAGACGAGGAGAATCCTGCTTTCGGCGAAAGATGCTGGGCTGCGCCCCAAATGCCATAGCGACGAGATCAACGCGATCGGCGGGACTGAGATGGCTGCGGAAATCGGGGCTGTCTCCTGCGAGCATTTGATATGCGTCGAGCCGGCGGGCATCGAGGCAATGAGTAGGCACGGCACGATTGCGTGCTGCCTTCCCGCGACGTCGTTTTATCTGAACGCTGCCTACGCGCCCGCACGCGCGATGATTTCAGCAGGCATACCCGTTGCTTTCGGGAGCGATTTTAACCCGGGGTCCTGCCCGACTTATTCTCTCCAGCTTGCCATGAACATTGGCTGCTATAAGTATCGCATGACGCCGGAGGAATGCCTCACTGCGGTGACTTTGAATGCCGCTGCCGCCATCGGGCGCGCTGCCATCGTCGGTTCTGTCGAGGTGGGGAAGAAGGCGGACATCCTGATATGGGACGCGCCGAATTTGGAGCAAATCTGCTATCGTTTCGGCGACAACCTTGTTCGTTCGGTGTTTAAAAATGGCGAGCTGCGGAGCGGCGCAACCAGCCATGTGAAGTAACCTTTGCTGTATATGGAACATTGTGCATGTCCATTGCGTCTTATACGAGTCAGTATTATAGTCAATATAATATGACAAACGTTGGGGTTCTGCACCCACAATCCACGTTGATACAAGTATAAGACACGGAAGGAATGATAATTATGAAAAAAATGCTTGCGATTTTGCTGGCGGTCTTGATGGCTGCTGCGCTCCTCACATCTTGCGCTTCGATTAAGACCGATGCTTCGAGCCAAAATACCAGCAGTTACTCTCCAAACGTAGCGCGAGAGTATTCAATTGCCGACAGCGGATCCGCGCCGGGCGCGTCCCCGATGCCGGATGGCGAATATTACGATTATGGTGATTATACTGCGGATAATGATAGCTCTGCATACGACAATGTCGGCATATTGCCGATTGTAGGCACCTCCGGGGGCAGCGGGCTTGCGGAAAAAATAATCTACACCGTATCGGCCAGCATTGAAACCGTTGACTACGACGCATCCGTCAACGAGGTATACAAGATGATGGCGGCATTTGGCGCATTCGTCGAGAGCTCATACATCGGCGGCAGGAATAACGCGCAGACGCGCTACGGATGGCAGACATACCGTTCGGCGAGCTTCACGCTTCGCGTTCCGAAAGATCGCCTGAATGCTATCACCGAGAGCCTCGGCAATCTCGGAAACGTCATTTCGCTGCAAAGCGACGCCCAGAACATCACCGCGCAATTCAGCGACACGCAGTCGCGGCTGAATTCATACAAGACGCAGGAAGAGCGCCTTTTGGATATGCTGGCGCGGTCGGACACAATAGCGGACATGATCGTTATCGAGCAGAGGCTGGGAGATATTCGGTATAATATCGAGTCGTTCACGTCGGCGTTGGTCAATTGGCAGAATCAGGTCGATTACAGCACTTTGATGGTTTATATTCAGGAAGTCGAGGTCTTCACGGAGATTATTCCGATACAGCGTACCTATTGGGAGCAGGTGGGCGATGGCGTGTCGTCGACCGTGAAAGGTGTTGGCAGGTTCTTCACGGATTTGCTGAAATGGTTGATTGTCAGCCTCCCGGTGTTGATTATTCTGGCCGTGATTGCGGTGGTCGTGCTGGTTCTGGTCAAGCGAGGGATCAAGCGGCGCAAGCTGCTGTATAGCGAGGCCGATGCGAGGGTGCATTATGGCGGTGATGGGGGTTTTCGAGGCCCGGGCGGCGATGCAATGTTGGGCGGCGGCGGAACTCGGAGCGGTGATGCTCCGGGCGGCGGAGCGCAGGGCGGCGGAGATTCAGGAGATTGAACTTCGCGAGGCGATGTAATGCCGGGCGATGCGACGGCCAGTCAAAGCGGCGGCAATGCTTCGGGAGGCGGAACGCAGGGCGGCGGAGCGCAGGGCGGCGATATGCCCGGCAACGGAAATGACGAAAGGAATTAACAATAATATGAGCGATGTTGAAAACACAGAAAGCGTGGACCTCGATGTGCTGCCAAAAGACGGCGACCGCATCCTCGAGGAGCTGGCTGCGGGGAACATGGTCATCACGAGATCGAATAACGATTTTCTATATATAGTGGAATTCGATGGGCAATTTCATATGTTCTCACATACTCCGGGATCGCATGATGGCGGCCAGCGGCAGTTCCCGAAGGACGAAAAATATACTGCCACTGTGCGAAAGCTGGCTGATATATCTGATTCTGTCTATGTGGCGGTATTTGATAAAAATATGAACTTATATGGCGTGATGTACACCGCAGAGGAGGCAATTTTGTCAATGTTCCCCGGCGACGACAGGGACAACGATGGCATGGTTGATTTCGGCCTGCCGGAGAGAGGATGAGGCATCATCAATTTTGACGCCGACCCGACAAATTAATATCGACCCCATTTTTTGGGGAAAATTTAGGTTGATGGTTATAATGGCCATCAACCTAAACTATTGCGGCGCAACGGTTCTACTGAAAAAATCAACGCATGCTTTTAAAACACAACGCCCACCAAACTTCATTGTACTGAGTTGATAACACTACAGCACTTCATACATATTTATATTTTTTGAGATCTGTCCTGTTTTTTGTACACTTAACGAGATATGCTTGTACTGTTAGAGCGATTGGTTGAGAAATTTACAAAAATGTTACGGAAAAGCCCACCGCTTCAGTGGTGGGATGGATAGCGACACAATATTCCATCGTATTGCTGTAACAATAATGTCACAGAATCAGTGCGTTGAAAAGTGTTGATTAATGTTGACAAATATGTTACAATAATGCGTTATTTTGTAACTTCTGCACCAGAAAACTCGCGACCGCTGCAACTTTTTGGGGGGAAATTAGCGAAAAAGATGATTTCGATGCACGTGAAACGGAATAATACGGCAAAGCGAGTATTATGCTTTGTATGTGTTATTGCGCTGTTTTTCAGCTACGTGCCTGTTCCCGCGTTCGGCGCGGAGAACGATGAACCGCCTGTCGCAAACAATGACACAATAAGCGTAAATTCAACGGATGAAAGCGTCCTTATAAACGTTTTGAAAAATGACTCTTCTCCGAATGAAGAAGAACTTGTGATTTTGTCGGTTGCTACGCCAACATCGCTGAGCACGCCGTCGTCTCTCGAAGGATGGACGCCTGGGAACGTTGAGATAGAAAACAATCAGATTTGTTATACGCCGAATCCTCGCAACAAGATTGGCGTGACCTTCACTTACACCATCGGCTACAAGGACGTTGTAGATAGCCCCACGGCGACAGGTACGGTCACCGTGAATATAACAGACGTAAACTTCATTCCGATCATTAAACCGGAACCGAACGCAGAGGGATATACGATCGACGAAGATGAACCGCTGGAGTTCTCTTTTACAGTCTTGGACAGGGATATAGGAAACATACTCGAAGACCTTCAGGTTTCCGTCAGTTCCGACAATCAAAGCGTGTTTGCGGAAAGCGGCAAAACAATCTCTTCCCCCACATCGTTGAGCATTGACGAGGTACGTTATACCGTCACATGGCAGCCGGCAAAGGATGCAAATACGGTAAAAGACGATCCTGTGATTCTGACTATTCATGCTAAAGACGGCGATGGCGGGGAAGTTAGTCTTTCCGTAGCAATCACGGTGACACCGGTTCCAGACGCACCTATCGCAAATGACGATAAGGAATACGCCACTTCTACAGTTACGAGCCTTCTGATCGATGTGCTTGCAAACGACGTTTCTGTCGACGGAGGATCGCTGATTATCCTGGAAGTAGGAACGCCGACCGCAGGCAGTATGGAGCCGGCGGGCAGCGCGGTCGTCGAAGACGAAAAAATCCGCTATACGCTTGATCCCCGCAACAAAGAGAACGTGACCTTCACCTACTCCATCGGATACGCGGGAGTAGAAGATAGCCTCGAGGCGACGGGTACGGTCACTGTGTATATCACTGCAGCCAACTTCATCCCCGAAATAAGGCCGGAAGCAACAAGCTATACGATTGACGAAGACGAACCGCTGGAGTTCACTTTTACCGTCTATGACAGGGATACAGACGATATCACAAGCATGGATATAGTCATTGAATCCAACAATCAGGAGGTGTTCTTAGACGGCGTATGGACGTTTAAATCCACTGAATTAATCAGCATCGACGAGGTGCGTTATACCGTTACATGGCAACCCGTCAAAGACGCCAATACAACGGAACACGGTGCTGTGAGCATCACCATTACAGCCACCGACGAAAACGACGATGCAAGCATAACCTGTGTTCTCCCGATAACCGTTAACCCCCTAAACGACGATCCGGTTATCACGATGACGCCTGAAGAAGACAGCTACACGATAGAGGAAGATACGCCGCTCACAATCACTTTTACGGTAACGGATGTTGACCCCGGAGATTTGGCAAAACTGGCCTTTACGATCACGTCGGATAACCAGAAGATTTTTGAAGACGGCGGATATACGCTTACATTGGTGTCGACCGTTGACAGTATGGCGACCTACAGCCTTACATGGATGCCGGAGCAAGACGCCAATACAGAAAAAGACGACGCGGTGAGCCTGACCATTCTTGTGGAAGACGGCAACGGTGGTGAAGACAGCGCAACCATTGAAATCACTGTGACCCCGGTTGACGACGCTCCCATCGCAGAAGACGACGAGGTCTATGCAGATTCAACGGAAATCAATATTCAAATCGATGTGATTGACAACGATTTTTCGGTGGACGGATACCCGCTCGTGATATTGTCAGTCAGCACACCAACATCGATTACTATGGAACCGGCGGGCAGCGCGGTCGTCGAAAACGGAAAAATCAAATATACGCTTGATCCCCGGAACAAAGAGGATGTGACCTTTACCTACACAATCGGTTACGAGGGAGTAGAGGATAGCCTGCTGATCGCAACAGCTACAGTCACCATCCACATTACAGATGTCAATTTTATCCCCGAAATCATGCCGGAAGCAACAAGCTTTACGATCAATGAAGACGAAACGCTGTCGTTCACCTTCACCGTGTATGACAGGGATATTGGTGATATTCTTACGGACCTCGATGTTACGATCACCTCCGGCAACCAGGATGTGTTCATGAACGGCGAGTTTTCAATAGCTACACCCACATCGCTGGACAGCGACACGGTTGAATTCAGCGTCACCTGGAAGCCGGTTAAAGACGCGAACACGAAGGAATACGGCCCGGTGAATATCATAATCACAGCCACAGACGAATTTGGCGGTGTCGGCGAGTGTATTATCCCCATAACCGTCAATCCCATGAACGACCTGCCTGTGCTTACACAGATGGGCGGAGAGTGGCGTATGAACGAAGACGGGACGGCGTTTTTCAAGTTCCGAGTATACGACGTGGACACGCCCAATCCGCTGACGGAATTCAAAAACATCACGGTTGCCTCGTCTAATCAAAACATACTCAAAGACACAAACATTACTCTTTCCGCTCCTGAGAAAATAGACGCGAGGACTGCGGAATACACGCTCACGTTCAAACCGGAAGCAGATCAAAATACCTCATTAGATCTTGATGCGGCTGTAAACGGCATAATCATAAATGTTTCGCTCGAAGACAGCGACGGCGGCGAGGCATCCGAAGAATGGGAACTATTCATCAACCCCGTGAACGACCCGCCGACGGCAATGAATTATTCGCTGACGATAAACGAGGATGAAGTCGTCCTGTTCTATGTGATCGCAGACGGTATCGATGTCGATATCCTCACAAACGGCGATGTCCTTTCCATCGCGACATTCACCTCGCTGACTACAAACGGTGGAACGGTGGAGCTGGTCGATCCGGGCAACGGCAACCCAGCATATCTGCGTTATGCGCCCAAAAAAGATTACTTCGGCACGGATAGCTTCAGTTATGTCATATGCGATGAGGCGAGCGAGGAATCTATCGGCCACGTGAATCTGACCATAATTCCGGTCAATGACGCCCCGGTGTTCATCGGATTGCCCGATACCATCACGGTACTAGAGGACGACATCGAAGCAAACCTGAGTTTTGTGTTTTTCGTGGACGACGCAGAAACCAATGCGGATTCCTTAATGGTGCAAGCCGCGTCACTGAACACCGGCAAGATCTCCAGCGTCCTGGTTGAACACAATATAGTCGGCGGGGAGCGGGTTTTAGTGCTCCATCTGGTGGCTAACCAGAACACCACCAAAGGAGGCCCGGTCACAATCCGGCTGGTAGTTTCCGACACCGACCTGACGACAACGCAATACATTGAGGTTAACATCACCGCGGTCAACGACCCGCCGGTGGCCCGTAATATCACTTATAACTATAACGAAGACACACCACTGCCAATCTCCATCACCGACATCTTGAGCAACGTAACCGACGTGGACGTAGCCACAGACGACGATGTGGTCAGTTTTGTGAATTTCACGTCACTGTCGGAAGGAACCCTAGTTCGTGACGGGGACACCCTGCTTTTTACTCCCGTGCCGGACAGCGAGAAGAATGTTACCTTTACGTATATAGTGGAGGACAAGTCGGGTGCGCAGGCTACAGCCACTATTACTCTGAACTGTATCCCGGTCAATGACCCGCCGTGGATGGATGATATCCTGCCTAAGTCGCCCGCTACTGCTTTTTCAGTAGATGAGGACGATTCAATCACCATCCCGATTAAATTTCACGACCCTGAGACGCTGAATAAAGATCTAATCATCATAGTGACGGCTTCCGATTCATCCGTCGTCAATCTCTATAGCACCGTCGTCAAAGATTTCACAGTGGATGGTGGAAATCTGGTCATAACGCCCATTCATGACAAAAACACGAAAGACGCCCCTCCGCTGCTTGTGACAGTGACAATTTCTGACGGCATTAACAGCGTATACAAGACATTTTATCTGGAAGTACATCCCATGCCGGACGCCCCGGTAGCGGTGAACGATTTATATAGCGACAGGGCGGGCAATACGCTGACGTTCAACCCGCTCGACAACGACTACGATGTGGACGACGGTGAAATCATCTCCATGTATTCCATCACCGAACCCGGTGAAGAACAGGGTACGTTGTCTCTCCTTGAAGACGGAAGTGGAAGGTACGTATTCATTGCGGACGAGGACTTTACCGGCGATGTGATCCTGCACTACTACATCATCGACAATTCCAAAGATGACGACCCGGAGAATGCGATCCGCGATGATTTTGATAACCCGATAGGTCTTAAATCCAACGAGGGAACGATTACCATAAACGTAACCGAGCAGAGCAGCGGTCCTTCCCTGCGTGCGTTGGGGGGTATCGTAACCTTTGTAGGCAACGTGGTGGATGATTTAGAATTGACCGTCAGAAATATTCCGTCCGGTAATCCTTATAACCTCTCTGTGGTATCCTCCAACACCGCTGTTATATCAGTCATGGATATAGCGGGAATGGGTCCGGAAGCAAACGCACTCACCGGCGGGACGCAGCCCTTAAAACTCACGGCAAAAGCCCCCGGCGAAACGCTGATTACTGTTACCCTCGAATATGGAGCGATAATTGACTCTATCAGTTTTTACGTTACCGTTTCGGCCTTTAATAACCCGCCGACGACGGAAGATACTTATGGTGATGTTGAGGAGGGGGTATACCAGGCTTGGTTTGACGTGTTGGAAAACTGCAATGACGTGGAGAAACCGGTTAATCTGAAACTATTAGAGATCCTGCCTCCGGAATCGGGGTCTTATCACGCTACTGTCAGTATTGTGGAACACGACGGTAAACAGCAAATCCAATATGAAGTCATAGGAGCTAAATATGACCAACTGTATTGGAACGGGACGGATGAAATCAACTACCGAATCATCGACGGCGGCGGCGCAACGGCGGACGGAAAGCTTTTTGTCACGCGCTTGGAAATGGATAACGCTCCCGTCGGACAGATGGATATCTTTTATGTAGAATACTCTGAGATAAGCGCCGGTAAAACCTTTGATCCCCTTTACAATGACTACGACAGGGACGACCAATATGGCGCCCATATAGGGCAGAGTCTAAGTGAAAAAGGCAGGCTGTACATCTACTCCATCACGCCGGTGGCGGGTTCTCCCGAAGTAGAAATCGCCCTCGACGGAAAAACTTTCACTTTCCCGGCTGAAGATCCGCATGCAGAACCGCCTGTTTTAATTGAGCCGGGGTGGTACGACTATACCTACATTGCTAAAAACACTGGGTGGAGCGGCATCGAACAATCGACAAGCCCGACGACGACTATCTGGATCGGCGTGAAAGATGAGGACGGCGTTGTACCGCCACGCGTCACCAGTAGGAGTCACGAATTTAATGAGGATACCTACGTTAACACGCCTTTTACCGATAATGCCGCCGGCTCGATCCACGCAGAAAATCCGTATGCAGGAAGCGACATTACGAATTACAAGCTGACCATCGAAATTACGGCGATCACTCTAACTCTCAGTTCGGCATACCCTTCCTCGTCCCAACATATTGAAGATATCATCGACTTTACGAAAGCCGCCAACAAAACCTTTGGCGTTGATATTATCGGTGATACGACATTTCAGCTAAATGCATTACCGGACGCATACGGCAGGTTTGTCATCACCTGGCGGGCTGTATTAACCTATGATAAAGACGGCGTGTCACTGGTTGAACCGAAGTACTCGGGCACAACGACCAACACGATTCACATCCTCCCGGTCAATGACCCGCCTGAGCTATCTATCGCAACAGATGATCTCGCAAGTGCGGACGTCACTGTGATCGACCCCGTTGCCAAGGGATACTACAGGAATGAGGATAATATTGACGACGTGGACCTCAGCATCTATGTACTCCGCTCCGAAACAGCGAAGATACCGCTATATGTCGACGATGTTGACCTTAACTTTTCAAACGCTGCTGAGATAGCCAAAGGTTTGACATTCTCATGGAAAAACAGCGAAGAGATCAATATACCCGTTGAGACCAACGTCCATGTCTACCTCGACGAAGTGAATCACCCAGGCGACAATCATTACTATATACTCGAGATTACGCCAATCCGCAGCGAGCAGGAACCGGAGTATAATCCCGCTTATCTTACTGTGACGGTTTCAGACGGCTTCGAGACGGATTCTGTTTTGATCGAAGTTTACGTAGAGCCCAAAAATACGCCGCCATTCGCGCGGGAGCATACGGTGACAACATACGAGGATATGCGCATCAGTATACCTGTGGTCATAGCCTCCGGCGCGGACAATCTGGTTTCCGACATAGACCGCGACAACCTAACTATCGTTATATCCAATACTGCTATCGACGGTAAAATTCCTGAGGACGGCTGGCCGCGCGATCTGGGGCTGTTCCAGGTGCAACTCGTAGATGGAGTCCCAAAAGAAGTTCCTGTTGGACCGGAGCGCGGGACGATTACTGTCGCCGGCAGAAATATCGTCTTTCAGCCTGCGGAAAACTACAACAACTGGGACGATGACCTTGGAGACCATGGAGATTGGACGGATACGCCGCTGCTGATATATTTCATGCTTCATGACGGGCAGGCGTTTTCCACAGAAGTAATCGATTTGGCCGATCTGGAAAAATACGATCTGGAAAATCTGACATACCATGGCGAGGTCGGGGTTGTAAATATTAAAATCATTGCGGAAAACGACCCGCCGGATATCTACGGGCTGTTGGGTGACTATACCATGCTCGAGGACGAGGCAGACTTCTACATTACTTTCCATGCCCGGGATGTGGACGGCGACGAGCTTGACGAGGATTCATTCACTGTTACGTTTATAGATGATTACGGACATATTAAGTTCGCGAAGGTCGAAAGTATTGTCCATGAGCTTGACGGCTCATATACGTGCAAGTTACATATCGAAACAAAGCAGGATCAGTTCTGCACGGACTTGGAACCGCCCCATGTTATTACAATCACCGTAACTGACCATGAGTTGGAGTCCAGCGTCTCATTTAATCTGAGCATTACTCCCGTCAATGACGGCATAGTTTTGCTGCACGTTGAGGAGCAGGCAACTAATGGCGTCCCGGCGCCGGATCAACAGACAAATGAAGAAAACTTCTTCTTCATCCGCAACGAGGATACACAGCTTGTTATTGATTTTGAGAATTATTTCAAGGATATTGATGGCGACGACATAAAGATTACCGCGCTCGGGACAGCTACACACGGCACTTTGGTGCGGACTTCGGATACTGTTATAACCTTCACACCAGCCTCAAACTTTAACAGCTTTGAGGCGTGGAGCGGCGATACATTAACTCGAAAAGCGCTTGCTGAGCTGGTTTATGGGGACTACGCCTGGATGACCCTGACTTTGAGCGACCCTTACGGTGATGCCCACGTAGTGACGGTACAGATCCAAATTAATCCCGTAAACGATTCACCTGTCGCTAATGCGTTTACGGTTAACGTTGATGAGGATCCTGAAAACCCGATTACGATTACCCCATTCGTTTCCGGCCGTGTCTCCGATATCGACAATATGCTCGATGAACTGACTCTTACCGCTGTCGGAACGACGGCGCATGGCACAGTGACTTGGAATTCAGGAGCCCGTTCATTTGATTATATGCCGAATCCCGACTGGAACGGTACCGACACGGTCAGCTATACAGTTTTTGACGGGCAGTATTACAGCAGCAACATCATTTCCATCGTGGTAACCTCGGTACACGACGAACCGCGCATTTCATTTGAGGGTAACGATGGTTACTTCGGGAAACCTAGCACGCCGGACGATGTCTTGAAGATTACTTTTGACGAAGATCTCACCGGCAAGTTCATGATTCATATTTGGACGCCGGAAGCCGTGAACCTGTTGCTCAAAATCATCCCTTATACTTTAAATGGCGGCGCCCCGTACCAGAATATTATCACCCCGGACGGAGTGAAGTTCAGCGGCAGCACTGATTTCTGCGAAGTCACTGTAACCCCGCTACCCAATCAATTTGGGGTGTTCGGCTTGGAATTTTGGCTGGACGATGGAGTGGCGGATACTGTTGTACGCTACGTCACTGTTACGGTTAATCCGATAAACGACAAACCTGTGCTGGCCGGGACAGATACTTTCACTATGCTGGAGGATACGTCGGTAGGTGGATCGCTCTCAGCCACAGACGTGGAGACGGCTGCTGCGAATATGCTTTACAGCATTAAAGAGGCACCAAAAAATGGAACGCTTGTTTTAGACTCTCAGACTGTATCCGGCTCCGCGTTGGTGTGTACATGGACATATACGCCAGACCTTGACTGGTACGGCACGGAGACGTTTGTTATCGAAGTCGAGGACGACAATTCGACGGATTTTAACGATTATGACGACTTATCCACGCCGGTTCCTGGAAGGACAGATAAAGTAATCACCGTAACCGTAACGCCCGTAAACGACACGCCGACGGCGCCAACGGACGTAAGTCTGGACAAGACGCAATATGGGGGCGGCGATACGGCTACGTTATCGTTTACCGCAGGGGAAGATCATTGGGGTGAAACGCCTAGGGCGGATTTGACTTACGACATAGATGTCAGCTACGACAACGGCGTATCATGGACAAGGATCGCAACAGATTATAACCCGGCGGAAAACGAAGGGCTGGGTGGCTCATTCAAATATACATACACCATTACGGCGGATAATAAAGATACAACTGGATTACTCGCCCGTGTACGCACCCATGATACTGTAAATGCAACATGGGGCAGCCCGACATTGTCGGAAACGTTGTACTCGGGGTATACCACGACGTCCGCTGCAAGTGTTGACAGCACAAACCCAACGGTGAGCGCGGCGCAAAGCCCGACTACCGACACAAACCTAGATGTAATAATAACGCTGACGATAGCAGATCCCGGCACAGGCGCTTCGGGGATAGATACCGTCGTGTCTGACGACGATCTTGACGAAGGGACAGGGACAGGATACACATTCATCGCGGAAGTGAACGGGACATACAAATTCACCGTGACGGATAAAGTGGGTCATACAGCGGCAGCAAGCATAATTATAACGAACATCGACAAGCTAAATCCCATCGTAAGCGCGGACATCGCGACGATTACTTCCTTAGACAACAAATATGCTAACAGCGGCGAAACTGTAACACTGACATACGTCGACCAGCCCGGTACAAGCGACTACAAAATGAGCGGCGTAGTACTCAGCCAATATGTCCTCTCGTTGGACGGTACAGCGCCAGCCTCGGGTGCTGCTTCATGGTTGGAATATACCGTGCCGATTGAACTAGATACCAAAGGCACATGGTACATCCACGCAAAGGTTCGTGATAACGCGGGTAACGAGGTGATCGATACCTTCGGGCCTTACATCATCAAAAACAGCGCACCGGTAGCAATAGACGGCTCGGTCAACGTGACGGAGCACGCTTCGACGGCTTTTCCAAACGGCAACAAGGTGACGGTGGACCTGCGCATCTATGTAAGCGATGTTGACGCAGCAGATGTATTGACCTATACGGTAGTCACATACCCGGGAAGCCTGTACGGTACGTGGACTGCTACGTCGACGGCCGGCGTATATGAGTTTGTCCACAGCGGATACGGGGTTTTGCCCTTTGAAGATAAATTGTATGTCACGTTCTACGCTAAGGACAGCGACGATGAAGTAAGCGCGACAAAGACCGTCACCATAAATGTGCAGGAGGTCAACGACAAGCCGAGTGTCCCGGAGGACGTAGACCCAGAGGAGGATTACTATAAAGACGGCGATGTCGTAGAGCTGGTCTGGACGGAATCAAGCGATGAGGAGACGGCGACTGCGGACCTCAAATACGAAATAGAAGTAAGCTTCAACGGAGGGACCTGGACTACGGTTGAGACCACCGATGCAGGGGATACAGACTATGATTATACGGTGAGTTCGGGAGGCGCCAACGGTACAATGCAACTGCGCATCCGTGCGCTGGACAATCATGCAACGCTACCTCCGGAAAGATCGGATTGGGCGCTCTCGCCGATTTATTCGCTCGATAACGCGAATCCTACGGTGAGCGCGGTGCAGAGTCCGACGGCGGATACGAATGGAAATGTAACGATCACGCTGACAGTGACGGATCCTGAGGAAGGCGCTTCGGGGATCGCAAGCGTTATGTCGGACGACGGGTTGGCTCAAGGAACAGGATACACATTCACCGCAACTAAGAACGGGACGTATACCTTCACCGTCAAAGACAAAGTAGGCCATACCGCCACCGAAAGCATAGCAATTACTAACATAGATAAGCTGGATCCGGGAGTAAGCGTAGATATAGACGAAATCGAAGCAACAGAGGACAAATACGCCGACAGCGACGTTGAGATAGAGCTGACCTATATCGACCAGCCCGCCACAGGCGACTACAAAATGAGCGGCGTGACGCTCAGGCAATATGTCCTCTCGCAGGACGACACAGTGCCGGCATCGGGTGCCACGTCATGGACAAATTACGGTGGCCCTATCGCTTTAAATACCAAAGGCACCTGGTATATCCACGCCAAGGTGCGGGACAACGCGGGGAACGAGGTGATCGAAACTTTCGGACCTTACGTGATAAACAACAGCGCGCCGGTAGCAATAGACGGCTCGGTCAACGTGACGGAACACGCGTCGATGGCTTTGCCGAACGCAAACCGGGTGACGGTAGACCTGCGCAGCTATGTAAGCGATGTTGACGCGGCGGATGAACTGACCATCACGGTAGACACATACCCGGATAGCAAATATGGCACGTGGACTGCAACGGCGACACTCGGCGTATATGAGTTTGTCCACAGCGGATACGGGGTTCTGCCATTTACCGATAAACTGTATGTCACGTTCTACGCGACGGATAGCGATAGTGAGCTAAGCGATATAAAGACCGTAACAATAAATGTGCAAGAGGTCAACGACAAACCCTCGACGCCAACGGGCGTAGGCCCGGAGGAGGATTACTATAAAGACGGCGATGTCGTAGAGCTGGTCTGGACGGAATCAAGCGACGAGGAGACGGCGACGGCGGACCTTGTCTACGAAATAGAAGTAAGCTTCAACGAAGGAAGCTGGACGGCGGTTACGACCACAGGCACAGGGGCGACAGACTATAATTACGCTGTGGCTTCGTCGGGCGTAAACGGCACGATGCAACTGCGCATCCGTGCGCTGGACAATCACTTGACGCTACCGGTGGAAAGATCAGATTGGGCGCTCTCGCCGATTTATTCGCTCGATAACGCGGATCCTACGGTAAGCGCGGCGCAAAATCCGACATCGGATACCAACGGCAACGTGACGATTACATTAACGATAACAGACCCGGAGGCAGGCGCTTCGGGGATAGACACCGTCGTGTCTGACGACGATCTTGACGAAGGGACGGCGCCGGACACATTCATCGTGGATGTGAACGGCACTTATTCATTCACAGTAACGGACAACGTGGGGCATACAGCGAGAACAAGTATATCAATCACGAACATTGACAAACTTGATCCCATCGTAAGCGCGGACATCGCGACGATTACTTCCTTAGACAACAAATACGCCAACAGCGGCGCAACTGTAACACTGACATACGTCGACCAGCCCGCCACAGGCGACTACAAAATGAGTGGCGTGGACATCAGCCAATACGTCCTCTCGTTGGACGGAACAGCGCCGGCATCGGGTGCCACATCATGGACAAATTACGGTGGGCCCATCGCCTTGAACACCAAAGGCACGTGGTATATCCACGCCAAGGTATGTGATAACGCGGGTAACGAGGTGATCGAGACTTTCGGGCCTTACGTCATAAACAACAGCGCGCCTGTGGCGACAGACGGTTCGGTATACGTGACGGAGCACGCGTCGACGGCTTTGCCGAACGCAAACCGGGTGACGGTCGACCTGCGTAACTATGTAACAGACGTGGACGTATCAGATGTATTGACCTACACGGTAGTCACATATCCTGATAGCCTGTACGGTACGTGGACTGCGACGGCGACGCCCGGCGTATATGAGTTTGTCCACAGCGGATATGGGGTTTTGCCCTTTGTCGATGAACTGTACGTCACGTTTTACGCGAAGGACAGCGACGGCGAAGTAAGCGCGACAAAGACAGTTACAATCAGCGTGACGGAGGTCAACGACAAGCCCTCGACGCCAACGGGCGTAGACCCGGCGACGGATTATTATAAAGACGGCGACGTTGTGGAGCTGAGCTGGATGGCTTCTACCGATGAGGAGACGGCGACGACGGACCTCAAATACGAAATAGAAGTAAGCTTCAACGGAGGAAGCTGGACGACGGTGGCGACGACAGGCACCGGGGATACGGACTACGACTACTCCGTAAGTTCATCCGGTGCCAATGGCAATATGCAACTGCGCATCCGTGCACTGGACAATCATGCGACGCTGCCGGAGGAAAGATCGGATTGGGCGCTCTCGCCGATTTATTCGCTCGATAACGCGAATCCTACGGTGAGCGCGGTGCAGAGTCCGATGGCGGATACGAACGGCGACGTAACTATCACGCTGACGATAGCGGACTCGGGCGCGGGGGCATCGGGGATAGACACCGTAGTATCGGACGACGGACTGACACCGGGCAGCGGCGCTAATACGTTCACCGCGACGACAAACGGCACGTACACATTCACCGTCACGGACAACGTGGGGCATGCCGCGACAGCGACTATAACGATAAGCAACATCGACAAACTGCCGCCCAAACCGGTTGCAGCAACAAGCAGCGGGGGATTGACGGATTGGGATGGGTATGAGATTTCGCATGAGATCACCGTTACGCTCACATATGAAGACGCCGACGCGACTACAGCTTACAAGAGTAGCGTGATAACGACAAGCCAATATCTGCTAATCCAAAGCAGTAGCGGTCCGCCCGCCATTCCGGGCAGCGACGCTGCCTGGCGCGGATATACAGTGCCTGTAGTCATAGGCACAAGGGGCATCTGGTATCTCTACGGCCGCGCCATAGACAATGTCGGCAACGAAACGATCACATACCTCGGAGTCTATACGATCACCATCGACCCGTTGCTGCCATACGCCGCGACCCTGACGGTGAGAAAAGACAATGCGGTATGGCCCGGCCACGGAAAAACCTTTACCCTCAAACTCAGCTCTGACGAAACTAAAACCGCTAACATCAGCAGCGGCTCAGTTAGCGTCGTGAGCGGCGAATGGAAGATATACGACGGCGCCGAATACACCGGAACAAACATCATCATCGACGGCGGGGCCGGAAGCGCTTCGCTCGATTACTACTCCGTAACCTTCACTGCCGTTCCTGCAGGCATGGCGACCGGCGCCAACATCGATGCATCCAACGGGATGTCTTCCGGAGAGGCTCTGCTGACAGGAACGGCAGTGACTCTCACAGCATCGGGCGCAACGCCGATGGAATACTCATATCTGTGGACCGGCGCCGGGGCAAACAGCGAAACCACCCCGGATTTGTCGCTCACGGTAACAAGCACCGTGGATGTTGAATGCACAGTGACAGGGTTATATAATGCTATAATACATGTCTTTAGGGACCGCGTCCTATGGGGCGACAGGATAGTTGAACTCTACGACGGCATTACAAGAACTACCATCCTGATGGAATCAGGCTTGCACACCAGCGAGTATTCCGCGCAGGTCATGAATGGGACATACTACATCTATGTAGACAGAATAAACACCGGTGCAACTATCACAGTCTACGACGCAGATGCCGAAGTAACGCTTGACTACTACTCGCTGATACTGCACAGGGAAACCGGAGTCAGTGTCGTAACAGGCAACGGCGCTTATCTTGCGGGTAAAACTGTGAATATCTCCGCGATGCTTTATAGCGGCTATGAATGGGATAAATGGGACGATTCCGTTTCGCCGGGGTTTGGAGAGGTAACCGAAAGGAACGCTTCCATAATAATGCCGGATCACCTGCTCATATTGACTGCCAATGCGAAAACTATTCCCGATATTGAGCCCGAGACTTACACAGTTACTGTAATAGTGCTGCAGGAAGAATCCGGTGAAGAGACACCGTTACCTGACGTTAATGTCGAAATACCGGGAGAAGGCTCCGGGGCGACAGATTCAGATGGATATGTCGTGCTTAGCGACATATCCCCCGGTTACCACGTTCTTCTGCTCAGCGGCCAGCTGTCCCCGCTGCTGTCGGACTATTCAAGCTCATTTGCTGTTTATGGCAATCTTACGGTGACCATTGTTTTACCTATCGACGGATCGATAAAAGGCGGCCATTTGTTCAGCGAGTTTTCCCATGAAGAAAACGTGCGGGTAGACAATCAAGACCTGCATGAAGTCTATGAGGCTGCCAAGAATGAGGATAATACGAACGACGCTCTGGGCGTGACTGTGTATGATTTGGTATACTATGACGACGGCGGCGATATCACGATTTTCCTAATCGCCAACGAAGTAGATGAATCATTTCAGCAGACAGAAATCGACGCCATCCAGGATGAGATAGACGCCGATGACAAAGATGATAGCTTTATGCTTGATCTCTCGGCATATATTCGTGTGGTTGATAATCAGGGCGATTTAAAAAGGGAGATGCAACTCGATGAATTAAATGGCATTGTAAGGGTGTATGTCACTCTGGCTCCGGAACATCAAGGCCACATAGACTATGCTGTTTACCGTTATCACGATGCGGGGATTCCCGATCCCCTGCAGCCCGTCCAGCCCGCGCAGAATGTTCAAAAAATTCCCGAAGGAGAAGATAATAAAATTGACGGTGAGTACTTCGAGATTAGTCCGGACGGAAAAGTGATCACCCTGTTTGTTAAAAAATTCTCGGTCTACGCTGTCGCGTATAATTTTAAACCGCCGTCCTCTTCGGGCGCGTCCGCATCTGACAAGTCCGGTGCTGTTCCGGAAATCGATCCGCCGATGTTAAACACCATCGACCACTTCGCATATATCTTTGGATACCCGGACGGGCGTGTGAGGCCTGAAGGCAATATTACGCGAGAAGAAGTGGCAACAATCTTTTTCCGGTTATTGAAAGATGAAATCAGGGACGAGAATCTGTCGTCCATTAATGATTTTTCGGATGTGGGCGGGAACCGGTGGTCAAACAATGCCATATCAACACTTGCGAAGCTGGGTATTTTATTGGGTTATCCCGATGGTGAATTCAAGCCGGGGAAAACCATAACCCGGGCTGAATTTGTGGCGATCGCGGCAAGGTTCCTGGATGTTATTAACGATAAAGGGGATATGCCTTACAGCGATGTTTCCGTTGACCATTGGGCCGCCAAATACATAATGGGCGCTTATAACGTCGGGTTGGTAATGGGCTTCCCGGATGGGACATTCCGGCCTGAGGCGCCAATCAGCCGCGCCGAGGCGGTCGCCATAATCAACAGGCTGCTTAACCGGCATGTGGAATCAACAGACGACCTGCTGCCTGACACAGTGAAATGGAGCGATAATGCCAATCCGGATGAATGGTATTATTTCGACATTCAGGAAGCAACGAATTCTCATGACTATTCCCGCAAAGAAGACGGCAGAAATGAAAAGTGGGAAGGACTTCTCCCAAATATCGACCGGGCAACGTTTGAACGAATCCGGCAGTGAGCAGTGGCTTGGAGCGGGTTTGAGAACGCCGCATATATGAAGAATACCATGGGCAGTCTTTTGATCCATCCATCGAGTTTTGCCACACGTTTTGCAAGCCTCATAATAATGCAAAAGGAAACAAGCAATTGTTGCTTAATAATAAGAAAACGAAAGGAAAGAAAACATGGAATTCTCATTTATGCACGTCTGCATATACGTGCTCGACCTCGACAAAAGCATCGCGTTCTATAAAGAGGCTCTCGGACTCAGCGAAATGCGGCGCATGGACGCGCCGGACGGCTCATTCACCCTCGTGTTCCTCGGGGACAACAAAACGCATTTCCAGCTCGAACTGACCTGTATGCACGACAGGAAAGAGCCATACGACCTCGGCGACAACGAAACGCATATCGCGTTCTCGGTCGGCGACCTCGAGAATGCCAGAAAAAAGCATAAGGAAATGGACTGCATATGCTTTGAAAACCAGGCCATGGGCATATACTTCATCGAAGACCCTGACGGCTATTGGCTCGAGATTATCCCCGAACGCCGCTGACACGCAGCGCAAGGCCAACAATGTTATACGAAAAGCTTAAAGCCCACGCAGCGGAAGGCTCATACCCGATGCACATGCCGGGGCATAAAAGGAACGCAGCGCATCTTCCCCATGGGCTGCCATATGATATCGACATCACAGAAATCCATGGATTCGACGACCTGCATGCCCCCAAGGGGACGCTGCTTGAAATTGAGAACCTTGCCGCGCGTCTGTATGGCAGCGACAAGGCATTCATGCTCGTCAACGGATCGACGGCAGGGATGCTTGCCGCCGTTGGGGCGAGCATAAATCGCGGCGACAAGATGCTTATGGCGCGTAATTGCCATGTCTCTGCTTATAACGCAGCCGCGCTTTTCGGCGCCATGCCATGTTATCTCGCTCCGGAAACGGACATTGAAACAGGCATATCACGCGGCATCGACCCGAAAGCTGTCGATGCCGCGCTTGTTGAGCATACGGAAACTAAGCTCGTTGCGATTACCTCCCCTACATATGAAGGAGTCGTCAGCGACATTGATTCAATCGCGGACATAGCCCATAGGCGCGGCATCCCATTGCTGGTCGACGCGGCGCATGGGGCGCACCTTGGCTTTTCCGACCGTTTCCCGAAAAGCCCGATACATTCAGGCGCGGACATCACCGTAATGAGCCTGCACAAGACGCTGCCCGCTCTTACCCAATCAGCGCTTTTGCATGTGCAAGGGGCGCTGGTCGAGACAGATAAAATAGCTCGAATGCTGTCCGTCGTGCAAACCAGCAGCCCTTCGTACGTGTTGATGGCGTCGATTGACAGCTGCCTGAGGCTGCTGTCGTCCTGCGGCGCGGAATTATTTAACGAATATGTCCGGTGTCTTGATGATTTCTATGCAAAAACTGCTAATATGCAACAATTGAAGCTGTTCCGAGGCAGCTGCGGCGCAACTAAAATAAATAATCACGAGTTCGACATGGGAAAACTCGTGATTTCGACCGGAGGCTCATCTGTCACCGGTCCGCAGCTTGTCGGAATATTGAGGGAGAAATATGGCATTGAGCTTGAAATGGCGGGGGTTCGATATGCGCTTGCCATGACGAGCATCTGCGACACCGATGAGGGATTTCATCGGCTCGCAGATGCTCTTGTCGATATCGATAAGGATTTCGGAAACGTTCAACGAATCCCGGCGAGCGGAGTAAGAGCCGCTAATTTCGTTCATGTCCCGAGACAGGCTGTCGCCCCATGCGATGCGCTCAATAAGACGGGAAGTCTTTTCCCCTTGCGTGACTCGATTGGCATGACGTCGCTTGAGCTTATATGCGCATATCCGCCGGGTGTCCCAATACTGGCTCCCGGCGAGATAATAGACGAAATCGTAATATCATATATCTCGGATTCAATTGCATCGGGGCTCACGCTAAGGAGCGACAGCCACGCCCTGCCTTCACGCATTTATGCTACGTCAGAGCATCTTTAAGAGTGCTTAACTTAGCACTTTTGTATTGAGATTTTTTATGTCTATTGATATCTACAATTCACGCCCGGTGAGGTAGACGTTTATTTTTGCTTCATTTAGCGCAGCAAGGAAGCGGAGCGGTGCGAAACTGAGGCAAGGATGCCTCATTTGAGC
>WRMX01000017.1 GCA_009776905.1 Oscillospiraceae bacterium
CAACGCCGGGCAATGGCGGAGATAGCGGTGAGAACGGCGAGAACGGTAGCAACGCCGGAGAAAATGGGGGCGGGACCGGCTTATCGGGAGCGCCTGCCGATATCTTGTCGAGCCTCGTGGATTCCCTCAATGCCGCTGGTCTGCAGATGCCAATGTCTTTCCCGCCCACGCCTGTCTCGGCGCAAGATAGCCAGAACGCAATAGGATTGTCTGAGGCTGATTTCAACAACTATGTTTCTGCTGCAGCGCAATCAATCGCCGCGATCGGCACATTCGCGCACCAAATCGTCATCATTCAGGGCGTCGACGACAACGCTGCCGCGCAGATAAAGAAGCTCGTTTCGGGCAGCGGAGGATATGACTCGCAAAAATGGATCTGCGTTTTCCCGGAAAAGACCGTCGCCATAGATGCAGGGCCCTATGTCCTATTGGTCGCTGCCAACCGCGATGTCGTCGATGCTGCCGTCGAGCTGTTTAAGACGGCTGCCGGCAATGCGGGCGAAGCCGTCACATTCTACGAAGGAATCTGATAATATATTCAAACGTGGGGGGTTCCACCCCCACAACCCGGACGCAGCGTGCTGTGACGTGGAGGTGGCGCCTTGGTATTTTCCAATCCATCGTTTTTATATTACTTTCTCCCGATAACCCTCATTTTATACTTTATCACACCAATGCCGAATGACTCCCCGCGTTATAGAAATCTGACGCTTTTCGTGATGAGCATCATCTTTTATGCATGGGGCGAGCCGAGCTACGTGTTTCTCATGGCGGCGCAATGCGTATCCGCGTGGTTTTTCGGGTTGCTTATCGAAAGATTCCGAGGCCGGAAAGCATCAAAGGCTATGATGATAGTGTCTGCCTGCGTGAGCCTGTCCGGACTGTTATTTTTTAAGTACACCAATTTCTTCATAACAAATATCAACAGTTTATTCTCCACCGAAATCCCGCTCATCAGCTTGCTTATGCCGATCGGCATCAGCTTCTACACATTCCAAATACTGTCATATACCTTTGATCTATACAGGGGAGATACGGACGTCCAAAGAAACCCGCTGTATTTTTCAATGTATGTGACGTTGTTCCCGCAACTGATCGCCGGCCCGATCGTCAGATATGTTGATGTCGCGCGCGAGATAAAGAAACGAGAGCATTCCGTCGCCCGCTTTGCCAAAGGCGCGCGGCGGTTTATCATCGGATTGGGCAAGAAAATGCTGCTCGCAAACCTATTCGGCGAGCTGGTCGCGATATGCAAGGACAGCAGCGAACGCAGCGTGTTGTTCGCATGGCTGTATATCATTGCATTCGCGCTGCAAATCTACTTTGACTTCTCCGCATACAGCGACATGGCGATCGGCCTCGGCAGCATATTGGGATTCAATTTTCGCGAAAACTTCGATTACCCATACATCGCCGACAGCATTACGGACTTCTGGCGCCGCTGGCATATGTCGCTGTCGAGCTGGTTTCGCGACTATGTATACATCCCATTGGGCGGGAACAGGGTCAAAGCATTGCGCTTTGTCCTCAACATCATGGTCGTATGGATGCTCACGGGCTTTTGGCACGGCGCGGATTGGAATTTCATCTTATGGGGCGGTTTTTTTGGGGTAATGCTCCTGATAGAAAAATCTTTTCTGTCGAAAGCGCTCGAAAAATCGATTAAACCATTGCGCCACATATATGTCATCGTGGTCGTCCTTATAAGCTGGGTATTTTTCGATGCTGAAGGATTTGGCCAATCATTCACGACCATCGGCCGCATGTTTGGAGCGGGCGTCGATTCGATAGCAGGAAAAGACGCGCTCTATTATCTATGGAGCTATGCGATACCGCTGCTGCTCGGCATCATAGGTTCCACGCCGCTGCTCAAACGTTTCGCAAACTCGCTGTCAGACAATGAACGTTCGATATTGACAGTCCTTGAGCCAATCGTCCTGCTGCTGATTTTGGCAGCCTCGACCGCAAAGATGGTCAATGGCTCGTTCAACCCATTTATATATTTTAGATTCTGATCTGAGCACTTGCGAAAAAACAAAGGCAAAGATTCTTCGCTTCGCTCAGAATGTCAGGTGTTGCAAGGCTTTTGAGCTTCGCTCAGAATGACAGGTATTGCAAACCTTTTGAGTTTTCGAGGACACATTATCTGCAAAAGGAGATGGGCATGGCCATGGAAAACCATAAACCAAAAATCAGGGAGGTGTTGACCTCCGCTGTTTTCATCATAGTCCTTGGCGCATTTTTCATCCTCAATATTGTCGTGCCCGCTCCGACCGTGCTGGAAGCCGAGCGCCGGATTCCCGCGAAATTTCCCGAACTGAGCGCAAGCACCATATTCTCCGGCAGCTTTATGAGCAAATTTGAAGACTATGCCGCGGACAGATTCGTCTTTCGCGACGGATTTCGCGCGATGCATTCATTCATGGTGTTCGACCTATATATGCAAGGAGATATGTCAGGGCTCTACCGCAGCAAAAACGTAGGGCTTGGAGAATTCAAGCGCACCAACGCAACCGCATTTCGCCAATCGGCGCAAAAAGTCAGCAACGCGGCAGGAATCTTCGACGGTCTCGACATGAACATCTATTATTCGCTCATACCGGACAAAAGCATATATGCGGAAAACTATCTGCCCGGCTTCGAGCTCGACATGGTGGAGACAATATTGTCCGATGTCCTGGGCGATTATTCATATATTCGCATCGCAGATATGCTGAACGCGTCTGATTATTACAAAACCGATCTGCATTGGAACCAGGGTAAAATCGCCGAAGTGGCTGATGGCATCCTTTCGTCGATGGACGCGCCCCTCGCTTCCGGCTCTTATAGCAGCAAAGAGGCGGGAGAGTTCTCCGGCGTCTATGCGGGGCAGTTGGCTTTGCCTGTCGCCGCCGATGTGATGTCTTATGCGGATGTTCCGGGCTTGACTGTCACATATTTGAGCGATAAGACATTGGAGTTTGAGGCGGGGCTTGTCTATGATTTCGAGCGTTTTGATGGAATCGACCCATACGACATGTTTTTGGGCGGCCCGCAGCCTTTGATCGTCATCGAAAACGAGTCTGCTCCCGAACGCGAATTGTATTTATTCCGCGATTCTTTCGGCAGTAGCTTGGCGCCCCTGCTGGCAGCTTCGTATTCAAAGGTTTATGTCATCGATTTGCGTTATATCAACTTGATGCTGCTGGAGATGTTCATCGATTTCGTTCCCGGTTCCGATATCTTGTTCATCTACAGCTCGCAGATATTCAACAATCCCAGCATCCTGCAAGCATAAAGCTATCGTTCGCATTTATTTTCTACATTCTTATTGTATTATTCAACATTTCTGATAGAATATATAAATCTTCGACACATTAAAGGGGGCCAACCATCGTGAAAAACCTAAAAGTAAGAATGAAAATCCTGCTAGCTTTCGTCATCGTCATCGTCCTGATCCTCGCGCTATCCATATACATCGTCATAGCCAATGTAACGACAAACGAAAACGCGCAAATGCTGCGCGACAAGACGCAAATGCAATCGCTATGCACAACCCTCGTCGACCAATTCTCCCAAGCAAACGCCCAAATCAACATAATCAATTATACCTTTGACGACAACGCGGCAGCATCAGTCATGGAACACATGGGCAAATGCCAAAGCACGCTGGAGGAAATACTAGGCTATATAAACCAGAACCCATCCCTGAACAGCCTCCTGCCCGCAGTCGGCAACGTCGGGGCATGCGGAGAAGCATGGAGCGGCAACGTGGCGGAAATACTGGCGCTGAACGGACAGCTCGCCTCCATAATAGCAGATGCGCGCAAAGACACAAATCTACTGAAAGACCAGAGTTCCGGCATTGTTGACTACCAAATCGAGCTGTCTAACGATGAGGCCACGCAAGACATCGAATCATCCGCAAGACTGCGCCGCGTGAGCCGCGTCGAACAAGGCATAGACATCGCAAACAGGCTCAACACCATAGCCAACTCATATGAGCTTATGTTCGTCGCGCTCGATGTGACAAATACCGCCGAGAATAAAGCTTTCTTTGACGAAACCGTCGATGTCCTCACAGCTTTCCATGATGAGAGCGCCCTGCAATACAATATCGACACGTCTGAGGCGATGTTGGTAGCATTAAGCGACTATGAGCGCGTCATCAACGACTTCATTTCGACCATCACGAAACGCGAGAACCTTCTATCAGCGGGAGAAACCCTGAGTGTAGACGCCCTCACGGCAGTAGGCTCGCTTGTCTCAATGGTGGAGGCATCCTCGATGAACAACGCGGACACAATGATCAACTCCGGTTCTGTCACATTGATAGTGACGATCGTAATTGTCATCGTAGCCATCTTCCTCTCCATTTTCCTTGCATTGTACCTATCGGGTTTGATCAGCAAGCCATTGACGCTGCTGGCGGGGTTCATGAACAAAGCCGGAACGACGGGCGACATCTCGCTCTCCCCGCAAGATGTGGAGACGATCCAGACCATGTCGCTTGTCAAGGACGAGATTGGGCAGGCTATCAGCGGCAGCGCACTGTTCGTGCAACACGTCACGACAATCGCCAGCGTGTTGGAATCTGTCGCAAGCGGCGATTTATCCGTAGATATTTCCATATTGTCCGATTTGGACGTTCTGGGCGTTTCCATCAAGAGAACCCTCGAAAACCTGAACAGCATGTTCACGGAAATAGCCGCATCTTCAAACCAAGTTTCATCGGGCGCAAAGCAGGTCGCGAACGGCGCTCAGATGCTGGCTCAGGGCTCGACAGAGCAAGCGGCTTCCATTCAACAACTCTCCAGCTCAATCACCGAGATTTCTGACAGGATCAAAGAAAACGCCGTGATCGCCGACAGGACTTCTAAGCTGTCTGCGACGATCAAGGAGAACGCGGAAAAAGGTAGCCTGCAGATGGACGAGATGATCACCGCAGTCAGCGACATCAACGAAGCCAGCAGAAATATCGGTAAGATCATCAAGACGATCGACGACATCGCTTTCCAGACAAATATCCTTGCGCTCAACGCTGCCGTGGAGGCCGCCCGCGCAGGGCAGCATGGCAAAGGTTTTGCTGTCGTCGCGGAGGAGGTGCGCAACCTCGCTTCCAAGAGCGCGGACGCAGCCAAGGACACCGGCGACCTGATACAAGACTCCATGGACAAGGCCGAGCTTGGCGCCCGCATTGCGGGAGAAACTGCCGCGAGCCTCACGGAAATCGTTACGGGCATCAACGAATCGGGCATTCTCATCGCCGATATAACCAAAGCGTCTGAAGAGCAGTCGATGGGCATTTCGCAAATCAACATCGGCATAGACCAGGTGGCGCAGGTCGTCCAGCAAAACAGCGCGACTGCGGAAGAAAGCGCGGCGGCATCGGAAGAAATGAGCGGGCAATCGGATACTATGCGGCAATTGGTGACGCAGTTCAAGCTCAAAGGTGGCGGCTCTGTATATATTGAATCGCCGGCTGCGAAGAAGAGCTATAATCCTGCTCGTATCAGCGCAACGGAAACGCACGATTACTCCTACCCCACCAACGACAAAGACTTCGGGAAGTATTAACCTCAAAATATAAATGAGTGTCCTCGAAAACTCCCATTATCATCCTGAGTGATAGCGAAAGATCTTGTCTGAGCACTTATGAAATATCGGAAGCAAAGATTCTTCGCTTCGCTCAGAATGACAGGTGTTGCAATGCTTTCAGAGTTTTCGAGGACACATTAAAATGAGTAAGGGGGATTTTAATGTTTTTTACGAATTTCGATCCGATGACTCCGGAGGAAGTGGACTCCAAAGTGGCGGCATGCCCTGCTGCCGAAACAACGATCGCACCAAGCGATTTTCTCGCGGACAAGCTATTGAAGTTCAACTTCGACGGCGAATTTGCTCCCTCGCAACTTGATTATACCTTTGGAAACGACTTCATGCTCACAGTGACGGAAAATGGGACGACATTCAAGGATGTCCCATACAGCGCGTTGCAGCTGCGCGACAATGTGGTCCTGTTCACGCACACGATTCCCGGCAGCTCGCGGGGATGGCACATCGTATATGACTCGAAGACGGAGCTCGCGACGGCTTTTGAGACATGGTTTGGCGTTACTGTTCCCGTTGGAATGGACCTGACGGGCAACAAGCCTCCAACATCCACCCGCGACATCCCTCGGGAAGTCCAGCGGCAATATCATTTCGGATATAACAGCGCGGGCGGGGACAAGCCGGAAAAACTTCACACGACGACGAACCGCCTGGAGGGACGCGGCTTGCATTGGAAATGCGACTGCGGCAGCGAATGGCTGACATATTTCCCATCCGTCGTCTGCTCCACCACAGTCCAGCTCGACGAGCCGCAAGACACTGTAACATATACGTACCCCTCCGACTTCATTCGCATGAACGATGAGATGTTCATATTCGCCAAATGGGGCGTCGAATTTGGCGGCGAAATGTGGCTGGAAGTCATCGATATGTTTGATTTAAAAACCATCGGCATGAAGTTCGGTTTCGACGAATGCAACGAGTTTGAATATTGCATGCACAGCACGGAGCTGGCCGTCACAGGCGACGCGGCGCATCTGGAGACTATCACGCTCAATGGCGACAAAGCCCCGCCGATGGCGAGGCTGGAAGGCAAAGGCGCCCGTTATGCCTATCGTCCGCGCGACATAGACATTCCGATGACGAAGGCGGAGGCGCAAGAGGCGGCGAAAACGCAGCAGATTTTCAACTTCGGCGGCCCGAATATCATGATGAGCGGCAACAGGCTCGAGTTCAAATATGATCTCATCGGCAAGCCGTTCAGCCTCTTTTATGACCAAGTCCGCACGCCATATGCATGGTCTGCAAAAAACACCCCGGAGAAACTCATTAAAGCGTTTGATTATGACTTTTGCGGCAATGAAACGCTTAAATGGCGCGAACCGGGCGGGGCTTGGCATGAGGAGAAATATATATGCTATGAGCCCGCCAAAGACATATACTTCTTTTCGCACATGTTGACAGGCGACCCCGACCACGCTTGCGTGACGCACGCTGTGGACTTTTCCGAGGGGCTCGCGACATGCGTCTATGGCCGCGTCGGGAGCTGGAGGAGCGACTGGGAGATTGGCGCGACTTGCCTTTTCGGCATCGCCACGGGCGAAGGCATCGCTACTGCGCCATTCAGCAAGCGCCATGAATTCACGACCGACCTCATTGGAAAGAGCTATGCCTGGGCATATTCCGACACGATGAGCAGCATCCATGTCTATAGTTCGCCCAATAGCTATAGCTGGACAATATTCCAGAACGACAATTCCGGCGGAGCGACATGGAGCAGCCCGAGCTTCTATATCAAGCTGCGTGACGATGCGTATATCTTCCAATGGGTCGAAGAGAACTGCAACGGCAGCCAGGGGCTTGTATGCTTCAATCCGCGCATCATGCACGATGGCGGTTTCTTCTTCGGGCTCAACCATACGGAGCTGCGGCTCAATGTGACCGGGGCTTATGCGCGCGATCTTGGCTCGTTTAATGTCATGAAGTATTTTGACAAGAAAGCTGATTTTTAGACCACTAGGTTGCCGGGGTTTAGTTGCTACCGGGTACATCAATCTGCGGGAGCTTGGGACAATGTCCCAAGCTCCCGGTGCTTAGTGGTTATTGGCCTGGCCTGTCGATGCATACTATTTTCAGGGTTTCATTCCCGCTCAGCTCCTTTGTGCGGCTGTCCGGCTGGCCCGTGCCGATATATAGCTCATATGCAGGGCCGCCATATATGCGCTCTCCAATATCATTGATCACAGTGAACGCATCGTCAGGCATATTGATTTTTATTGTCGTTTCAACACCGGGCGCGAACTCCGCTTTGGCAAAAGCGCAAAGGCGGGGATTCACAGGCGCGAATATCGACCCCGCTTTGATATACACCTGAATTACATCCTTTGTCGCCATTTTCCCATTGTTTTTCGCCATTACGGACAGAATTTTGCTCTCCGGGTTGTAGCTCGCGTCGGTGACGCGGACATCTCCGTATGTCAGCCCAAAACCGAACGGGTAGAGCACATCGCCGGTGAAATATCTGTATGTACGGTTTTCCATCGAATAATCCGTAAAATCAGGCAAATCGTCGACCGAGTTATAAAACGTGACAGGCAGCTTTCCACAGGGGGAGCATTCGCCAAACAGCAGCTTCGCAACGGCCTTGCCGCCCAACGCGCCGGGATACCATGCATTGAGTATCGCCCGCACGTTGGGCGCTTTTTGCGCCATTCGCAAATCGATCGAGCTCCCTGCCATCAGCACGACTACAATCGGCTTGCCGGTCGCAATGACCGTGTCCAGCAGTTTTTGCTGCTGTTTTGGAAGCATGATGTCCGGTTTATCACCATCAAATTGCACTGTGTCGTCATGGGCTTCTTCGCCTTCGATCGTCTCGTCGAGGCCAAGCACGAGCACCGTCAGGTCGCACGCCTCCGCAGTCGCGGCGGCCTCCGCGAAGAGCTCTGCGGGCGGCTCCACAATCCATGTGTCGGAGAGCTTGCAGCCCTCGGAATAGCGCACTGACACATCATCGCCCATGTACTCGCGCAGCCCGTCCGCAATCGTCACATACCGCGCCGCGTTGCCATAATAGTTGCCTTTCAAAGCAACACGGCTGTCGGCGTTCGGGCCGATGATGGCAAGGCTTTTTATGCCGGTTTTGTCCAATGGGAGCAGCCCGTCGTTCTTCAATAACACGCAGCTCTCCGCAGCGGCTCTGATGCTGAGCGCCCTGTGTTCCGCGCAATCGACCACGTCAAAGGGAATGGAGTCATATTCGCTGCGTTCGCCCAATATCCCCAGCTTGAACCGCGCAGCCATCACGCGGACGGCCGACCTTCGAATATCCTCTTCCGAGATGAGCCCTTGATTATATGTATCCATAAGCGAGCTGTATACGCTGCCGCAATTTAGGTCGCAACCAGCTTTGAGCGCAAGCGCTGCCGATTCTTCGACGGTGCTTGTTATTTTATGGTGTTCGTGGATATCAAGGAGCGCCCAGCAATCCGAAACGATATGCCCGTCGAAGCCCCATCTGCCGCGTAGGATATCGACAAGCAGGAGCTGCGATGCGCAGCACGCTTCCCCGAGCGTGCGATTATACGCGCCCATGACAGCCTCGACCTCCGCCTCGCGCACGCATGCCTCAAACGCCGGGAGATATGTTTCGAAAAGATCCTTCCGGCTGCATTCGGCATTGAATTCGTGCCGCAGCGCCTCCGGCCCCGAATGGACCGCATAATGCTTGGCGCATGCTGCAGTCTTCAAAACCTCGCCATCGCCCTGCAGCCCTTTGATGAACGCCACGCCCAGGCGGGCGGTCAGGTATGGGTCTTCGCCGTATGTCTCATGGCCGCGTCCCCATCGCGGGTCGCGGAATATGTTGATGTTCGGCGACCAGAACGTGAGCCCTTTGTACCTGCCCCTGTCCCCGCGAATCGAATTTGAGTTATACTTCGCGCGCGCTTCTTCCGCGATCGTCGCGGAGATTTCCCCCAGGAGCTCGGCGTCGAATGTCGCAGCGAGCGCTATGGCTTGCGGGAAGCTCGTCGCTGTTCCGGCCCGTGCGACGCCGTGCAGGGCTTCGTTCCACCAGTTGTATTCCGGGATGCCCAACCGCGGGATCGCCGCTGCGGTGAATATCATCTGCGATGCTGCTTCCTCGAGCGTCATTTGCGCGACGAGGTCTTCTGCTTTCTTTGTGCATTGCGCTTTTTTTTTGTTTGTCATATCTGCGCCTCCTTGTTTTCTTGCGTAAGCTCCATTGTTCCTGCCGGCTCCATTGTTCCTGCAAGCTCCATTGTTCCTGCCGATTCCATTCTAGTTGCGCGCGCTATTGTTGTCAAATGATTTTCTAATTGGCTCTGTATGCTTTGACAAATGGTTATATTATGTTGTATAATGGCGAATATTCAACGACAAGAGACAGACAAACAAAACAGAAAATATCAGTGTAGTCAGAAAGGATCATGAATATGGCAAGCAAGAGAAAAATCATCATAACCGTTGCGCAAACCGGCAACTTCCAAGGCAAAGACGCAAACCCGAATCTGCCGGAACAACCATCAGAAATCATACAATCAGCATACGAATGCTACAACGCGGGAGCATCGATAGTCCACGTCCACGCGCGCGACAAAGCAGGCAACTCCTGCAACGACCCGAAAGTATTCGCCGAAATCAACACGGGCATCAGAGCTAAATGCAACATCATCACGCAAAACTCGACGGCCCCGGCAACAAAACCCGGCTCGGAAGCGGACGACGGCGTCCAATTGCTATATGACGACAGCATCAAAGGCGCACTGCCGGAAATGTGCTCTCTCGACACATCGCTCATCACAACCGTCTGGGGCGACCTCTGCTTCATATATCGTTGGGAGCGTGACTGGCTCATCAAGCACGGCCTTCGCATGCGCGAGCTCGGCATCAAACCGGAGATCGAAGCGTTCAATATGGAATCCATCGAGGATGTTTTCCAGCACCTCGTGCCTAAGGGAGTCTGCAAACTCACCGACGACCCCAACGAACCCGTCAACATCACCCTTGTCATGGGCATGAACAAGGTCAGCCAGGGCGCGATTTCATATACGCAAAAAAACCATGACTACATGGTCGATCTCGTCGATCAAAACAGGGGCCACACAAATGTCAACCTTACGACGATGGCCATTGCCGGCAACCAGCTCCTCGGTGTGACATACGGCCTGCTCAAAGGCGGGCATGTCCGCACCGGCATGGAGGACAACATCAATTACGCATACCGCGAGCCCGCAAAGTCCAACGCCCAGCTCGTAGAGCGCATGGCCCGCATAGTGCGCGAGCTCGAGATGGAGGTCGCCACTCCTGATGAGGCTAGGGAACTGATTGGTCTGAAACCGTTGAAGTAACGACCTATATCGATGCGCACGAAATGGTTACAATTCACGCCTTTGCCCCAGACTCCTGCCGCAAGGGCGTGAACACTCAACCACGATATGTGCGACATGATGTGCAACGAAAGGAATGTGCGAATATATGAAGCTAGACAGCGTGAAACACATTGGCATCATCGGGCTCGGGATGATCGGCGACAGCATGGCCGTCCTCACTACAGGCCACGGTTACAAGACCACATGCGTCGCCCGCCGAGCGGAAATGATCCCAGAGTATAAAAAAACATATGACAATTATTTTCGCCAGATGATTGAGCAAGGATTGATGCCGGAAAACCAAGCCGCAATATGTGAAAAATACCTCAGATACACGCTTGACTATAACGATATCGCTGACTGCGACGTCATCTTTGAATGCGTCACCGAAAACCTGGATTTAAAGTTTGATATTCTGGCGCGCATAGAAGAACTATGCCCGAACGTCCGGGCGATTTGTTCCGTCAGCTCTTCCTTCACTCCGGATATGATGAGCGAAAGAATGACGAAATATAAGGACCGCCTCATCGTGACGCATCCTTTTAACCCCGCGCACATGGTTCCGTTCTTTGAGTGTTGCGGGGGCGCATACACCGCTCCGGGCGTCTTGGAATTTGCCAAGGAAGTCTTGGAATCTCTCGACCGCAAGCCTGTCATACTAAAAAAGCCGACACCCGGATTCATCGGCAACAGGCTGCAGTTCGCTTTATGGCGCGAGGCGCTCAATCTTGTCGAGAGCGGCATATGCGACCCGCGCGACGTCGACACATGCTTGAATTACAGCTTTTGCCCGCGCTACACCTCCATCGGCATGTATGAGCATTTTGACAATGGCGGGCTGAACCTGAACATCATGACGTGCAACACCGTGTTCCCGACACTTTCCAACATCGATAGCGCTCCTGCCGCGATTACAGACCGCATCGCAAGGGGTGACACGGGCGCGCGCTCGGAGGGGAAAAAGGGGTTTTACGATTGGAACGGCGTCGATATGAAGGCTTATCAGGAGCGCGTCAACGCTCCGTATTGGAAGTTCATCAACTGGGACATACCTGAGGAATAGGCGCCCGGTGCGACATAATAATTTAGGCGATTGTGAAATGCTGCATTTTGCGGGCGGCAGATTGCCGCCCCTACAAGATATCGGTGTCCTAATAAAAGCAACCACATTCTATAGAGGTTCGCATCACGCATCCGTGAGTTTCACAATTGCCTAACACATATATTTAAAAAAGGAGAATCATCGATGGTTTATGACAACAACAAAGGCGGGGAATATGGCAAATTCTTCGTGCAGGAGCTGCAAGAACCCGCAAACATGATGGATCCCGATTTTCGCAAGATATACGAAAAATTCTCAAAGCGCATCCTTTGGATGGACGGCAATGTCTGCCCGGGGGCCTTCCAGATGAATACCGCCTGGTATCATTCGGTGCCCGAGCGCGACCCCATTTTCACCGAGCATACGCACGGATACAGCGAGCTCATTGGCTTTTATGGGTCAAACCCCGACGATGCCTATGATCTCAACGGAGTCATCGAGTTTACGATTGCCGGAGAGGCGCATAAGCTCACGCGCTCGACGTTGATATTCGTCCCCGGCGACGTCGCGCACAATCCGATGCGCATTCTGGAGGTCAACCGCCCGATTTTCCATTTCTCGGTGGTTATGAACCCGGAATATGCGGAAGCGAAGTCAGTATATAAATGATGACCACTACGTTGAGTTTGTAAGACCAAGTCCATGTCAGTGAGGTGCGTATATGGCAAAATTCGTTACTTTGGAAGAAGCAGTCGGCTATGTCAACGACGGGATGACCATGATGTTGGGCGGGTTCAGCACATATTGCTGCCCGGAAGAGCTGCTGGAAGGTTTGGGCGCGAGATTTGAAGCCACGGGGCATCCGCGAAACCTGACCATAATCAGCGGCATCACCCCCGGCGACAAATCCGAGAGTTATGAGCCGCTTCAAGGATACAACATCGGGCTGAACCGCCTGAAAGCCGACGGAATCATCGACTGCGTAATCATATCGCTCGCCGATGCGCGAGCTATCGGATATAAAGTCAACGAAAACAAGATCGCGGGGTATCTCCTGCCTATGGGCGCCCTGCTAAACATGATCCGAGCATCAGCCGGCGGCGCGCCCGGGCTGCTGACGAAAGTCGGCCTCGGCACATATTGCGACCCCAGGCAGGAAGGCTGCGCGGTCAACGAATTGGCGCGCCAGAGGGGGCCGATCGTGGAGCTCAAGGAGATCGACGGCGAGGAGTGCTTGCTGTATAAATCGCAAAAGCCCGACATAGCATTTATTCGCGGCTCATATGCAGATGAAGACGGCAACGTTTCCATTGAGCGCGAAGCTATTATCGGGGCGGAACTCGACATGGCCGCGGCGGTACGCAACAATGGCGGCATCGTCATCGTGCAAGTTGAAAAAATGGTCAGGCGCGGTTCGATTTCGGCGAGAAATGTGAGGTTTCACAGAAGCTTCGTGGATTATATCGTCGTGGCGCAAAACCCTGACAACCATCGCCAATGCATGATCACGGAAAAATTCCGCCCGGAACTGACTGGAGAGATCAGGACCGTGGCGGGCGCCGCAAAGCCTATGAGGCTCGACCCGCGCAAAGTGATTGCGCGGCGCGGCGTCATGGAGCTGGTGCCGGGAGCGGTCATTAACATGGGCGTCGGCATTCCGGCGGGCGTCGCGGCCGTGGCCGACGAGGAGGGCATCGCGGATACAGTAACGCTCTCTGTGGAGGCGGGGCCGATGGGGGGCGTCGTGCAGGACGGCCTCGCATTCCCGGGAACCGAAAACGCAGAAGCGTATTATTGCCAGACCGACATTCTCAATATGTATGGCGGCGGATTGCTGGACATGACATTCCTCGGTTCTGCTGAGATCGACGAAAAAGGCAATGTCAACGTTTCAAAGTTCGCGGGACGCAGTGGCGGTCCCGGAGGGTTCATCGATATTTCGCAAAACGCGAAAAAGGTTTGTTTTGTCGGTATGTTCACGGCGGGAAAGCCAAAGCCGGATATTGTCGTGGCAGACGGCGAAGTGCGGATAAACAGCGACGGGAGCGAGATCAAGTTTGTCAAGGAAGTCCAGCAGATCACATTCTCCGGCGAATATGCCGTCAAGCGCGGGCAGGAAATCATGTATATTTCCGAGCGGGCGGTTTTCAAGCTCACGACCGATGGCGTGATGCTCACGGAGATCGCGCCGGGAGTGGATTTGCAACGGGACATCCTGGCCAAGATGGAGTTTGAGCCAATCATCAGCAAGGAGCTGAAAACCATGGATCCGCGCATATTCCGCGACGAGCGCATGGGCCTAGGGGGCTAGTCTGTTGAAAAAAGAGGACGATGCTTGCATCGTCCTCTTGGTGTGGATCTTGTTGTTGCTATGCTTTTGTGTCGTAATTCGTCAGCTCGTAAACGCCTGACAGATCGATATAACCCGCAGGACGCGACAAGCACCCCTGGCTCTTGAAATACAAAAACCGACCATCAGTATGCACGGCAAGCGTGAATCCGCTGTCGTGCATAGTTTTAAGGTTCATGCAAAACAACCCTTGAAGCCCGTCCCATTTCTGCTGGACCCAATTCATAACATACACATTGTCGCGCAGCTTGATATAGTCGCACGGCGAGCTCCACACATAGCCGCCCGCGCGATAAGCCGGCGTCCCCGGCTCGCCGTTGTTCGTGATCGTCCAGGAATATGAACGCGGCGAATTATATATGTGCATCGAAGTCATGTTGTCATTCCAAGTCCGCGTGAAAGCGCGTCCAAGCAGCTCTGACGTGAACCCATGGCGGAATATGCGCTGCGCTGCCACACCATCCGCCTTTATGCAGCCGAAATGGTAATTTGTGTCCACATCCGTCAGCTCATATTTCGTGCCAATCTTGAACTCGAGGCACGTGGCGCATCCATTATTGAAATCGATCGCAAAAAACAGAGCGGCCGGAGGAAAAGAGCCCGTGCGATAAAAGCCAAGAATGATGAGGTCGTCGTCGATTTCGACGGGGTGGTATATCTCATCATGCCATTCTGCATCGTCGCCCACGCGATATGCAAGCTGCGTCATCGTCTTGAATTCCATCTCCACGCAATATCCGTCGTCGCCGCGAAACGCCACTTTCTTCCCAACGCAATAATCCGTGTCCGCGGGAACATTCGGAATGGGGAAATTTTCGCCATACTCTCTGAGAATCCTGTCAGAATCGGAGATAATCGGATCTTTCGCCAGCTCCCTGAGCTCCTGCTCCGATATTTTTTTCGCCATAATGCTGGGGCGGTATGATTGCCGCGCGCCTTTGACGGAAAAATCGAGGCGCTTTTTGGCAAAATCGGAATGCTGGTCGCCTCTGTCGTTAAAATCGGAAAACGATGCATAGCGGCCGAGGAACTTCCCCTTGCCCCTGTACATAACATATTCAAATTCATCATTTTCATCGATGCCCATGGTGACGCCGACCTTCTTCACCCCTGAAATGTCAAGGACTTCCACGGACAAGCGCCCCGAATATTCCACCTCGCCAAAGCAATGGATATATGTCGTGTCATTAACTTGCAATAAATCGGAGACAAACGTCAAAACATCGCCGCTCTCAGGTGTTCCAATCTCGACAAAAGTCGTGAACGCATTTGAGGTATATGTCGTGAGCCTCTTTTTGCCCCGGTCTTCTTTCCACAAAATCATGCTGTTCTCAAGCCTCAACGAGAGCTTGTCGCGCTGTTCGGGGGGCGCCTTCCCGGGTATTTCGACATACCCCGTATAGCATTGGCGCTGGACTTCGCGGCATATAAAGGGCTGCAGGCCCGGGACATCCGCCGCTTTGAGCTCGCCGCCGGCCGCGTCCGCAATATTAACGGAATCGTCGATGAACCACATTTCAAAGACAGTGGCGACCGATGTTTTCGCGTTATACGCAACCGCGTACCCCCGCTTTGTCCCGGGGACCATGTGCGAAAACAAGACCATGTTTTTAAGCGACAACGCGCCATATGCGCAGGCAGCGGGCGCGCCGCCGTTTTCCTTGACCGTGAGCTGCGTTGCGGAATCAAACGAATATTCCAGCACCGGTCCCTCGACCGGGAGCTTGTCCGTGACAATCTTCAACGTCTTGCCGGCGAGGTCTTCGCAGAGCTGCGATGCGCAAACGGGAGCGCCGCCCGAGGCGACGATGCCATTGACTTGCTGCATATCGAGGTTTGTGTAGTCCAGCCTGTACATATGGGTACCTCCTTAGAATAATTGGAACACGGTTCCATGCTTCGCGAAAATGACGTCGGGCATAGATGCGATTTTTTGAACCTCCCACGACTAAAGTCGCGAGTGTTCTCGGCGATTTTATAAAAATATCTCCATGCCGTCTTTGGCGACGATGAGATCGTCGGAAATGGCGGCGAGCTTCGCGGCAAGCGCATCGAGATCCTCATCCGTCGCGTTAATATGATGATGGTACATCGCCAGCTTCTTAATCCCCGCCTCGCGCCAAACCTCCACGCCCTGTTCCCAGGAAGAATGGCCCCACCCGGAGAGCAAAGTCGCGTTGGTAAAATACGCATCAAAAACGACAAGGTCCGCGCCGGAAAGGAACTCAAGAAGCTCGGCAGAAAGCCCGTTCCCATACTCAAAATCAGACAGATAGCACAGCGACCTGCCATTATATTCAAGCCTATATGATATCGACCCTCCCGGGTGGGAAACAAGAAGGCTTTTCACGATAATTTTTCCTCCGACGGTGGAAACGGACTGCCCCGGGCTGATGGTGTCGAATGAGAACTTGCCCGGAGGCGCTTCGCGAATCAGGTTTACGGGGAAAACGGGCGGAGAGTAGCACTCGATGAGGATTTCTTCCGGCGATTTCCCTTCTGAAGGCTGGCTGTGGAACACCATGCTCACGCCCGGGTCATACGACACGCCTGCGAACGGCAGCCCCTCGATATGGTCCTGGTGGTAATGGGACAGGAAAATATCGATGCTCTTCGGCAGCTTGTACTTTTGTAAAAAATAGTCGCTGAACGGCAGAAAACCGGTCGCCATATCAAAAACAAAGACATCGCCGCCGCATTCCGCAGATACGCAGGATGTGTTGCAGCCATAACGGGCTTTCTTTGCGCTGTTGACCGCGACAGAACCTTGAGTGCCCCATAATACAACTTTAAAGTCTGTTTCTTTCATGCTACTGCTCTCCTATGCCTTCCGCGCTGCGCGCGTTAGTGTCCAACATCTCATCCCACACCTCGAGCAGCGCGTCGACGACCTCCGGATCGAACTGACGGCCCCGCTCCTCGATAAAAAGGTCATGCACGCGCTCCGGCTCCCACGCTTTTTTATAACAACGGTCGCTGATGAGCGCGTCGAAGACGTCCGCCACGGCGACTATCCGCGCATATGGATCGATCTCTCCGTCCGTTTTGCCCAAGGGATAACCCTTGCCATCATACCTCTCGTGATGCCCTGCGGCGATTTCCGCAGCGACTTGCAGCAACGAGCTGTCGCCGCGTTTGAGAATTTCGCTGCCGATCTCCGAATGCCTTTTCATAATGTCATATTCTTCATTAGTAAAGCTGCCCGGTTTTTGCAACACTGCATCGGGAATGCCGATTTTGCCGATGTCGTGCATCGGCGCTGCAAGCGTCAGCGTTTCCAAGGACTTTGGCGACAAACCCATCTGCCGCCCCAGGAGAGTCGCAAAAGCGGCGACCCTGGTGACGTGATTGCCCGTCTCCAAGGATCTGTGTTCGCCCGCATAGCCCAATATGTTAATAATCTCGCGCTGCGCCTTGTCGATCTCTTCATTGAGCAGGGCGGTTTCGATGGATTTGCCCGAATACGAAGCCGCGAGGCGGAGGTATTTGAGGTCCCTGTCCGTGAATATGCCCTCATCGGTCATTTTATTGACGGCTTGATATGCCCCGAGAATGTCTCCGTTATCGCTTCTGATGGGGATGACGATGACCTCGCGCGTCACATAGCCGGTCTGCCGGTCCGTGTCCCTGTTGAAGTGCGGGTCGTTGTATGGGTCGTTGATGATCACGTCTTCGCCAATGCTGACGGCATATCCCACCAGCCCCGCGCCCTCAGGCAGCCGCAGCTCGTCCACGCCATGCGCGACTCGAGTATATAGTTCATGTGCTTTTTTGTCCCATAGCCAAACCGTGCAGCGGTCGGCGCCGATGAGTTCCCTGCCGAGGTCGGCAAGCAGCAGTAGCACGTTGTCAAGCGCGCGTTCTTTGGATATGTTTTCTATGTAGCCGAATATGAGCTCGAGCAGTTCTTCGCTGTTGCGGGTCGTCGTTGGTTCTTTTTCCAAGTTGCCACCCCTTTCGCTCATTGTTCTCACAATGATTGCGTAGCAATCCTATATCGTGTCTTGCGGTTCCGCCGCAAGCGGGAGCAAGACGATATACATACAATCATTATATCGTGTCTTGCGGTTCCGCCGCAGGCGGGAGCAAGACGATATACATAATATCAAAATATGATGATTGCGTAGCAATCATTATATACGTTATTACTGTAAGAATCAATAGGTGAAAAATCGCAGGTATCTTGCAATATTTCTACATTTATTGTATAATCAAGCCCTGTCCGGCAACATTGCGCGCTATACCGGACGCAACGTAGGGCGCCGCGTATGCGGAAAGGTCTAAATACGGGTAGCGCAACGTAATCCATGAAAAATGATTAATATAAGGCGGAGGCTGAAAATATGAAAATAAAGAAACACACCGGCGTCACGGCGATTATCCTGGCAATTGCCATGATGCTCGCACTTTGGGCTGTGGCAGGCGCCGCCGACCAATATGACGACCTCGGCAGCTCATGGGCAGCCGAAGACATTGAAACCCTTATCAACGCGGGAATATACGACGGGATGATATTCGATGACGATGCATCGTTCCGTCCGGAGCAGCCCATCACGCGCGCGGAATTCCTGCTCATCGTCTTCAACGCAATGGGCTTTGATCTCAACGCGCGCGACGAATCTCTGACCGCTCCGTTCATCGATTATGATGAAGCGCCCGAAGCATATCACCCATATATTTCCGAGGGCTTCAAAAGAGGAGTCCTTTTGGGGAAGGCAGCCCCCGGCGGCGGCCTTATGTCCGATTGGAACTCCCCGCTCACAAGGCAAGAAGCCGCGACGCTGATTGGGCGGATACTAAACGCATTTTCGGAAGATGAGCTCAATTATACCGACAGCGGCACCGTTGCGGCATGGGCATACGGCTATATCGCGGCGCTTACGGCAAAAGGGATTCTCGGCGGCATGCCTGATGGCTCGTTTGCTCCTCTGCGATATATGACCCGCGCGGAAGCGTCGCATTTTGTGCTGATGCTGATGGAATCCGGCCTGTTTGTCCCCACGGAGATGCGCGTATACGCCGGCTCGACAGACCTTGGCGCGAATGACGGCGAAAGGCTGTCCGCTTCTTTCGGCACTCCTTATGGACTGGCAGTCGGTTCCGGCAATGCCCTGCTCGTTGTTGACAAAGACGCAAATCTACTGAGACGGATAACGCAAACCGATGTAACGACAATTGCCGGCCAAACCAAGAACCTCGATATCAATGGCCTGCCGCAATCGGGATATAAAGATTCGGTCGCTGCTCCGGAAGTCATGATGCGCGGGCCGCGATATGTATGCTCCGGCGCCGATGGGACCATATATTATACCGATGGGGGCAACAATGCCTTGCGGATGATTTTGCCTGACGGAAACGGATATACAATGGCGGGCAACGGCAAGGCGGGGTATGTCAACGGCGCGAAAGAGGCGACGGAGTTTAATTTGCCATCGGGCGTCGCAGTCGGGCCCGACGGATCGATATATGTCGCCGACACGTTGAACAACTGCATCCGCAAGGTCACGTCTAGCGGGACGTCATCGCTCTTTGCGGGCATCCCCGGCGATGAAGGCGGATATGTCGACGGAGGCTTGCTCGAAGCGCGTTTTTGCGAACCCACCGACATTCAATTCGGTCCCGACGGGGCATTATATATCGCTGACACGGGCAATTCGATGATCCGCGTCATAAGCGGCGGCGCCGTTTCGACGCTGGCCGGAGCGCCGACCGAGCGAGACGAGCTGTCGGGGGCAATGATGGGCGGATATTTGGACGGGCCTGCGCAGGATGCTCTATTCAGAGGGCCTCTCGGCCTATTCGTCGATGCCTCCGGCGTCGTGTTGGTCGCGGATACTGAAAACAATGTGATTCGCAGGATCGAAAACGGGAACGTCACCACGCTCGCGGGCAATCTGGCTGCCGGGAATTCGACGGGGCCGGCTTTGCTGTCCATGTTAAACAGCCCTGCGGATGTGGCTATGATCGACGGCAAGGTCTATGTCTCGGACAGCTTCAACCACTGCATCAAGGTTTTCGGCTTTGCATTGGAAGATGAATGACACACCTGATTTACTAGGAGGGTTCTTATGAAAACGACATTTACACGGAGTTCTAAACCGTTTATCAGTCTACTGCTTATCTTCGCCATTATATTCTCGCTTTCATTGGCGGGATTGTCGGCGATCGCGGCAGGCAGCAGCGTTTCGGCTGAGGTGGCGAGCATCAAGGGGAAAGTGACGGTCAAACGCGCTTCGAGCGAGAGGACTGTCACTGCATTCGCGGGCATGAAGCTGAGCCAGGGCGATGTTGTGACCACTGCGGCGGGCGCCGAGACTGTCGTGAACGTCGGCACGGATTTGTCGATCAAAGCGCTCAGCGACTCGTCTTTCAAGATTGCAGCCCTTTCGACCTCCAGCACCGGGTTCACGCTTATAAAGGGGACTGTTTTCAACCAGGTCAGCGGCTCCGGCTCGGGGAGCAATGTATCGGTGCAGACCGGCAACACCGTCGTTGGAGTGCGCGGGACGACGTTCCTGGTCAGCCTGCGCGCAAGCGAGGATGACGGTTCCACGATCGTCCGCACGCTTGAGGGCACCGTTTTTCTCGAGAACGTCCGCAAACGCCTGGAGGCGGACGAGAACGCGTCGCTTGTGAGCGATCAGACGGAAGTCGGCGCGGGCAATGTGTCCGGCTCCGATGGCGTTTATGAGTTCAACCTGGACGATCTGCTTCCGGACGAGTTGAAGTATATATTGGAGCATCCGGACGAGTTCGATGCCGAGCTTCTGGAGGAGGCGCAAAAGGCGTTCGACGCGCTGCCTGTTGAAGAGGAGCCTGATGATGCCGAGGAGGACACGGAGATAAGGTATCGCCCGGAGCGCCCCGGCCCTGTGACGACTTATTATACCGTGACGTTCCTGCTCGACGATGACAACGGCCACCTGGATTATTATGCCTATCCCTGCCCGAGGTCGCCATATAGGGTCAACGATACGACGCTCAGGGTTCCTGCCGGGACTTTGCTGACCGAAGACATGGTGCCGATGGCGGTGAAGCTGGGTGCGTCAATATACGACTGGATAGCCATCGATGAAGATGCTGTATATTTTACATATATACCGGGCAACGATTATCCTATCGGCGATACACCGGTTATGCGCAATATCGTATTGATGCCGCTATTTGAAGAAACATCTCTTCCACCGTCTGAGTTCGGTGATGGATCCAACACTTACCCATATATCGTTACCAAAAACAATTTCGCGCATTTCCGATTTTATGTTCACACATATGACACCGGTGGTTATAATGGATTGAGCAAGTATTATCGCCTTGTCGACGACATCGACTTTAACGATTATCCAACAGATGTCCGCGATTGGAAACCCATCGGCGATTTAGACAATCCATTCAAAGGGACTTTTATAGGATATGATGAGTATCTCGATAAGGCCGCAACACGAAAAATAGAAAACTTCGTATATAATATATCGCAAAGCACGGACGATGAGGTATATGCGGGTTTCTTCGGGTATATCGATGGCACCAGCATCAGCAACTACAGCATTCAATCTATCGATTTATATGGCGAAATCAGTGTTGCAAGCGTTGGTGGCGCGGAATTTGACTCCTACATCGGCGGCATAGCTGGAGCTATTACAAATGGGCGAATTACGAAGTGTGCTGCAACAGTGCGGATAAATGCCACGACCGACGGAGACATATCGATGGGGGGCATTATGGGCGGATTGAATGTTATCGGTGCTTATGGGAGCCAAATCTCGGAATGCTATTCCTCGGGCGAGCTTGTCGCGGCAAGCACGCTCAACAAAGTTAGTGGATTACAAGGCCTGTCTTCAAATTCTGCCATCTATCTTGGCGGCATTGCCGGATATGTGGCTCAAGAAACAACGTCACCTGAATTAATGCAAAACTGCTATTCAAACGCGAATGTGAGCGCGACCGCTACCGGTACAAACGGATCTGCCCACGCCGGAGGCATTGTAGGATTTGTTAACGGTGATGATGCACATGTGTCTTATTGCTATTATTATGGCGAAGAGATAAAGGTTGCACGAACGAGTAACACAAATACCCACTATCATTATGCAGGGGGTATCGCAGGGTATGTTACATCACCTAATACCATTAATAACTGTGTAATGTATCACAATACCAAGATTGAATGGGTATTTAGACCAGATGCAGGAAAGATATGGGGCAGTGGAGCATTAACAGGACAGAGTAACTACAGCAACATAGCTATTCAAATCGATAGCAATCCTGCTCCGACAGCACCAGGGGGTGATAATACTAATAAAGAAGGAGGCTTTGTTGATTATGATAATTTTCTGTCAACCTTGTCATGGTGGAAAGCCCCCGCAATGTGGGACATCGATGATTCATCAGCCATCGGCTCTTCCTCCGTCTGGGTCTTCTTCAACAACCGCCCGGTGCTCCGCTGGCAACTATCATGACCAACATGAGCAAGTATGCAAAATCAAGAGCGGCGGCAAGTATAATCATACTTGCCGCCTTGGTGCTGCTCCTCCTGTTCGATGCGCTGCCCGGCATCAACGCGATGCCCCGCGACGCATTGCTGAAAAGCGGCGTCCCCGCACCCACAGACATCATCATACTCACAATCGACGACGACAGCATAGCGGAGCTGGGGCGCTTCCCTTGGCCGCGCTCCGTCTATGCCGCGCTGCTGTATAACCTCGCGGACGGAGGCGCGGCAGTCGTCGCGATGGACATCCTATTCACCGAGGAGTCGGACGAATGGGAGGACGAGGCCTTTATGGAGGCCATGGCATATGCCGGAAACGTCGTCCTGCCCGTCCAAGCAGACATACTCGTCCGTCAGGAACTGGACGGCAGCATGTCGCAAGGCTCGATGATAGGCGACGACGGCTTGATGATGGCATTCGGCGCGTTCTACCCCATACCGATGTTTGAAGCGCAGGCCCTTGATTTCGGGCATATCAACGCGCTGCCCGACGAATGGGACGGGTTCATCAGGCGCGGCATGGGGGCCTTCCGCAATGCGGAAGACGATGGCATGATATACGAATGGGCGGAGGCTGTCTATCGGCAATACTGCGCCGCAACAGGGCGTTCTGCCACCGAGCCTGCGTCCAGAGCCTTCCGCTCCCGCCCGTACATCCATTTCGCGGGACCTCCCGGCACGATCACACACTATCCTCTATACGCCGCGCTCGACCCGGACCTCATCGACCCCTCGGAGTTCGAGGGAAAGATCGTGCTGATAGGCGCATATGCCACCGGACTGCAGGATGATTCGTTCTTCACCCCGGCGAGCGGCGCCCAGCGAATGTACGGCGTCGAGATACACGCGAACGAAATAAGCAACATGCTCTCCGGCAAGTATATCACCCCCGCCCCGTTATGGCTGGATTCAGCAATTTCGATCATCATATGCGCCGCCGCCATTGTGCTTTTCACGATAAAAAAGCGCACGCTCGTCAAGCTGGGGATATTCATCGCAGCGGCCGCCCTGCTCCTAGGCGTTTGGTATCTGCTTTTTGTNGCCGGTTTAATTATTTCCATTGTATACGCCCTGATTGCGCTCGTATTGATATATCTGGCGGATGTNATACTCAGCTATATGGAGGAATACAAAGAAAAGCATTATGTGATGNGCGTTTTCGGGCGCTACCTTTCTCCGCAAGTGCTCGACATGGTGATCAAAGACGGCGAAAAAGGCCTCAAGCTCGGCGGTGAGGAACGCGAGATGACGGTCCTCTTCGTCGATATCAGAGGCTTCACCTCCCTTTCCGAGGTTTTGAACCCGAAAGAGGTCGTGGAGATACTGAATGCGTATCTTTCACTTGTCACGGAGGCAATATTCGACCATGGCGGCACCCTCGACAAATATATAGGCGATGCCGCGATGGCTCTGTATAATGTCCCGTACGAGCAGGACGGCCACGTCATGCTCGCCATCAAATCGGCTTTGCAGATGCAGCAATGGGGCGCCGCTTTGCACGAAGGCTTTGAAGCGCGGTATGGCCGCAATGTCAGATTTGGCATCGGGATAAACACCGGGCCTGCCGTGTTTGGCAACATCGGCTCGCCAACGCGGATGGATTATACCGCCATCGGCGATACCGTCAACGTCGCTTCCCGCTTGGAGGCCACCGCGACCGCGGGACAGATATTGATTTCGGAAGCGGTTTACGAGCAAATCAAAGACAAAGTGGATGCCATCCCATTGGGCGGCTTGAAGGTCAAAGGACGCCAAGGCGAAGTCCAGGCATATGAGCTGCAAGGAATGAAGGAATCATAAGGTGAGATATGGGCATTCAAAGAGCAGGCAAAGGCGGGAGGACCATGCTGCTGATATTTGATCTCGACGGTACCCTATTTATGGCGAAGCAGGTCGTACTGCTTGCGGTCTCGCGCTTGCTGGAAGAAATGGACGTGCCGGCGCCAGATGAAAACGATATGCTAAAAAACGCCGGGCAAGGACTAGATGCGCTGCTGCGCAGTGTCCTGCCCGGAGCATTTGATTTTGCAGCCTTGCGCCAAAGATATGTGGAGCTGCTATGCGAAGCAGTCCATGAATGCGGCGAACTGTTCCCGGGGGTATATGAAACACTATCGCGGCTTGCAAACGAGAGTTATGAACTAACCATATGCTCAAACAGCCCACTGGAATACATCGAGGCTGTATTGCAGCGCACCCGGACAAGCACGATGATTGCGCGCTATTGCAGCACGGAGGGGTATCCGTCAAAGGCGGCGCTCATACGGGAAATGGCGGAACCGGGGAGGCCTGCCGTCGTTATAGGCGATACGCACGGAGACATCGAAGCGGCGCACGAAAACGATTTGCCCGCGATTGCGGTGGCATACGGCTACGGCAACAAATCCATGCTCTCCGGTGCGGAACGCTCGGTCGTTGCGCCGGAGGGGATCATCGGGGCATTGCGAACCTTGGAGGTTAACATTTTATGAGCATGGACAAAACCTTATACATATCAGACCTTGATGGGACGTTGCTGAACAACTCCGCAGAGCTATCGGAATATGCAACGAATACGCTAAATGCCATGATTGCAAGAGGGCTGCGCTTCTCTGTCGCCACGGCGCGGACTCTCGCTTCATCAGCAAAGATACTCTGCGGACTCATGCTGCGGCTGCCCATCGTCCTGATGAACGGCGTATTGATATATGACATGGAGCGTAAACAATATACGCAAGTTAATTACCTCGCGCCAAAAACCGTATCGGAAATAATTAGAACGCTCAGCCGGTTTGAGATCACGGGCTTTATGTACGAATTGAAGGACGGCGAGCTTATGACATACCACGAATCCCTTGAAAAAAAGCCGTTGCGGGATTTCGTTGAGGAACGTATTGCCAAGTATAACAAGGCATTCCAGCATACAGACGGCTTTGACCGCATATCGCCGGAGAACGTTATCTACTTCACTTTGCTTGACACGCGCGAGAGGCTTATGCCCGTTTATGAAGCGCTATCGACGCAGACTGATTTGAAGTTGACCTTTTATGAGGATATTTACAGGCCGGGGTTCTGGTACTTGGAAATTTTCAGCGATAAAGCGTCAAAACAGAATGCAGTGGATCATTTGCGAGAAGCATACGGCTTTGAGCATGTTGTGGGTTTTGGAGACAATCTCAACGACTTGCCAATGTTTGCGGCTTGCGATATAAAAGTCGCAGCAGGAAATGCTAAGCCGGAGGTAAAGGCCATCGCCAATTATATTTGCAGTACCAATGACAATGACGGTGTAGTGAAATGGCTGGAGGAAAACGCGATCTAGATAGGTTTATGTAATTTCCTGCTTGAAGAGGACAGCTTGAACTTCTGACTCAAAAAGCTCGCACAGACAACTCCGTTATAGATAACGTCCTCTCGGAGATGTGTTTGATGCTGTCGATTACTCATCACCATTGCAAACAAATCCACAATTCTGTTGACAGACTACTATAAGTGGTAGCAGACATTATTGGCTTGAGACCGTGTTCCGGGTGAAAGCTCCGAGCGAGGCAAAAACCGATGAAATGAGGTTGATGGCCAAAGTGACCACCAACCTCAACCCCTGTCAACATCAGGGTTTTCGATGGCAAATGTAAAAGAAATGTATTGGAATGTTGTTATTTCACAAGAGGAAATAGCAGCATTCCAATGTGTTTTGTGGAATTATCCGGACATGAGAAAAGAATTTCATCCCATATGGTGCGCGCTTCTTCGTAGCTGATGATTGTTTTTGATCCATTCGCGATCCAATAGTACCGTGACTCCGGCAGGTTTTGGCTGACTTGGATTGCCTTCGACGCCAAAACGCAATACATCATCTCTATCGGGGTCTATGGCAAAATACTCATCCAATGTGAGTGTTCTGATGCAGATTACATCGTTCCCCTCCATAATACGCAGCACAACATCGTAACTGTCGCTGCCGTCGCTGCTGCCATCGCAAAACTCGGCGTGTTCACGCCTAGTTTCCACGAAATTACCATCAGCGTATTGGTATAGAATACGATCATACAAAGAAATGCTTTGATGGACTGTTGCAACTATTTGCTTCGAGTCGTTGAACACCTCAAAACTGATACCGCCCATTTCAAAAAAAGGCACTTCTTCATACTTGCAAGATAAGCTGTCCCATCGATAATACTCCCATCCTACATTAACAGGTCCTCTATTGTTAACTAATTGGATGTCTTTATAGCCATCAAAATCAATATCGACTAATGTAAACTCAGACTCGCTTATCCCGTCTTCAAAAATGCTGGTTATAAGAAACTCCTGTGAAATTATTTGCGGTTGTTCGGGACAAGCGATCCTTATTTTGTAGGTATTATGCTTCGCGCCCTCTTCCCAGCTTTCAGAAATATCAAATATGAAAGCCGGCAGCTTATCCGCAATGCATGCCTCAATCCGCAAGCTGAATGGATGACTATTTGCGCCGTTGCTCTGATTATCATCGAAGCCTGTCGATACATCCGTTGCTGAATCAATCGCAATCGGCTTTGTTATGGAAGCGCGCATTGACGTCGTAGGACTATCCGGTTCTGAATAAGGCTCATCTGCTGAATCAGTCGGAACGTTTCCATATTCTGCCGATGTGATATCCGGTTTCACAGTTGCATTATCGCTACAGGATGCAAATATAACCAGGCATATGAAACAAAAACAGGACACAATGAAACGATACAATTATGCCACCTCGAATTCATCATTCAACCTCATGAGCTCTATGCGCTCCTCCTGCTCCCCTCATTCCCTTACCTGCAGCAGCTCCAGCGGGGGCCTGCGAGTGACAAGCAAGGCGCCGCTGACTGCACCGGCAATTGTCCCTACGGCATAGCAACAAACGCACAGCGCTAGCGATACCTCCCTGGCGGCGGCGCCGGCAAAAGCGAGCACGATAGCTCCAACAATTATCCCGCACAATGAAATAATCCCTTGTTCCGCAAGCAGCACGGCGCGCGCCCCTGGCTTTGACCTGCCGAGAATCCTCATGATCGCAGCTTTCCTCATGCAGCGCAGCATGAACAACATGGCAAGCCCGCACGATACGACAATCGCGCACGCGACAGCTATCGGGTATAGCTGTCGCAGCATATTCATCGCCTTCTCCATGGACATGGCGACGGATTTAAGCTCGTCATCGAAGATGTTCAGGTCTAACTGCGCGAAACCGGACCCAAACCTGACGTTGTTCGCGCCGATTATATTGTTCAACGCGCCCTCAGCCTTTGCAATGTTTCTGACCTGCTGTTGGCTTATGTCGAACTTGACCTTTGAAAAGCCCATGTCCATTTTCATCATATCGAGCAGCGCGTCCAGCGGCAATATGACGACATCCTGCGAAATATACCCTACGATGTTCCTGTTGTGCGTCCCGACGATGATTATTGCAAACGTCTGCAACGCGGTTGGATTACCCGCGCTATCGACGTGGATGCAGGCAATGCGTGCCGTGTCGCCGATATGCAGCCCGCGCCTATCAAGCGAAGGCCCGGATAAAATGACGGGAATGAATGCGCCCTCATTGCCGGCAATGGTGACATAAGTGCCATCATTGCTGTTGAATACTGAGGCATCATATCCGTCCGCATATTCAATTTCCAAGTCGCGGACGTCGCTCCCATCGGCAAGGACCCTCGAGTTGCCGGGAATATCATCAATTGAGTTCCTCGAATGCTCTGAAATAAATCTCCCAATGTCATTCGTCGCGAGCAATATGTCCATTTCCCTGTAATCTGTTGAGCTTATTGCCATGCTGTCGCTTCCGTCGACTATTTCATTGCCTTCATCGCCATTGTCCGTGCTGCCTTGCGCTTCGCCGCCATTGTTTCCATTATTTCCGTGCACGACCATCGCCCAAGCGTATGCGGCTTCCATATATTCGTTGTCGATCATCCCGCTATCGATAGCGCCGTACACAGCCAATGGCGATATGACATCTCCCGCAATGCGCCACGTCCGCACCCCTGCGCCTTGCTCACCAGCAGGCTTAATCTCCCCGGCCACTACCGTTTCCTCATATAGCCGGTCGATGTCGGAATCAATTCGCGCAAGCAGCAACAGCAATACTGCGGGCGCTGCGATGAGGACAATTGCGGCCACGATGAATAATGCCGCGCTGGCTTTCGCGCGGATTATGTGGCGGAGCACAAACCGCACGTTGTTCTTTATCATAATTGCTTTTGAGGATGAAGCCGCAGCACCGGCCGCGCCCATAACAACACGAGCGGTATCAGCCACGTCTGACGCTCCGGCCACGCTTGCGTTATAGCCGACGGCGCCAATCTCGGCTCCAATACCTTCTCCAATAGCGGCGCCAATACCGGCAGCCCCATCCCTGCGCAAGCCTTGGATGTCGCCGGCCGAGCTACTCCCGGCCTTGGCTTTTGCCCCCGGCGCGTTGAATAGCTGGCCAACAATCGGGCGACGCATCATAATGCGCAGCTCGATGTATAAGACGACAGCGAGCAGCGCCACGGCTGCGACAATAAAAGCCGCAGGAATAAGCGGACTGACACCAGCGACGCCGCTAACTGCGCCGCCGGCAGCGGCGTCCGCCGTCCTGCCGCCCATAGCAAAAACCTCGCTATTCCCGAACGTGGCAGCTGCGCTCCAAACGGCGTATGCAGCCGCGGATAGACAACCCGCAACGACAGCGGGAGCCCCGGCAATGAGCGCTGACGCGACCGCTCTTTTTACTACATCGCCGCGCGGGCAGCCGAGTGCCCGCATCACGGCGATCTCTTTTCTAAGCAGACGGGAAAAGAGGAATGCAATGATGACGAACATGAAGGCGGCGGCGAGACATGCTGCAGTCGCTTTCAACACCAACGAATGCATGATTCTGCCCGCAGCATCCCAAAACCCCGCAGCATCGGACGAAATGAAGCTCACGCCGAATCCGAGCGAAGAAAGCGTTTCCCCCGCCTCTCCCATGAACGCTTCTTCGTCCCGAGAATCGACCGCGAAGCTGAACCACGCTTCGGGGAGATAATCGGCGCTGACCGAAACTCCGGAGCCGCTCAGATACTGAATGAGCTCCACATTATAACAGTCCGGCAAAACAGAGTCCGGCAAATACATGATGTTATGGAAATACGTGACCCCAATTTCGTTGAGAGTGTTTGGCTCCCAATTCGTGTAGTAGTATATGCCCACGATCTCCAGTTCGATTTCGTGGTCATATTTTTCTTGCGGGACGCTCCTCAACGCAAGGTCGATGGGGACCTTGCCGTTGCCCACGCCTCTTATCCCGGATATGTACTGGGTCTGCGGTATATATGCGACGATCTTGTCGCCGATATGAAGGCCTCGCTCTTCTGCGAAGAATTTGTTAATCACGACAACCGGGGCCGCATTCGCCTCATCGTCGCGCGACAACAGGCGCCCATCCGAAAGAGCTATCGAGCGCGCTTTCGGCTGCGCATAAGGCAGCGACCCCATATCGCGCGTCGTTCGCAGCTGCACAGCGCTCTGGTTATGGCGCAGCCTGGCAAATTCGTCATTAAGCCCCTCGAGCACCGGTGCGGACAAGTCGACCGGTTCGCCGGGTTCGACGGGAACATACCAAATGCCCGCTCCATAAAGCGAGCGGGTGCCTTCCTCGCTATTCGTGACGACGTTGAGCGCGACCATGTCGAGAGGGTCGCCAGCATCCCCGATTTCAGGATAAATGCTCCTCCTGCCTTCCCGCGCATAGAACCCCTGATAGCAATACGCGCTCCTTAGAAAATATCGTTCCCCGATTGCCATGCCGTCAACGGGCGTGGCGGGATAAACAGGCTCGCCGCTCACGTTGTTTTCGTTCAACCGTACATATTCGTCCAGCTCTGCCCCTTCAAGGAAGTAGCGCAGCGAAACTGCCTGCCCTTCAATGACATGTTCCGGAAAGCCGAGCACGACCTTGTCCGTATCAATATTTAGTTGTATGTAAGGCCGCTCCGGTTGGCTGACGAGTCCTTCAAATCCGTTGATCTGCATCGAGCCTGTCTTTATGCCCGTAAGCGTCCCATAAAAGAATGCGTCTGTATGCCGGTATTGGTGTACGTTGCCGTCGGGGGTCACCAATATGTCCGCAATCGCGGGAGGATACATGCCATATACGTCCACGCTCGTCATGTCGCGCAGCACGGCCTCTATGCCCCTCCGCTCGTCGGCCAAAGAGACATATGGGCTGGATTCCACTGCCGTGGCGGCTTTTCGGACATCTCCATTGACGCTGTTGCTGCCTGCCACGGAAACAGTTCCGACGGAGCGATAATAGCTGCCGATTTCATCGATGCTTCGTGCCATAATGCCGGCTTCTATGCAATATGCGGACGATATGTATGCCGCCGACGCTATGAGTAGAACCAGCAGCGACATGAACAGCGGCCGCCTAATAAGAGATAATAGCAAAACATTCTTTTTCATAACATTATTGGCTTCTATTATTTTAAATTAATTCCGTATCTTCTTGATTCTTTGAATTAGCAGTTGCTGCCAGTTATTGGTAAATGTTTATGAAGACGCGAGGTTTTGAACTTCCCCCGCGTCTTCCACATCACGTGTTCGTTATCGTCTCATGCGCAAGCGCGCAGCGCTTCTTATCGTGCGCCACGCCCATGCATAGGACCTCGCCGCGCAGGCCCTCGTAATAGCGGTTGTCGAGAATCTGCCGCAGCGCGTCATCCTTCAGAGCATCTATGTCCTCGCCCTGCTTGAACTCTATGACGACGTGCGGCCTGTCGCCCGACAGCGACTCCATCAGGATGTCGCTGCGCCCGTGCCCGCTCTCGATGTTGCT
>WRMX01000018.1 GCA_009776905.1 Oscillospiraceae bacterium
TGCGTTGCGGGCGGTTGCGGGCGTTGCTGCGTCGCGGGCGGTTGCGGGCGTTGCTGCGTCGCGGGGGGCTGCGAGCGCTGCTGCGTCGCGGGGGGCTGCGGACGTTGCTGCGTTGCGGGCGGTTGCGATGTTGTGAGGAGGCTGAGTTGGTTGCCGGAAGCATCCTCTTGCAGAGTCTGCTTCTCTACTGCAGGAACGTCACCAATCGGCATTTCTGTTTCAATAGGAGTCGCCTCGGCGATTGGAGCATCATTGATAATCGGCGCATCAGCAACGCCCGAGCCTTTATGTGCAGGCTCGGTTTCTTTGTTTTCTGCTTGAATCTTCTTGACTGCCTCATCAAGCCATTTCTTTATCTCATCGGAGTCGTAGGGCAAAATATTCACTCCCCAGCATAAATCCTGCACGCATTGGTCAGACGGAACGAATCATTTAGTACCTGACGGACGCACAACAATAATAAAAAACAAGTAGTTTATGTCCGTCAGGTGCTAACGCCGCGCGAAGCGCGGTGCGACGGTGCGTAGGCTAAAATTCGTAGGCGGAATTCACTTCCGCCGTAGAACGAATTTAGCCGTAGCGCGCGGCGTCTGGGTTGTGGGGTGGAACCCCACGTTAGTGCCTTAGCGCGCGGCGTCCGGGTTGTGGGGCGGAGCCTCACGTTATGTCTTCTACATGATAAAGTAGAAATGTAACTAAATCGTATCAGCCTCCGTTACCACATAATTCACTGCAATATCATGCTGCTCTCTCGGCAAAGCCTCAGCGATCAAACGCCCACGCGCGAGGCCAATGGTGATCGCATGCGCATTTTGTAAATATCTGTCATAATATCCGCCGCCATATCCAAGTCGGTATCTTTCCCGGTCATATGTTAAAGCAGGCACGATGATCAAATCCAACGAGTCTTGTTCAACTAGCGCTGACGTATCAGGAGGCGCGGGTATCCCGAGCATGGCAGGCCGAAGCTCATCGAGGCTTGATACAGCGCGCGCTTGCATGATCCCACCGCGATAACTAAGCGGAAATGCGACAGCCTTTCCCGACAAAAGCGCTGCAGTTGCGATTTCGTGCGTCAACGGTTCCCTTTCGACGCTATAATATAATAGTAGGTTCCGAGCTGCTTTAAATACATCCATTGACAACACGCGCTGCGTGATTCCTTTGTCTGAATCATCGATGTACTCTTTCGGCAAAGCGTTGATTTTATCTTTCAATTTAACGCGTAATTCATCTTTTATTGACATTATCATGTCCTCATAATGGGAAAATCGAAGCAACCAATGGTCGCGGAGTAGATTTCGTCGTGAATGTCGTTCACCGTACGCTCCTGCTCGCCAATATAGCATTGGACCTTTCGCCAGCCGAAATATTCAGCAGCTTGCTCTCCACATTGAGCGCAGTGTTCCAAGTATGAAATATCGTTTTCGTGGATGTCGCTGCGTGCTCCTGCGTTTGACTGGCGTTGTTTAATCCTGCGTATTGCAGTTTTCACATCGATATCCATGAATAACACGACATCAGGGGCCGGCAAACGCATTAAGTCGAATTCATATTCATACAACCACTTAAAAAAGCTTGCTCGCTGCTCATATGGGAGCTTTGAACCTTGGTGTATGGCATTGCTCGTTGTATACCTGTCAGTCAGGATCAACCCTCCGTTATTATAGTAGTCGCCCCAATCCTGTTTATATGATGCAAATCTGTCGACAGCGAAAAACGACGAAGCAGCATATGCATTGACCGCGTCCGGGTCGTTTCCGAAGTCCCCCTCTAAGTACATGTTAATCAGCGCAGCCGAAGGATTGTCATATCTTGGAAACCTGACGCGGAGGAAGTCTCGGCTTTCACGCGACAACGCAGCGCACAACAACTCGAACTGCGTCGATTTTCCGCTTCCGTCAATACCCTCAAACACAATCAATTTGCCCATAATCGTCTCCATATTACTACGAAAATAAATAATGGCAGCTTTATCATCCGTGTGATGCGGCGTGGTTCGCGAACTAATCTGTATAACCACTCCAGTCCGAGCTTTTGAAATAGCTTCGGAGCACGCTTTACCCTCCCTGCGAAAACATCAAGCGCACCGCCAAGCCCGACACATATTTTGACATCTGTGTGGCTGAGGTTATCAGCCATCCAGAGTTCCTGTTTCGGGGCGCCGAGGCATACTAACAACAAATCCGGATGCGCGGAGTTGATGCGAGCGGCCACCGTGTCAGAATTTGTGATATATCCATCCGCAGTGCCTGCAATCACAAGACCAGGGTGTTTTTGCATGAGTTTTTCTCCTGCGTCTTCGGCAACTCCGGGCTTCGCTCCGAATAGAAAGACACTCTTGCCGGTCAGCGCCATTTTTTCCAGAAGCGCGGAGACAAAATCAATGCCCGGCACCCTGCCTTTGCTAAGCGAAGTACCGAGAATGCGCGCGCCAATCGTAATACCGACTCCATCAGGGAGGACGAGTCCCGCTCTGTTTAGCGTATTGCGCAGATTTTCGTCGCGTCTGGCCAGCCAGACAATCTCCGGATTCGGAGTCACGATGTATGTTTTTTCATATTTTATCTCGCTGTCGAAAGCTTTGACGTCGTAGTCGTCTGATGGCCGGGAGTTTTCAGAGGCACTGCGATAGATCATATTATTGGCGTTCTCGTTTGGCAAGCTTGCGTTCTCAGATGTGTCGTTTCCGGACGATTCGATAATTGCCATTGCTCTTTCGACGGCTTCATCTATGCTAATGTTGTTAAAGCCAACGCCTAATACATCGACCTTTTCCTTAGGCTCATTATTTTTTGCATGCCGCATAACTCATACGCCTTCCATTGACTTCAGCTCCGGCTCAGGTTCTGCGGCTATAGCCATCGCCGCGCTGCTGCCCATGCTTGAACCCGCCGCGCCGGAAGCCGCCATCACAGGCCTGTCTCCCGTCAGCCCATCTTGTTGCATTAAACTCTCCAGCACATTGATATCGGAAGCGATATCGATGGCATCCGAAGAAAAGAGCTGGTCGAGCTGCTGCTCAAATCCGGATGCAAGCGTGTCAAGAATGCGGCCAATGCTGTCTTTTGTAGTGGTAATGTTTTCGCCTTTGATCCCTTGTTTTTCCAAAGTTGCATATGAACGGAGCAATTTCTGCGTTGTTGGCAAATAGTAAGTCATAAACCTGCGTATCTGCGGCAGTTTTTCAGGACTATCCTCGACCGCGCGGAATATCTTGCCGGTCAGTTCCTCTATTTTGTCGACCTTTTCGGAAATTACGACATCAGCAATGGAATTGTTGATTTCTCTAAGCTCAAGCATAATCGCCATATATTGGTTCTGCGGCTGCCCATCGTTGCTCGCAACAGATGCGCCTCCCGAAGACGATGCGGATTGCGTCCCGGGCGTGGCCGCATTGCTCACTGAATCCCATATTCCTCCCATGGAATTTGCGACTTCTTCAGCGCCTGCAGCTGTGAGGATGAGATAATTTCTTTTGCTGTCAATATACGCATCCCAGCCAAGGTAGCCATCATTGATCATCGCTTGAAGATCCCGTTTCGCAACTCTCTCCGACCGGCCTGTGGCTCTTGCGATGTCTCCAATAGCGACAGCATCGTATCCGGAAACGAACTGATAATACCTTTTATATCTGGCCAATCGCCGCACGCCCACTGTCCGTGCGAACAGCGTGACAAGCCCTCCAAAGAAATAAAACACGCCAAGGAGGAAATCCGGCCAACGGTTGAGGTTATTGATCCATATGTCACGTGATGCTCCTGCAATCGTATTCGCGCCGAGAATTATCAACGCGGTTGATATAATAAGGAGAATGAACGAGATCGCTCTTCCGGATTTCTTGTCCAGGACCGAGCGCGTTTTCTTTGTCTTTGTTTGTGCGGAAGTTGCTGACCATGCTGCGTTTGAGTGAGAAGATTGCGTATATGCATTGTTTCTGCGATCGGCGGTCGAATAAGCTTGCTTTGTCTGTTGTTGCGTCTGCTGCGTCTGTTGCATCTGCTGGGTCTGCGCCTGCTGCGTCTGCTGGGTCTGTTGCGTCTGCGCATTCGGGTCGCGGTAACTACTGACAGAACTCCATCCTTCGGGCGTTTCTTCCTGATGCGCCTTCCGATGCAACTGTGATTGCTGTTCCTCTTCGTCCCGTTGATGTGATTGCTTTTGCTCCTGCGAAGGTTGCTGTTGCTTTTGCTCCTGTTGCGATTGCTGTTGTTGCCGTGGCGATTTATTTTGCGAAAACTCGCGCGAAAAATCGCTATAAATCTCATTAATGGACTGCCTTACTGCTTGTCCGGCTTCGCGGGCAGACTTTGCAATCTCTGCAGCGACTTCACGTGCGGCAGCCTCCGCGCTTCGCGCAGCTTCCTTGTACTTGGCCTCGGCATTTTTCGTGTTGTTCTTATTTTTGCTGCCAGAATTTCGTACAGACCATGGAGCATCACGACTGCCCCACTCACCTGTCCAACTGTCCGACCATTCCTCTGCGCTTTGGTTTTCATTTGCTGATGTCTTGTTTTTGCCGATGACATTCAGCTTTTTAAGCAGCATGATAAGACCAACAGGCCAAAAAGCTATTGTCAGGATAAATGTGATGATCCATGACATGATTTCGCCTGTCCCGTCAAAATCGGGCGAATTTTTTTTGTTATTCTCCATGTATGACACCTAACTGCTACATATATATTGTGCAGTATATCAGAATCGCCGGAAATATGGAAGCAAAAATAAAAGGTATTTACCACGGGGCAAGCCTCGGATCCGCCGCCTTGCGGCGTCTTCCGCAGCAAGTTGCGGGGTAAATACCCATTGATGTCATCACTCACTCTGTCATGCCACGCAAGCGTAGCGCGGCTCTCGCTGCGTTCGACAAATAATTTTTCAATTGTGTCACAATATGCTACTTATTGCATCACCCTCGGATACGGTTGTGACAAAAATGGTGAAAAAAGCACGGTCGGAAGACGATCCGAGCATGCTAGACGGCTGCGTCCGGAAAATGTACTATCCGAAAACACCAGCATTCGCAACGTATACAGGCATTTCGCCAATAATCAAGCTCAATGAACGCCACTCAATTGAAAATAAAATATAAACAGTCACAAATGAATATTTGTTTGTGTAAAAGATTGATAAATGTAACACTCGTGTGACTATTGAGGCGTATACTGCGATTATTCCAAACAAACAAGGCAAATATATTGAACTTCAAATAATGAGGAGATGTCAAAAATGAAAAACACAAAGAAAGCGCTCATATTCGTAATGGTGATAGCCCTCGCGTTTACATTGGCAATTCCAAGCCTTGCAGCAGCAACTCGGCAAGAGGGAGTTAATTCCGGTAGCAGTTTGGGAACCGGCGAACTCACGTATGTTGTTTTTAAAGACGGAGAGAACAGCAAAGTCGCTATTTGGCTTCCTGAGTCAAGAAGAGGCGAGAACGAAGATCAGCTCAGAGAATGGTTCTACACAAATGTATTAGTTAAGAATGTCAGCGGCGGTTGGGTCAGCAATGTGAAGGATATCACTTTCTTCTACGGTGATGATGAGATTGCGTTCAGCAATAATGGAAACACATACCGACTGGATTCAGGAAATACTGTGTACAAGTCTGACGGAAAATCCATAAGCAATATTATATGGAGCTTTGACGAGGAACCTCCATATTGTGGCGACGACAACGACGATGACGACAACCCTGCCAACGACGATGATCCCGCCAACGGCGATGACCCCGCTGATGACGACAACGACGACGGCGACGGCGATGACCCCGCTGATGATAACGGTGGCCGCGATCATGACAGGCATTCCGGCAACAGACATGGCGGTGGCAGGATTCATAATGGTAAAGACAATGGCGACCCCATTGACAATGATGACCCCACCGACGACGGCGACCCCATCGACAATAACGACCCCGCCGATGACGGCGACCCCGATGACAAGGACGACCCCGATGACAAGGGCGATCCCGATGATAAGGACGATCCCGATGATAACGGCAATCCCGATGACAGCGGCGATCCTGATGACAACGGCGACCCCGATGATGTCAAAGAAGAAGAGACCGGCAAAGAAGAAACCATCGTCAACAACGGCAACAACAATGGCGGATATATTAGCAACGTCCAGCCAATCACACCCATCACACAGCCTGTACTCGAAGTAGTGGAAGACGAAGAACTCGATATCGTCCTCGAAGACACCCCGCTTGCTGATTTTGACTACGTAGAGTTTGTGCTTGATGTGCCGCTAGCTGACTTACCGCCGGAAGCCGTGTTAGGCGCTGTAGATGAAGCTGAAGAAGAAATTCTCGATCCTGACGTACCCCTCGGCGAACTCCCGCAAACCGGCACCTCCTCAATCTACTCTGCACTCTTCGCGATGAGCGCGCTGCTGACAGGAGCAGGGGTAGCGCTGAAAGCAGTCAACGTAAAGAAGAATGAAAATTGATTTAACCATGATTCTTCATGTTCACTCCTCCTTATAATCACGGACGCGCACGTTGCCAAGCGTGCGCGTCTGTGAAGGCAAAGAGCAATTCGGAGGCCATAGAATCGATATCTATCTATAACCGCTGAGATGGTCGTTTATAAATGTCTGCCGAGCGCGAGGGCGTGAACAGGAGTAGCAAATCATGTAAACTTTCAATAAACTATGAGCATGATACCTTGACATTATTACAATAACAATGAATAATAGACATATCTGCGCACCTGTGCGAATTGAAAGGACAGGCAATACTATGAATAAGAGCAAATTGATTTCGAGAATCCTTATTTTTGCCGGAATTGCAATGCTGCTGGCTGCCGGCGGACTGTTCGTATATAACCAAATCTTCGATTACCAGGCGGGCGTGAGCGCACAGGAACTGCTCGATGAAATGATGTCCGAGTTTGATTGGGATTTGCCACCAATGTCTGAAATGACGATGTCGAACTTCAATTCTCAAGGGCTTTCAGCATATAACAGCAATTCATCAGCCGCAGAGGCTATTAACGGCACAGGCGATCCTTCATTTTCTCTTGAACCGGAGAGTTATGTCGGGCAACGCCCCGCCGTCGATCGTGGAAACGACGACGCGCAAGATTCATCCGGCGGCACCTGGTCTGCCCCGACATATTATACTATCGGCATCATCAGCATTCCAAAACTGGGGGTCAGGTTGCCCGTTTTGAGCGAGTGTTCAAGCGCACTACTCAATAAATCATGCTGCAGAATTTCAGGTTTGGTGACTGACAGGCCAATTCGCCTTGTCATTGCCGGGCACAATATTAACAGCCACTTCAAAGGGCTTGATACTTTCCAAAACGGAGACGAGATTGCTTTTACAACAAGGGAGGGCGTCACGTACTTTTACAGAGCAATCGAGAATTCTTCGCTGCATAAATCGGAAGGCGCGGAAGTGCTTGCTGTTGATGGCTGGGATATCACATTATTGACGTGCAAGAAAGATAATACATATCGGACGATGGTGCGTTTCGTGGAAATCAAGCCTGACATCATCGAGGAAGAAACCGATGCTAGTGCGGAATCAGATTCTGTCGCGGAGATAGAGGCCGGGACAGAAGCGCAACCAAACTTGAGCGAGGAAACCGGCACAAATCCGGAGGCCGGCGCAAACGTTGAAACTGACGCGAACGTTGAGGTCAACGCAGGCGTGGGTACGGAGTCCGGTGTGGGCGCGGAAAACGACGCAAATACGGAGAGCAGTACGAACATGGATACCGGCGCGGTCAGTCCCTCAGATAATGATGTCGCAGAGATGCCTCCCTCTTGACCACCACAGCAATAAATGCTAGAATCTGCTCATAAGGAGGTGCGCACATGCTTACAGAAAAAGAAAACCTGCTCAGAGTATATCATGGTGAAATTCCTGAATGGATACCGGTCAGCCGTATGGGTCCGTCAGAACCGGGGAAATACCCCGCAACCATGATGATGGGACCGCCGCTGCTCAGCCCTCAGATGGAAAAAGGAGGCGGCCGCGACATATGGGGAGTCAATTATGTCCCCACAGAATCCACCGGCAACGCGCTCATTCCCGACAACAGCGAGTTCATACTGCCGCTCGACAATCTGAAGAATTGGCGCGATGTCTTGAAAGCGCCTGATCTCAACGGTGTAGATTGGGAAAAACTGGTCAAGGAAAGAATCGAGAGTTCGGGTATCGACCGTAAGCAGACAGCGCTTGCCCTCACCATGCATTTCGGATATTTTCAATTGCTGATGAGTTTCATGGGCTTTGAGGACGGACTGTTGGCTTTATACGAAGAGCCGGAGCTTGTGCATGAACTGTTGGAGTTCCTTTCAGAGTTTTATATGAGCGTCGCTGATAATGTCTTAGATCTGTATAATCCGGAAATACTATCAATTGCCGATGACACAGCCGCATGGGGAGCTTCATTTGTTTCCGATGAGATGTATCGCGAGTTTTTCGCCCCGCACCACGACAAATATGTCAAGCGTGGGCTTGACAGAGGTTGCACGATTTCGATGCATAATTGCGGCAAATGCGAGTCACTGGTCGATTTATGGGTCGAGATGGGTTTTACAGAATGGAATCCTGCACAGACATGCAACGACCTTAAGGCGATTAAGGCGAAATATGGCAATAAGCTCGTCATATCAGGCGGTTGGGACGGACGTGGGCGGCTGATGGAGCCGGATGTGACAGATGAGGAAATTCGTCAATCTGTCAGAGACACGATCGATGCATATGCCCCCGGCGGCGGCTTCTGTTGGGGCGGTGGCTTCCTCGGCGCGTTGAACGACCCGGAGCCTATGCGCAAGACAAAGGTTGTCATTGACGAAGCGACAAGATATGGGCGCGATTTCTATAAAAGATAACAATCCCGCTGCTCCTGGCCTTTTAAACGCAGCATGATGCGAAGCGCTTGGCCGGGTGGCGCACAACGCAATGTTTTTCGGAAGGATGGGTACTGTGCGTATTTCTCCGCCAATATCAGGGTATGCAAATAATGCCTCCGGGCTGCCTTTTGGCAATCAAACAGCAAGCCGGTCCTTGTTGGTGCAAAGCGCGCCATCTGTTGCAACGCCTGAAGCATCGCCACAGAGCGTGCCGCCCGGCTTGCCGCCTGCTGCGCCTCTTGCTTTGTCGCCTCAGAATGTATCTTCCGTTGCAGCGACCCAACAAGACATCCCTATCGGTCCGGCATATATTCTGGATTTGTCAATGCCGCAATCCGATACCCCCATCGTTGTATTCTGGCGCGACTTAGCATTTGATGGAGGGGTACTAGGCCCTGCTTATGTCTTGGACATTTCTCCCGAAGCGTACGCATATTATGAAAATGGCGGTCCTATTACGACAAGTGGGACTCCCGCTCCTGATGCTTCCGGCAGGCCGCTGGACCCCATAACATACGCCAATACCGGCCCGGGCGCTCCCGATACCCCCGAAGCCCCCGCTGCTCCCGTCGCAACGTTCGACCCCGGTACTTACGGTACTCCCGGCGCAGCATTCTTTGCTCCGGCAAACGGTAGCAATGCTCCTGCAGATAACGAAGACCCTGCTATCGGCATTAAAACGGGCAGTTCCTCAGAAATAAAGAAGCCGGAACAATGCAAAACTTGCGCCAGCAGGAAGTATATGGACAGATCAAATGATGGGTCCGTTAGCTTCCAAACGCCGACGCATATCAGCCCGAACGCTGCTGCATCCGCTGTTTCCGCGCACGAAGGCGAGCACGTCAGCCATGAAAACGCAAAAGCCGCAAGGAGCGGCGGCAAGGTCGTGAGCCAAACGGTGATGCTGCATTCATCGATATGCCCTGAATGCGGGAGGATGTATATTTCGGGCGGTGAAACCAAGACTGTCACAAAGCTTGATGATTCAGAAGAAACAGGTAAACCGGGCAAAGGCGAAAACTCCGCGAAGAAGCCAAATAGGCAGTAAGCAATTATTGCATCGAATGCGCGCAAAACAGCACTACGCTGTTTTGCGCGCATTCGATTATGACAATCGATTCCAATTCACGCCCGGTGAAGTAGCGATAATCGAAGCTACGAATTCGTTCAATCAACAAAGTTCTTGTATTCTTGAAGGTAACATGAGATAATAGGCACAATCGAGAAAACATTGATACATAAGGAGGATATTTCTATGCCTGATGTCATTGGAGTCAACGGCCTGAGAGAAGATTTCAGGGTAGTCGGAAAGCCAAACTTGCCGGGCAAAGTGTCAAAAGCGCTCGCCACAGGTGTTGCAAAATTCGGAGTCGACTATGTTTTGCCAAATATGTTGCACGCAAAGTTCCTCAGAAGCCCATATGCTAATGCGCGCGTGCTCAAAGTGGACATTTCAAAAGCTAAAGCGCTCCCGGGTGTTGTCGACATAGTCACATGGGAAGACGAAGACATCAAGAGTTTAAGGCCTGTCGGCAGGCCTTGGCTTGATGATTACGCCGACAAAGAAGGCATCGAGGTCGCGGTGATCGTCGTCGCCGAGAACGAGGACATTTGCGAGCAAGCCCTCGAACTCCTCGACATCGAATGGGAGATTCTGCCGCATGTCGTCGATATCTTAAAGGGTAAGGAACCCAATTCTCCTGTCGTTCGCCCAAAAGACAAGCTATACCCTGTCATGAGCTTTCGCGGCCCGGTCGAAGAGCCGAGGAACGGCAATGTGACATATGCCGAGAAAATTGACGGCGATGTTGACAAAGCTATGGCGGAGGCCGAGAACATCATCGAATATAGCTTGATGCTTCCGAGCTTTGCTTCTCACATGCCAAACCCTGCTGCTTCTGTCGCATGGTGGACGAACGAGCCGTACCGTGAGATGGAAATTCTACATATCGAAGGCGCCGTGCAGCGTTTGGCGAACATTCTGCCCATGTATAAAATCCCGATCGAACAAACTGTTCAAGAAGGATTGTTTCAAGGTGGGAAGTACTGCGACTGGGGTATGCGCAGGTCGCAAGAAATCACTCCCTTGCTTGCAAGGCGCACGGGCAGGCCTGTCAGATGCTCCGAGACGCGCGAGGAGACTTTCGACTTTTTGATGAACCAACGATATATGTATATGAAAGTCGGCTACACCAACGAAGGTGAGATTACTGCCATCGACGACTATTCCATTGCAGATGGCGGCATCATTGGCAACACGATGTTTGCCACATATGGCGACCAAGCATACGGCCCGTACCAGTTCTTGAAATGCCTCAATACCCGTCAACGTATGGATATCGTGGATTCCAACAGGGGGCGGATGTTCCTCAGCGGGCAGCATTGTCCGTTTAACTGGGACACTGCCACGATGGCGATATACCTTATTTCCGAGAAACTAGGAAAAGACCCGATGGAGATCGCCAAGCTCAACCTGCACGGCCCGGATTCGCAGGAAGATAGGGATCCTGTTCCCAGTTTTGAAGCTTGCCTCGAAGCGGGCAGAAAGCAAATGAATTGGAGCTGGCATCCCAGCGGTACTAAAAAGCTGCCGGATGGACGCTATCATGGCTCGTCGTTCCGGTTTCAACAATCTCCACGCCACGCGGTTTCAGGTTATGAATGCAAGCTCGAGCTTCGCAAAGGGAAAGTGTTCCTGCCGACACAAGGGCCTGTTACGGGGATTTTTGCCGTTGAATGCAATGTTATGGTCATTGCAGAGGAGCTGGGGCTCGAATATGACGATATCGAAGTCGAGTTCGACTACAGAGAAGCGTTCACGCCTGTCGGCGGAGGCTCTGACGGCAGCACTGCGTCTGCGTGGGCAATGAAAGAATGCGCTTATAAGTTCAAGCAACTGATTATTGAAGCGGCTGCAGCCGAAGCGGCTAATCCATTTCCTCCTGCCATGAAAGGCCCCCAGTCCTGGCAGGGCGAGAATCCTCTCAAGGGGCATGATGCCGAGGAGCTTGATTTCGACGGCGGGCGCGTTTTCGTAAAGAGCGACCCTTCGCTCGGCCTACCGCTCGCGCAAGCTGTCACACAGCATGTCGTCGCCACGTATACGGGCAGGCCGCCAACTGCAATCTGGAGCTATTTCGGCAAAAAGCTCGATACGATGAATACGGCTTATTGCGATGTTGCCGTCGATGTAGAGACGGGCGAGGTGGAGATATTACGCTTTAGCGTCGCTGCCGATGTCGGGAAAGTCTTACGTCCGACTTCGCTCGAAAGCCAGATCGATCAAGTCATGTATTTCAGCCAGGGCTGCCAGCTGCTCGAGGAGTATGTTTTTGACGAGAGGACCGGCGTAAAGCTCAATAACAATATGATCGATTACAAAAAATTGACTATGCTCGATGCGCCTCCTATCGAAAAAATCTTCCTTGAAACTCGCGCGGGCAATGCTGTATACGGGGCTTCCGGAATCAGCCATTCGCTTGCGAACACGCATTTATTGCTCATTGCGATTCACAATGCCATCGGCGTATGGGTCGATCCGCCGGCTTCTCCCGGCAAAATTCTCGAAGCCCTGGGGAAGTTGAGTTAATTTCCGGTGTCAATAAATTGCTAAAGGAGGGATACCATGTCAACGCATCTCACGGAAAAGGAAAACTATCTGCGCGTTATGAACGGCGAAATTCCGGAATATGTCCCCAAATCGCTCTGGATGAGCTGCAGTGTCCGCCCGTCGGGGTTGGGGCGGATGCCCGAACCCGGTGTTATGGAATTCAAAGACTCGTTCTTTGGCATTCCCATGGTTTTGGAACCAAATAGCGGTCCTATCCCTAAACCCAATGAGTTTATTCTCGACGACATCCGCAAATGGCGCGACGTCATCAAAAGGCCAAAGATCATGGATGAGATCGACTGGGAAGCGATGTCGAAAAAGGACTTGGATGGTCGCGACCCCGCCTTGTTGAAGGTCGGTGGCGGCAGCGTCGGCAATGGCTACTTCATGATGCTTACNTATTTCATGGGCTTTACCAATGCGCTGATTGCCTGTCTGGAAGANCCGGAGGAAGTCAAGGATTTGCTTCACTTCATTCTCGATCTCAATACGGAGCTCGGGAAAAACTATCTCTATTGGTATAAGCCTGATGTCTATTGCATGGGCGACGATATTGCCCACGAACGCGCGCCTTTTGTCTCCGAGGAAGTTTTTCTTGATATTTTTGAGCCGATGTGGCGTGCGGATGTCGCCTTATACAAAGAGGCCGGCCTTCCAGCGGAACATCATAATTGCGGGGCTTTTTGGCCTTTCGTCAAATATATCGTCGACATGGGGTTTAATGCATGGAATCCCGCGCAGCCCAGATTTAACGATTTGCCTGCCATCAAGCGCGAATACGGCAGGAAACTGGTGATATGCGGCGGATTTGAGAGTAATGGCATGGTGTCCTGGGAACAGACGTCTGAAGAGGAAATTCGCGCGGAAGTCCGCAAGGTCATGGACGAGCTGGCGCCCGGAGGCGGTTACGCATTTGGCGGCGGTGTTTTGGGGAACCAGGAGAATCCCGTCGTCATTGAACGCAACGGCTGGATCAACGATGAGTATGAAAAAAATAAATTTAAGTACTACAAATAGAGTTTGACGCTTACGCCGCGCCCATGCCGGGCGCACAATCAAAATATGATGATTGCGTAGCAATCATCATATTTTCATCTTTACATGGAAGCAATTTGTTCACGTACAAATGCAATGCACTGTCCGTAATACTCTTTAAATCGCTGCTCGATTTCCAAATTAATGATGCCTTCGTAGTCTTTGGTCAAGGCAAGGGCATCGATGATTGGCAGATTGCCCCAGCCTAGCGGAAGATGGATGTCGCCGCCTCCCGTGACTATGCCGTTCCCGCCAAAGGCGGCTCTCATGCCCACCCTGACTCCGCAGTTGTCGTGGAGATGGATGTGTCCGACATACGGAAGCAGCTTCGCCATATCTCCGAGCAATGCGGAGTTATCGCCCTTGTTCCAGAGATAACTGTGCCCGATGTCGAATGTCAGCTTGAAATTTGGCAAATCAACTTGCTTATAAAACTCGATCATGGAGTCGGCTCCGGCTGCGGCTGATATTTCCGGATCCGTGCCAAACAGCGCATTCTCCATGCAGAATATAATGTCAGGCGCTTCCTGCGCCAAAGACTTAACCTGTTCGATTTCGTTTTTGATCATTGTGTTGGAGTCAGGCGGCGCTTTCCCATCCAGCTTTATCTTGTCGTCAATCTTGTACATTCCTGCGTGGTGGTTGAGGAGCGATATTCCCGCAGCGCGCGCGAAGTCGATCGCCGCTCTGAATACCCTCATGTTCACTTCGAGGTTCTCCGCATCGAGAAGGTTCAAGCCATGCGGCAAGTGCAAGGTATATACAAAATCATGGCGGCGCAGCACGTCGATGACCGCTCTCATGCGCTGCTCGATCACACGTGCTCCTATGACGACATCCAATCCCTGCAGCACAAGCTCGCAGCATTCCGCGCCCGCCTTATTGAACAACCGCAGCTCTTCATCAAGTTTTATCAAATCACCGTTGACCCAGTTCGGGTGCATGCTTTGTCCTATTTTGATCATATGAAAAACGCTCCTCTCCAAATTTCGTATAATTCACTTTCAACTCCTCCTGCGATCTCCTTTGCGGCGCTCGTTGACCCTTCGATCCGAAACGCGCCTGTTGAACTCGGGAGGCTGCTGGATGAGGTATTTGCGCAAGCATCTGTACACCTCGTTCAGGTTTAGTGGTTTCCCGATATGCTCGTCCATTCCTGCTGCCATGCACTCTTCAATGTCACTCTTGAATACATTCGCTGTCATGGCGATGATTGGTAATCTGTTTTCTCGGCGCAAGGCGAGAGCACGAATCATGCGTGTCGCTTCCAGCCCGTCCATCTCCGGCATCTGCATGTCCATAAACACCAAATCGTATTTATCATGAGCAGCGGCAACCATCTCGAGGGCCTCGCGGCCGTTCACCGCGCAATCGATGGTCAATAACGACCCGTCCAGTAATGCCAGCAGCACCTCGCGATTGATGTCTACATCTTCCGCCACAAGAATGTGCTTTCCATAAAACGTCGTTACACTCTCATCGTCAAGATTATCATCCGCATGCTCCGTGCTTTCTTGCGGAGAGAGTTCTTCTTTCTTGCTTCGAATCGTCTTGATAGTGAATATAAACCGCGAGCCATGCTCCGGCTCGGATTCGACCCAAATGTGGCCATCCATCAACTCGATGATCCGCTTTGATATCGATAGCCCAAGCCCCGTGCCGCCAAATTTACGGCTCGTTCCGCTCTCTGCTTGTTCAAACGCCTTAAATAGCCTTTGTTGCTGCTCCGGCGATATGCCAATTCCGTTATCGGTCACTTCCATGCGCAGTTCGCATACACCGTCTTTTTCACCGACAAGGGACGCGCTGAAACCGATGTTTCCGCCCTCCGGAGTAAACTTGACAGCATTGGACAAAAGGTTCATGATCACCTGTGCCAGCCGTTGGTCGTCCCCGATGATATATTGCGGCACATCATCGTCTTCTTGAACTGCTAAGCTTTGATGTTTTTCCTCGACGCGAAAGTTAATGACGGACATGACGCTCTGCAGCATTTTATCAAAGCAAAAATCGACAGGCGATAACTCCAGTTTGTCGGCTTCGATTTTCGACATGTCAAGCACATCGTTGATAATCCCAAGCAGATGCGTCGACGCGTCTTCTATTTTGTTCAGGGCGTAATCTTTCTTTTCAGGACTGGCCGCTCTTTTACCAATCGTGGTCATCCCGATGATAGCATTCATTGGCGTTCTCATCTCGTGGCTCATATTCGACAGAAAATCGCTCTTTGCCTGCGATGCTATTTCCAGCGAAATCATCGTCTTACGCAATGGTTCCAACAAGCGTACGATAAAAATATTGAAAACGACGCAGATGACTGCTATTGCAGCAATAACGACCAGGAAAAGCCATGTCATCGTCGTGTCGTAATCAGCTATTGTGTCCGGGATCACTGCGTACATATACCACTCCAACAACGGAACGCGCCCGAATGCTGCTTTCGCGGTCGGAGTATCAATGGTGATGATGACATCAGTAACGAGGTCCCTGGCTTTGTCGAGGACATCAGCGCCGATATCTCCAAATTCATCAATGATGTTCCTCTTTGAAGTGACGAGCTCGATATCTCTCGCCCCGGTTATTTCTCCCGATGAATTGAAAAAATATAGATCGGCCCTGTCTCCATAATTCATATATATCGCTTCAATGAATGTTGTAATGTTGATGCCGGTGCCAAGCATGCCCAAAGGCTCGCCATTGTCTCCGAAAACGGGAGCATTGACCCATAAGTTCGTAACATTGAGATCAGGATTATAGTTTATGTTGAAGTTATAGACTTCAGTTTCGTATAAAGTCATGGGATACCAATAGTTTTCAGGTTTTTCGGTGTCGAGAGCAAAAGGCTCATCATCGTCAGTATAAAATAATTTGTCAGCATCGTTGATCCAAAAAATCGTATTGCTTGCAAAAGAACGGCGGTATGATTGAATTTCGTCAAACACCACGCTTTTCAGATTGGACAACCCGGCAGGGTCGGAAAAATACCTCTGCACCAACGGCGACTCAGCTAGCTGCAGCGCAATTACTATTTCCCTGTTTACGTATGTTTCCAGTTTTATCTTTTCGATTTCGAGCAAGCGCGCCAATTCACCTGCCTTGTTGTTCCTAATAATCTGGCGCATTGACAGAATGAACGATACGCTGCCGGAAATTAAGATAATCATGAATAGAGTGATTGAAAAGAGCACAAACCTACGCATTAGCGGAGGCTGATTATTCTGATGAGATCGCTCTTTATTTTCATCGTTCATTGCTCAAAACCTCCATTTCTGCATCAGCGTTGCTTAATCGTGGACAGCGTGTGGTGCAATTTCACGCCTGGGGCCAGGGCGTCAACGGTAGTTATTGTGTCCTAGTACCCTCTCAAATAATATATCGCGATACCATTTTTAATAACAGCTCATAATTCATAGGTTTTTCCAAATAGTCATTCATGCCGGCTTTTAAATATGAAGCTGTTTCTGCTTCTTCGACGCCTGCTGTTAATGCGATAATCGGAATTTCACGAGCGTTCGGAGCAGAGGATTCTCTTATGGCCATTGTCGCGTCAGTCCCGCTCATTCTTGGCATCTGAACGTCCATCAAAATTAATGCATACCGATCCGGCGTTTCGGCAAATTTCTCCACCGCTTCATCGCCGTCCTCCGCAAAAACCAACTCCAGCCCTTCGATCTCACAAAGCATGCCGTCAATCAAGTCGCGGTTCAATGCGACATCGTCGACGACAAGGATCGTTTTCCCTGCAAGAGTCTTTTCCGGGGCGCCTGTAGTTTCTCCCCGGTCGTGCCGCTCGTTTTGAAAGAATGCCGCTGTCTCATTTGCCTCGATGCGCAGATTTAAGCGGCGCAAGAGCGCTTTCGCATTGCCGGGTCTTCTGACGGCATAATCCACAGCCCCTGCTTCGAATGCGTTCGCTTCGGTGTTTTCATCATCGTTGTCTGACAGAAAAATCGGTGGCACTTTCTTTTCTATGCAAACGCTCTGTAGTTCCGCAAACATGACCGGTATGCTATTGTTTTTCCCGACATGGATGATCAGAGCAGCAATAACGTGTTTTTCCAATGTGCTGACTGCAGCAGCGCTCGTCGCAGCAATGCTGACGTCATATGAATCCATGAGGCTCAGTTTGATTTCCGCAAGGACGAGCGGCGAGTCGCAGACGACAAGAATATGCTTTTTTTCATCAAATCCATTCGCCATCGGAACGATAGCCTCCTTTGAGCGCATGTTTGCTCCGCTCCAGCAATGCGCAGGAATAGTAGCATTGTATCAAAAATATGTAGAAAATAAAAGCTACTATTGAAGTTTTCTTCATTTATGTTATTATAATTATTAAAGTGTTGAAACGATGCAGGCCACGAAGGCGATGACGAGGAGTTGACAAAGATGAACGCAGAAGCTGAAATATTCCTCGATGACTTTGAAACAGAAGCAAGAACGCATATTGAAAAAATCGAAACCTCATTTCTCGAGCCGGAATCGATTGCAAACGACGCACAGCAAATGAACAGCGTTTTCAGGGCCGCGCACAGCCTTAAAGGCACAGCAGGCTTCTTTTCACTTACAAAAATCGTCGCAATCGCGCACGAACTGGAAAGCGTTTTTTCACAAATCAAAGACGACAAACTAATCATCAGCGATGAAATAACCGACGTCGTGCTGCAAAGCGTGGATTGTCTGAGAGACTTGGTGGACAATCTGAGAAATGATGAAAGCATTGAAATATCGACAGTAATTGAAGCAATAAAGAAATATTCAAATGTAGAAAAACCGCCGAAAGCCGCTGAAGATGCCGTAAAGATAATTGAAATACCATTCGACTGCGAAAACCCCGGCACAGCAAGCGCGCTGATGGCTGCCGCAAGGCATGGACATAAGATATATTATGTTAACATCATGTTCAATAGAGGTCTTGGCAAGTACTATAAACACCCGGAGGGAATGCTGGACAGCATTTTATCGATTGGAGATATCACAGAAGCCATAGTGAACGGCCAGTCGGAGAATATATTGAGAGACAACGACCCCAAGACTATTACGCAAAAGATCATCCTCGCTTTGTCCGAGCGCGACACCTCCACTTTGGAGCTGCTTATCACCAGCGTTTTGGAATTTGAGTTATTCGCCATAGCGATTGAAATCGACAAGAAGCATATATATCCGCTCGCAAGGGAGTCGGTCTTCGGACCAAGAAAGAGCGACCCGGGCGATGCGCCTGATAGAGCCGCATTTGCTGAAAGCGGAGAGGATGCCGCCGCCATCGGCAACGATAACTCTGCAAATGGCGCGCAGCCTGCGTCCGGAAGCGCTCGTATGCAGGGGAGCGATTTTCTTATCCATCTGGACATATCAGTCATCAACAGCCTGCTGGATTTGGCGAATGAAATGGTATTGACTCGAAACCAATTGCTGTCAACGACGTCGGACCACAAGAAATCAATCGTCGGCTTGACGCCAATTTTGCAAGACATGAACAGGCTCACGAGTGAAATCCAGGAAAAGGTCATGCTCACGAGGATGCAGCCGATAAGCGTCATCTTCAGCAAATTCCCACGAATTATCAGAGATACCGCAAAAGCGCTGAACAAAGAAATCGAAATTGTTATTATGGGCGGCGAGGTCACGCTCGACAAATACTTGCTCGATGCAATAACTGACCCGATCACGCAATTAGTAAAGAACTCTGCCGACCACGGCGTTGAGNCTGCGGAGCGGCGCGCGGAACTGGGAAAGCCGATAAAAGGCAAAATCACGCTAAACACATATATGCGCGACGGCTCCGCAGTNATTGAAGTCATGGACGATGGCGCAGGTATCAATATTGAGGCGGTCAAGCAAAAAGCTATCGAGCGCGGAATCGTCACAGAAGAAGCATTATCAACGATGCAAGATAATGAAATATATGAGCTAATACTGGAACCGGGGTTCTCGACAGCAAAGCAAGTGACGAATTTGTCCGGACGCGGCGTTGGCATGGACATTGTAAAGACAAATATTGAAAAACTGGGTGGGTCGATTGAGATTGAATCGGAGCCGGATCGAGGCTCCATCATGAGGCTGCGGATGCCTCTGACCCTCTCTGTCGTGAGAGCGCTCATCATTGTGATTGATAACATCCAGTATGCGGTGCCTGAGACCAATGTCGAAAGAATAATAAGGATAGGGCGCACGATGCAAACGAGGCGCCTCGAGAGGGTCAATGATTCATTGATTCTCGTTCTGGGGCCACGCATAATCCCTGTCATAACTATGGATGAGATATGCGCAAAAGCCAGGGGGCAAGAGCCACCACAGGCGGCAGCGCTGCTCGAAAAATGCATGGAGCGCGATGTCAATAAATGTCTCATCCTCAAAGCCGGAGACAGTACTTTCGCTCTTTTGATAGACGATGCAAAAGATACGGAGCAGACATTGGTCAAACCGTTGCCGAAATTCTTCCGCAATTGCCTATGTTATTCGAGCGTAACCGTTTTGGGAACAGGAAACGCCATTGCAATTCTAGATGCAGAAGGCATATTGCGCTTGATGGGGGTCAAGGGATCTGCAAAAGAATCCTCGTATAAGGAATACGCCGAACCGGAAAGCTCGCAAGACAAGCAATATATTCTGTTCAAGTGTTCCGGGACGGAGTATTTTGCCCTGGAGACAAGCGAAATTTTGAGAATAGAAAGCATCGATCCAAGCCAAATTCAAGAAATCGGAAACGGGCGGTTTATCAATATTGCCGGAGAGACAATCCGCATTGTCAGACCCGAGAATTATGCGCCGGTCAAAAGCCGTCGTTATGTCGAGGATAAACTATTCCTGCTCACTTTGAAACACAGTGCCTCTCCCGTCGGATTGCTTGCGGGAAAGGTCATCGACAAGGTTGAAGCTGCATTCAAATATGATAAAGACCGGGTTGCCAGCGATTTCATATTCGGAACAAGCACATACAACGAAAAAATCATCATTTTCCTCGACCCGGCTGCTATCAGCGCCGAAATAGAAAATGATAAAATGAAAAAGAAGAAAGTAGCGAACGCGCGACTTTCTGTTGAAGAGGGACTGTCATGAATGGGTTGAGCTTGGTCGCGGATGGCGAGCTTTTTGCTGTCGATGTGACGGTGGTGCAGAAAGTCGTGCGGAATATGGCATACACGCCAATACCCGCCGCGCCTGATGCAGTGGCAGGGATTGCAAATTTAAAAGGCGGCATAGTCACGCTCCTCAGCCTTGCAGAATTGCTGGGCAGGGGCAGGGGAAAACAAGCTGCTCATGCCGTCATATTAAAGTCGTTCGCCAATGGGAACGGGCAAATGGGGCTGCTCGTAGATAATCCTGGCAATTTGATCACGATTGATGAGTCGGAAATTCTGCCGCCATACCTGACATCAGAAGAGGAAGACATTTCATTTATCTCCGGTCTGGCTGAGCTTGATGGGAAACTATATAGAATTATTGACGTTGAATCGATATATGAAAAGTTTTAAACAGAAGAAAAAATCGCAAAGGCGTAACAGCAGCAAAACATTAGCATTTTAAATATGGAACTATTGGAGGATAATTTGATGAAATGGTTGAAGAACATGAAAATCAGGACAAAGCTGATATTGGCGTTTCTCATCCTGGTTGTTATCGGGATCGCATTGGGGGTTGTCGGATTGGTGGTTGCAGGCTCTGCCGCAGCGGGAGGAGGGCTCACGGCCCTTGTCATCATTCTCATTGCCGTCATAGTTGTTGCCGGCGCGTTGATGTCCATAATAATACCCGGCTCCATCGTGAACCCGCTGACCTCTCTATCCGGCATAATGGAAAGAGCCGCCAACGGCGACTTCACGCTCAGGATACCTCCTGTCAACGGAGGCGTGATGGAGGAGCTCGTCCATGCGTGCAACGCGCTCATCGAGTTCAGCGAAAAAAGCGTCCTCAGCCTGCATGTCATCGTCAATGACCTGAGGGTTACAGCGCAGAACATACTCTCGGTATCTTCTGAAATGGCGCAAAACAGCATAGATTTAAGAGAACAAACATCATCGTTGAGTTCGACGACGGAGGAGTTTTCTGCAGGGACAAGCCAATCCGCGAACGCGCTATCCACCGCAAGCTCCCACATAAGCGCTGTTGCTTCTTCGATTGAAGAAATCAATTCCACGATCAGCAATGTTGCGGCAGCCGCCGAAGAGACAAGCACGATGGTAAAACAGTCCAGCTCGCTCGTCGACAGCATCAACGACAGCATTGCAAAAACATCGGGCGCGGTGAAGCTGGTCTCGGATGCGTTCAGCAGCGTGGCCGAGAGTGTTGAAGAAATAAACAAATCGATCCTTGTCGTCAGCGAGCACAGCGTTTCTGCGCGCAACAGAATGGCTGATGCGGATGTCAAGGCCAATAATACAAACCAGATAATCCTGCGTCTGGAAACCGCGAGCAGACAAATCGGGAAGATCGTCAGCTTAATCAGCGACATCGCCGATCAGACAAATATGCTTGCGCTCAACGCTGCAATCGAAGCCGCAGGCGCGGGCGAAGCCGGGAAGGGGTTCATGGTTGTTGCCAATGAGGTGAAGGAGCTCGCAAAGCAAACAGCCGACGCTACCGACGAAATAGCGGACCACATCGAGAATATGCAAAACAATATGCCAGAAGCAGTTTCGGCTGTGTCGGAGATCACTGTTTTTATAAACGGTATGGCAGAATTTATGACATCGTTTGCGCAAGAAATCAAGCAACAGGGGAGCAGGAGCGACCAAATCGCCGCTGAGTCATCTGCCGCTGCTGCTCGCATGGCTGATATCACGTCGGAAATCGGCAGGATTTCCGAAAACGCCATGTCTGCAACAAGGACCGTGAGCGAGTCTACAAAAGGCGTCAATGAAATAGCGAAAGCCACGGCGGAGCTTGCGGTCGGGTCACAGGAGATCGCCATGAATTCCGAGCGGGCTGCGAATAATATCAGCGAAATAAACCGTGCAGCAAGAGAGATCACTACAGGAGTCATAGATATTTCGAGAAATATACAGCACATCAATGACGAGGCGGGCATTTTCCAGTCCAGCGCCGATTCAACGCAGCAATCGAGCGAGGAACTGTTTAAAATCGCAGGAGATTTAGAGGTGTTCACATCATCATTCAAAGTAACCCAAATATGAGTAAGTTAAGAGTCCTCATTACAGACAGCTCGGCTACATATCGAAGCATGTTTTCCAAGGCTGTGACTGAGTTGAATTGCGATGCTGATGTCGTCTGTGTCGCTGATGGCGCAAAAGCGCATGAGGAAATCAGGCGCAGGGATTATGAGATCATCGTCATCGACGCCGAGGTCGCGGAGCTGTCTTCGCTGCTGAACGAAATCGCGGTGCAATTGCCGAAAGCTTTCGTTCTTGTTGCCGCGCGCCCATCATTGACCACTCAGGATTTGTGTTCGGAAGCTATGATGAACGGTGCTGCAGATTGTCTGACAAAACCGATCAACAGCAGCTATAACGACAATTATGATGTAATCAAAAGCAAGATTGCAGACATCATCAGGAGCATTGACGCGAAATTTGGCATGAAGACCGATTGTAATGAACCAGAGCAGCCTCAACCAAAAAAGGCAATCATAAAAAGCCGCTTCAAACCCGGAATCGTCCTGATCGCAGCATCGACAGGCGGGCCGCTTGCCCTTGAAAAAATTCTGCCGAAGCTGAGCGCGGGCTTTCCCGTGCCGATATTGGTCGTCCAGCATATGTTGATGCAATTTACGGAAACATTGGCATACAACCTGGACCAAAAAACCCGCTTAAATGTCAAAGTCGCCGAAAACGGAGATTCCTTGAAAGCCGGCATCATATATATCGCGCCCGGGGGCGCTCATATGAAACTTGGCGCGGACGCTCGGATCATTCTGGAGGATTCTCCGGCAATCAACGGCGTAAAACCAGCGGCTGATGTGCTCTTTGAATCAGTAGCCGACACATATAACGGATCGGGCGTGTTGGCTGTGATACTGACAGGGATGGGGCATGACGGCGAGAGAGGGCTTGCACTTTTAAAAGACAAGCAGGAATGCTTCTGTTTANCGCAGAGCGAGGAAACTTGCGTAGTATATGGAATGCCTCGCGCAGCCGTAGAGAGCGGCAATGCAGACAAAGTCGTCGATTTGGACAGAATCGCGCATGAGTTGGAGAGCTTCAATTACGACAAGAGTTTCGGGGGTTGAGCAACTTGGATTTCATGGTACAGCAAGAACCTATTAATGAAAGTGAGTTTTTGCTCTTTAAAGATTATGTATGTGATAGGTGCGGAATTTTCATACCCCCTGAAAAGGCATATTTGATAGAAACGCGGCTTGCGAAGCTGATGATCGATGCGGGCGCTGCGTCTTTCGGGGATTTCTATGATATACTGGCAGCCTCCCCCGATTCCCCTCTGCACCAAAAGGTCATTAATGCCATTACCACAAATGAAACCTTATGGTTTCGCGACAGCTCGCCGTGGAGACTCCTCGAAGAATCATTCCTTCCCGGGTTGGTGGATGATATTCGTTCCGGCAGGAAAGTACGTGTGAGGATATGGTGCGCCGCAGTATCGACAGGGCAAGAAATCTATTCGACAGCAATGTTTATCGACGATTATCTGAGCAAGCACAAGGTCAGCGGAGTCAATCTGTCGAATTTCGACTTTTTTGCCACTGATATTTCGAGCCGGGTGCTGGACATTGCAAAAAAAGGAAGATACGACAAAATCAGCATGACTCGCGGCCTGAACGATTATTACCGGGAGAAATATTTCACAGTTGATGGCTCTGCATGGGATATCGAGCCCCGCATACGTAACGCAGTCAGGTTTGAAAAATTCAATTTGCAAAGAGAATATAACGCGTTCGGGGTTTTTGACATTATTTTTTGCAGATATGTACTTATATACTTCAATGATGAACTCAAACGGAAAATAGTGAAAAAAATGAATAACGCGCTAAATGANAACGGGGTGTTGTTTACGGGGAACTATGTTCTATCNGAGCTGTTCAAAGACGACTTTGACGCCAATCATTATGAAAACATCACGTACTATACAAAAAAGGCGGTAACGACATGAAACTGCTAGTAGTCGACGACTCCTCCGCGATCAGAAAAATCATAAAAGCGGCTGCCGACGTTTTGCAAATGGACACAGTTGAAGCGCAGGACGGCATAGAAGCTCTGGAGAAACTCTCAGAACAATATAAGGAAATCGACTTGGTCCTCTTGGATTGGAACATGCCCGAGATGAGCGGGTTTGATGTGCTTGTCGAAATCAAAACAAGCGATATTTATAGAGAAATCCCCGTCATGATGGTTACGACGGAGAGCCAAAAAAGCAGCATCGTCGCTGCTGTGCGCGCAGGCGCTGATAATTACCTGACAAAGCCGTTCACGGTCGATGAGCTACAATCGAAAATTTTGGAATGTCTGGGAGAGGACAGTGATTTTTAATGAGGGTTATTTCGTCTGATGAGCTCGGATTTGTCTTTGCGCAATCGCTCGTCGATGTGGTTGAGAAGGTATCGGGAATTAGACTCGATGTATCGTCTGCGGAGAAAGATAGCGATTTCGATGATGTTGTTTGCGTGATGAATCTCAATGGCGATAAGGGGGGTCTTGTTTTCATCTCTTCATGCGATGCGAGCCTCCGCACGTTGTGTTCCGCGATCGAGGGGTCGCCGGAGAGCGAGATATCCATGGATGATATGGAAGATTTGTTATGCGAGCTGGTTAACATGACGGCGGGCAGCGCTAAGCTGTCGTTGTCAGACACGGAGTATCATTATTCTTTGTCATCTCCTTTGATCATCCGCGGGAACAATCTTTCAATTTCGTCAAAGAAAAGGGTCAGGCTCACTTCGCATACGCTGTGCAGCGGCGCAGTTTCAATGAGGTTGAAAACAGTCTTTTAGCAGCAAACAAGATTTACAAATGGTAGATTTCACGCCCGGTGAGGTGGGCGTGAACAGCAGCACAAGATCCGCCGTTATGGCGGATTCTTTTTGCCCGGCGTTGCGCAATGTAAAAAAATGTGATATTATGTCGGAAATAAAAGACATGGAAGCAGTGAGTACATGAGTTTAGATGAAGAAACCTTTGCGTCGCACGACAAACAAATAGACATTGAAGTAGAAAGCACAGGGCAAAGACGCAAGCTGATCATTGCGCTGACATGGCCATCGCTGGCAGAAAACGTCTTCTCGTCACTAATGAGCATGGCAGATATGATAATGGTAGGCGGATTAGGCGCGTACGCCATATCCGCCGTTGGCCTTGTCTCGCAGCCTAAGTTTATCCTCATGGCTGCCTTCATGGCGATGAACGTCGGAACAACCGCCCTTGTCGCTCAAAATAAAGGCGCGCGCAACCAGCTGGGGGCCAACACCGCGATGAACCAGGCTATACTCCTCGCGATCACTCTGACAGTGGTCATATGCACGACAATGGCGATCCTCGCCGAGCCGCTGATACGGTTGATAGCCGGCACGGAGCTCTCAGAGCAAGCGATACTCGAAGGCCTTGCATATTACAAGATTCAGATATATGGCTTCCCCACAATGTCACTAACTTTCACGATCAACTCCGCGCTTCGCGGAGCAGGTAACACAAAATCGACGTTTTATAACAATACTGTCGCGAACCTGGTGAACGTTGCGCTTAACTATTGCCTAATCGGCGGTAATTTTGGATTTCCGAGGCTTGAAGTTGAAGGCGCGTCCATAGCAACTGTAATCGGACAATTTGTAGGACTTATCATGGCCCTTTTCGTTGTCATGCAAGGCAAGCAATATATAACGCTCCACCTCAAGAAACTATTCAAGCTCGATTTTCCGATGATAAAACGGATTATCAACATCGGCATACCATCACTAGCTGAGCAAGTCCTCATGCGCATAGGCTCGCTTTGGTTTACGACAATTGTCACTGCTCTCGGCGATATCTCCTATGCAGCGCACATGGTCGCTATGAATATCCAGCAACTATCGTTTACGACCGGCATGGCCTTTGGAACCGCCGCCACGACTCTTGTTGGCCAAAGCATCGGCCGAAAGCGGATCGATTTGGCGAAAGTCTATGTCCGCATGACGCAATGGCTGGGATTAATAGTCTCGGCAGCAATAGCCGTTTTTATGTTCACTTGCGGGAAAATGATATCAGGGCTATATAGCAATGATGCGGATATCATACAATTATCTGCAAATATGTTGAAAATCATCGCCGCAGTCAATATCTTCATGAATGCTCGTTTTATATATGTCAGCGGATTGCGCGGCGCGGGAGATGCAAAATTCATGGCAGTCGCCACTTTCATCGGCGTGGTGCTAATACGCCCATTAGTCGGCATTCTGCTTGTCAACCAACTCGGCTGGGGGCTCACCGGCGTGTGGATCGCCCTTTCGTCAGATTTTATGATTAGTTACTTCATCACTTTAGTCCGATATAAGAGAGGCAAATGGACACGCATAGAAATATAGCCGCCACTCAGATTGTGTACGGTGAGTTGCATTGCATGCGGCATCCGGATACCAGGGCGGCTTCGCCGATATCACACTTATGGAGGGCATAGCATGGATCAAATGCGGAATCTCATCGGACTAGGGGATATATCGTTGCAATGGTGGGAGGCGCTGTATTCGCGCTGCTGTGATATCATTGCAAAACCCGACGATTACATCGATTCTTGCAAGGGAAAGATCCTCGCTTCAATGTTTTTTGAACCGAGTACAAGAACCAGTTTCTCATTCCAAGCTGCTGCGCAACGGCTCGGCGGCTCGGCGTTCGGCTTCGCGGATCCGCTCGGCACATCGGTGTCGAAAGGCGAAACTCTTGCGGATACTGTCAGAATCGTCTCTTCCTATGCAGACACTGTCGTCATCAGAAGCCCGATGGAAGGTGCGTCTGCTGCTGCTGTGCTGTATTCGGACGTCCCCGTCATCAACGCCGGCGATGGTGGGCATTTCCACCCTACCCAAACATTGGCAGACCTTACGACTATTGCGCAGAAACGCGGAAGGATCGGCGATCTTTGCATCGGCTTGTGCGGCGACCTTAAGTATGGCCGTACTGTTCATTCGATTGTCGAGGCGCTTTCTATTTTCCCAAACGTTCGTTTCTGCCTTATTTCCCCTAATGAATTGCGCATGCCGGAGTACGTTTTGGACAAGATGCGCATGCGAGGCCAGGAGTTCACGGAGACTGCTTTGTTTGCAGAAAGCCTGCCGGAGCTCGATATCTTATATATGACGCGCATTCAGCGAGAGAGATTTGAAGATGTTTCCGAGTATTTGCGGCTCAAAGGTGTTTATGTCCTGACAAACAAAGACATGCAACATGCGAAGCATGATATGCTCGTCATGCATCCACTACCAAGGCACGGCGAGATTGACCCGGAGGTCGATTCCGATCCGCGCGCAATCTACTTTGAACAAGCTAGATACGGTATGTACATCAGAATGGCGCTCTTGCTTGACTTTTTTCATTTGCCGAAGCTGACGCCGAACCCGATAGTGGCTTTTGGCGATACGCAAAAATGCCAGAACCCCGCCTGCATTACGCAGACGGAGTCCTATTTAGTCCAGACAACCCCGGTTGGCGCTGCCGGAAAGTGCAGATATTGCGACAAGGATTTTGTTTGATGGTGTCATAGCTGTGGGTGCGGAGCCATCACGACAGTTTCTGTTGAGGCGCTTCTGCTCAAGGCCTCATCGGTCATGAACAGAAAGAAGCATTATGCGTGGTGTTCTGCCACGAATTCAGCCAGCACATCGTCCATATTCGGGCGGCCAATTTCCTGCAAGCTATATTCAACCCGCGTATTTGGCTTGCCTATATCTATCACCCTCCCCAAGTCGATCGGCGTGGCGATGATCACCGAGTCACATGGGGTTTTTTCTATTGTGGCAGATAGGTCGCGCATCTGTTGCTCGCCATATCCCATTGCCGGGAGCAACGTGCCGATATTGGGATATGTGCGGTATGTGTTTTCCAACGTGCCTACAGCATAGGCCTTCGGATCTACGATATCGGACGCGCCAAAACGTTTGGCAGCGACAACTCCGGCACCTATCTTCATCTCCCCGTGCGTGAGCGTCGGGCCGTCTTCAATGACTAAAACGCGCTTTCCGCGAATGATCTCAGGTTTATCGACGCTGATGGTCGATGCAGCTTCGATAATCGTGGCGTTTGGATTGACGCGGGCAATGTTGTTCCTGACAATTTGAATATTATCAAAATCCGCGCTGTCGATTTTGTTGATAACGACGATGTCGGCAATGCGAAGCGTAACTTCACCGGGGTAATATGAAAGCTCGTGCCCGGGACGATGCGGGTCTGTCACCGTGATCATCAAATCGGGGCGATAAAATGGGAAGTCGTTATTTCCGCCGTCCCATAAAATGACATCGCACCCGTTGGGGTCATTCTCCGCAGCGCGCAATATTGCTTCGTAATCAACTCCGGCATATATGACATTGCCGCGCGCGATATGCGGCTCATACTCCTCCATCTCCTCGATGGTGCAATGGTGTTTCGTCAGATCCTCGATTGTTGCGAAACGCTGGACTTTTTGCGCTTCCAAATCTCCATACGGCATTGGGTGTCGAATAGCGATGACTTTTAACCCGCGCGCCATCAGCGCTTCCGCGACGCGACGTGATGTCTGGCTTTTTCCGCAGCCTGTACGAACAGCTCCAACCGCGACGACGGGTTTCGTGCTTTTCAGCATTGTCGCTTTATATCCCAAGAGCGTGAAGTCTGCTCCCGCAGCGTTGACTTTCGCGCCAATCCCCATCACGGTTGAATATGAGATGTCGCTATATGAAAAGACACATTCATCTGCATCAAGCTCCTTAATAAGTCGCTCCAAATCGTCTTGCGCATAAATGGGAATACCATCCGGATAGAGGCTTCCCGCAAGCGATGCGGGATATTTGCGGCCTGCAATGTCCGGGATTTGCGCTGCAGTAAATGCAACGACCGAATATGCGGGGTTGTCGCGATAAACTGTGTTGAAGTTGTGAAAATCCCGCCCTGCTGCTCCGATAATAATGATTTTTTTCGCGTCCATGTTTGTTTCATTCCTTTCATCTTAATACTCATATCAATACCGAACCGGGCGTGAGTTATAACGAACCCGGCAGTTTTGAACCGATACGATTACATTGCGTTTTGCTGTTTCATCAACAGATACATTATTGCTTTTTGCACATGAAGCCGATTTTCCGCTTCATCAAAGATATCCTGTGCGTGTTCTTCAAAGACTTTCTCCGTGATTTCCTCGCCTTTGTGAGCAGGCAGGCAATGCTGCACCATGCAGCCGGGATTGGCCAGCGACATGATTGCGTCGTCGACGCAAAACCCTTTGAAAGCGAGCTGCCTCTTTGTTGTTTCGCTTTCCTGCCCCATCGATGCCCAGACATCGGTGAAAATGACATCAGCTTCGACAGCCGCATCTTTGGGCTTGCCCGTGAGCATGAATTTATTTCCCGCAAACTCTGCGGCAAAATCGAGCACTCGTTGGTCGGGCCTGTACGCTTCCGGGCAAGCAATGGCCACGTTCATGCCGCACTTTAATGCTCCGACGATCAGAGAGTTCGCAACATTGTTGCCATCGCCGATGAAACAAGCCTTCAACCCGGCAAGCGTGCCTTTGTGTTCGCGTATCGTCATCAAATCGCCAAGGACCTGGCATGGATGAGCAAAATCCGTGAGTCCGTTGATGACGGGCACAGTTGAAAAACGCGCCAGTTCTTCGACCTCTTCCTGTTCATATGTGCGTATCATAATACAATCACAGTATCTGCTGAGCACGCGCGCGGTGTCCTTGATCGGTTCGCCGCGTCCGAGCTGGCTTTCCGCGCTCGAGAGGAATATCCCCAGGCCGCCAAGTTGATATATCCCTGTTTCAAACGAGACTCGCGTCCTTGTCGAGTTTTTCGCAAATATCATTGCCAGCGTTTTTCCCGCCGGGAAATCGTGTTTTTTTCCTGCTTTCTGCTCTGCTTTGAGAATGTCGGCAGTGTCAAGTATGTGCTTGATGTCTTCCGGCGACAAGTCGAGCAATTTTAGCAAATCCTTATTCATATATTTCTCCTTTTCTAACGTGAGGGCTCCGCCCCCACAACCCGGATGCCGCAGCAGGTCGATGTTTGCATCGATAACTACAATGCAGCTTCCA
>WRMX01000019.1 GCA_009776905.1 Oscillospiraceae bacterium
GGTTGGGATTCCGGGTTTTCAGCCTCTTTTAGTCTGGAGTTGGGGTTCTCCGCCGCCGGCGGCGCCTGTGTTTCCGCAATGCCATAGGTGCCAAGTGTTTCCCGAATGCTGCGTTTGTCGCGTTGCCGCGGACTTTCCAAGCTGCTTTGCAAATTGATTCTTCGCAGCGTTTCCGGGCTGCCGCTAAAACCATTAAGTTCTCGCAGCGTTTCCGGGGTTTTCGCGTCCGGCGTTTTTCAGCCGCATTGGTGTCGTCCAATGTGGTTAGACGGCCTCTTTTGCTCTAGGGTAGGGTGCTATAGGGGGTTTTATAGGATGAAGCGGTTTTCGTTAAAGCAGGAATCCCGCGACTTTAGTCGTGGGAGGTTCAAATATAACACTCTTCTCAATCCTTCATTGCTGCAAAACTATCGAATCCCGCGACTTTTGTCCCGAGAGGTTGCGATGACTCAAATATTGCACTTTAATAACACAAATACGATTGCACAAAAATGATGCTGCATTTGCAGACTTTCAGTTGCATTTCAACGAGCCGGAGGGTATAATGGCGGCAGTGATGGCGGTGAAATGGATTGCCGCACCCGAGGCTCATAATGATGATTGCCGCGCTCGAGGCTCATAATGATGATTGCCGCACCCGAGGCTCATAATGATGATTGCCGCGCCCGAGGCTCATAATGATGATTGCCGCGCCCGAGGCTCGCAATAACGATGGACAAGGGGAGCAGGCCGATGTGGGCATAGACTCCTACAGTGATTCCGATAACTGAATGCCGAGCGCTCGATATGTGCTGGGTAGAAGCCGATTGGTACGCTTTCAGCATTAGATTGCAGAGGATATGGAGACAACATGAAAAGATTACCGCTTGGTATACAAAACTTCAGAGAGATTATCACGGGCAACTATATCTATGCCGACAAAACCCAAGATATATTTAAGTTGCTGCAGGGCGCAAAGTACTATTTTCTGTCGCGCCCGAGGCGATTTGGCAAATCGCTTTTGCTGGATACAATCAGTGAGGCATTTAGTGGCGACAAAGAGCTATTCAATGGTCTTTGGATCCACAATTCTGACTATGATTTTCAGATGCATCCGGTGATTAGGTTCGACATGAGCAACATATCAAACAAGACACCTGATATTCTGGAAGAGTCCTTGATGTCTAGTCTGAAAAAGCGCGCCAGGGAAGATGGTCTTGATATCTCAGAATCGATTATTTCCGATTTTTTCATGCAACTTATCGAAGGTTTATATAAAAAATACGACCGGCAGGTCGTTGTGCTCATCGACGAATATGATAAACCTATTCTGGATCATTTGACTGATATTGAAGTTGCAGAGCTAAATAGGCAGGTTATCAAAGGTTTTTATGGCATTTTAAAGTCAATGGATCGGTATCTTAGGTTCGTGATGATCACGGGTGTGACTAAGTTCACAAAGACTTCAATTTTCAGCGAACTCAATAACTTGCTTGATATCACGTTGACGGAGGAATTCGCGAATATCTGCGGTATTGTCAGAGAGGACCTTGATGTGCTCTTTGCTGAACACATTGAGGCTCTTTCTTCGCTTGATAGCCTGAAGCGTTACGATAATCTAAAGAGCGAGATTCTTGCATGGTATGATGGGTATTCATGGGATGGAGCGACAAGGGTGTTGAATCCTTTTTCGTTGCTCTCGTTTTTCGCGCAGAAGAGGTTTTATTCGTTCTGGTATGCGAGCGGTACTCCTACTTTTCTTGTTAATATGATTAAAAGCAATCCGGAGTCATATCTGACTATTNGTAACCTTGTAATTACCGAGAGAATGCTCGATTCTTTTGAGTTGCGGCAGTTAGAGATCGAACCGTTGCTGTTTCAAACAGGTTACTTGACNATTAAGCAGGTGATTTACCCTGTTGGCATTCCACANTATCTGTTGGAAATTCCAAACAATGAGGTCAACGATGCTTTTCACTTGCAAATAATGTCGTCTCTTACAGAGTGNAGTGAAGTTCGTTCAAATAAATTACAAATGGACATTAGTGAAGCTTTCCGTGTCTGCGACTTATCGAAGGTTTTGGATATGCTGCGGGGCCTCTTTGCCTCGATTCCATATCAGCTGCATGTCAATGCAGAGGCATATTACCATTCGATTTTCTATGCAGTGATGTCTGTGCTGGGGTTTGATATTACCGCTGAGGTTTCAACGTCTCGGGGCAGGATTGATGCTACGCTTGATTTGGGAGATAAGGTCTATGTTATTGAATTTAAGTATATTCAATCTCCTCCGGAAGCGTCTGAAGCAGACATCGCTGCTCTTTCCGATGCGGCATTGAGCGATTCTATGAAACAAATTGAGGACNGAGGTTATTGCGAGAAATATATAGGAAGCGGAAAAGCGGTNTACCANGTAGCGTTCGCGTTTTTGGGCAGGGANCGCATTGAGATGGCTGTCAATCGCATCAGCGACTAATAATATAAATTTTTGGAGAGGAGCCGGATAATGGACATTAAATCAGCAATGTCGGAATTTGGGTTTGGGCATCGAAAAACCAGGCACATCATCATCGACCACGATGGCGAGCTTTGGCTCGCAATGGCGCCGGTCGCAGTCGGGGGCTTTTTGGCCATGGGCGTGACCAGCCTCCCGGGCATGCTTCGCGTGGAGCCGCTTGAAAATGGGGAGGTTGCGCCTTTCACCTATGAGGCCACGGAGTCTTCGCTTGTGCTGACGACTGCGGGAGGGTCGAAGGTCAGGTTCGCCATCGATGCGGAGGTTCAGGCGCTGCGCATCACGGGCGATGCCGCGTTCCGCCTGAATGGCGTGTCGTCCGCTTCGTTCGTCACCACACTCGCAGACAAAACCGGCGTGACGATCAATGTCGGGGCGAGCCACATCGTTTTCACCGCGAAAAAGGGCAAGATCGCTTTTGACGATTCCTGGATGCTGCACGAGATGCATTCTGTCACCCCGGTGCTCGACATCGCGCCTGTCAAGGGCGAGTTTGAGCTTTGCGTGTTCGACCTGCCGACGGATTTCGGCCCACCTGCGGTCACGCGTTCGTTCGATGATTGCGTCAAGGGGAACGGTGCGGAGTTCAAGGCTTTCGTCGATTCGCTCGTCGACGTTCCGGAGGAATGGAACGACGTCAAATTGGCTGCGGCTTATCCGCTTTGGCTGTGCCACAGGGTTCTGGACGGCAAGACAGAGGTCATTGTGGAGAACAAGTATAATTCCAAAGAGACCAATTCGTGGCTGATGGCTGTCACTTCGATGGCGTTCAAAGATGTCGCGAAGGCGCTTGATTTGCTGCTTGCTTATCCTGTCGCTTTGCCGCCGATTGCGGGCATCGCCGCCTTGCGGTTGATTGATGATGGGCTGCTTTGCGATTCCAGGGGCGATATTTATAGGGTCTATGCCGCTCTGGAGGAGGTCGCTAGGTATTGCATGACGGAGCGTTCCGTTGACGGGGAGATCAGCTATTATGCCTACCGCCACGAATGCGGCCCGTTTGGGGCGCCGGCGTTCTTCGATGTCGGCGAGCCTGTGATCGCGCCCGATCTCAATGCTTATCTTATTATTGTCAGCGAGGTGCTCGGCAAGCTGGCCCACATGGAATATGATGTCGGCATCGCGAACAAATGGGAGGCTTTCGCGAAGAATCTGAAGACTCGGTTGATTGCCGAGCTTTGGAATGGCGAGGCTTTCGTCGGGAAGAATGCTTACACCGGGGAGCTTTCGCCGCGTGATAAGAATCTTTCGCCAACGCCGATTGTTTTGGGGCAGCGCCTGCCGACGGATATTATCGGCAAGATCGAGCCGCAGATCGACAAATCCAACATCAACAGCTCGGTGGGGTTGCTGCTTGTCGGCGGGCTTTTCGATGCGGGCAGGAAGGCTTCCGCGAAAAGGATCACTTTGAAGGCGCTCGAGAATGCGCGCTCCGCAGGGGTCCATAAACCGTTTTATGGCGCTTCGCTGCTGGCGTTGGCGCATAAAGTCTTGCTATAAGGGGGGTCGATTGTATGTTTGGCACTTATGAACGCTTTAACCTTGTGCGCGCGTCATATGCGCGTCACGGCTGCAACACGTATATCGCCGAGGATTTCCACGTGCGCGGGCAGCTGCGCCTTGGCAACAACTGGACCGGCGAGTCGCTCAACTTCAGCGATTTCATGTTCGACATCAAGCTTTTGATGAATGGCGCTCCTGTGAAATATTCGTATTTCGCGGATCCGGGGGCTTTGACAATGTGCGCGGATGGCGGGTGCGTTGCCATCGCGCTCACAGATCGTTCGCATTTCCGCATCAATGGGGAAAATGCCGGTTTGCGGCTGGAGCTCCGTTCCGCTTCCGGGAACGGCGCAAAGGCTTGCAGGGGCATGTACGCGCTTCCGGACGGCAGCGGCTGGGAGGGCGATTTTGGCCGCTTTGGCAAGCTGTTTTTCAAGGCGATTACGGGGAACTACAATGTCACGACCGTTTATGCCAAGGGCGCGTTGGTGCCTGATCTGGTCAGGATCGACTTTTTGCCCGATGCTTCGACGGGCGAATTTGACGCTGCTGTCCATGATTACCGCAACACGCTGATTCCTTTTGGCGAATATGAAGATTTTGAGGAATTGGTTGAGGACAACAGGGAAGATTTCGACGTTTTCAGAGAGATATACAACGATGCCGCGCCCGGCTACGAAGAGATGGCGAAATACGCGCAATGGATGGTGTGGAGCTGCCGCACAAAGGCCATCGGGTCGTTCGCGCAGCCGCATATCCTCTTTCAGAATGCCTGGGGCTGCGCGGCCGCGCCTTGGCAGCAGAGCTATAACGCGATGCCGATGCTTTCCGACCCCAAGGAGGCGTGGCGGCAGATTTGCGTCATGTTCCTTTATCAGGACGAGGCGACGGGGCGGCTTCCGAACATGATGACATACTCAAATCCGCCGATGCATGGGATGCAGCCGGCGTTCCAAGGGTTCGCGCTTGATTATCTTTTCAGGAAGGTTGGCGATTCTTTCATCACGGGGGCCGATGCCGAGCGCATGTACCCGAAATTCGCGGCGTGGGCCGAATATTGGGTGAAATATCGCAACGCGGGCCTCGGCGACGATATGATCGCGCTGCTCAGCCCGCATGAGTCCGGATGGGACGATTGCTCGTTGTTTAAGGATGGCTTCCCGACGGTCGATCCTTGCGCCGTGGCGTTCCTGATTTTGCTCATGGAAGCGGTGGCGAGGATTGCCAAGAAGTCGTATTCGTTTGCCGACATGCATGATGAATGGATGGTGAGGGCGAACAAGCTGACGCAGGCGATGATCGATGAATATTGGGATGGCGAGAGGTTTGTCTCGAAGGTAAACGGGAAGTCGGTCGATTCATATAGCTTGGCGAATTATCAGCCGATCATTCTTGGCAAGCGGCTGCCGCAGCATATCATCGATAAGGTCGCCGAGAAGCTTACGACAGAGGGGCTTTGGCTGACTGACATCGGGCTGGCTTCGGAGAGCATGCAGAGCGATTTGGCGACTTTTGGCATCTCGTTCGTTTGCGGGCGCGTCGTCGGGCCGATGAACATGATTTTGACCGTCGGGCTGCAGGCTGCGGGCAAGCAGGCGGAGGCGGACATGATCGCGCGGCGGTATTGCGACCATACTAACCGCGAGGGGATCATTCTTGGCTATGCGCCTTATAACTATTATAAGTATAATGGGGAGAAGGCCGCGCAGCAGATTCCGCCGCATGCTGCCGATGGCTGGGCATGGAGTTCCTGGAGCGCGAACAGCTATTTGACGATGGTGACGGGAGTCATAGGGAAGTAATTGGTAGCACTGGCTGCGGATGCATCCGCAGCAGCGGGAAGGATTCTTCTCTGTGTACAGAATGACAGAATCCAAGGCGGCGGGCACGGCGCTCGCATTGATCAGTAACATGGGAAAATATTATTTTGAAAAGGGGTTATTGAATGAAAAAAGGGAAATTCGTGAAGAGGTTGGCTGCGCTGCTGCTCGTGTGTTTGATGGTCGCATCCGTCGCCGCGTGCGGCAAGAGCGGCACAGACAACGACCAGACAACGAACCAGAACACCAACCAGAACAATGCTGCTGACAGCAACTCCGGCGACAGCAGCAGCGGACAGAACAATCAAAGCAACCAAAGCAACACGGACAGCAACTCAAGTGGCAACCAGACGACCACGGATAATTCACCCGCGCCGAGCGGCCCTGCCAGGACGCTTAACGTCGCCGCTTCAGCAGACAGCGGCACTTTGCACCCGCTTGGCGTCACAGGCGGCTACTTCTCGGTTCTATATTCGATATACGAGCCGCTTTGGGACGTCAAATCGGATGGGACATGGGTCTGGGTGCTGGCCAAGAGCATTGACCGCATAAGCGACATCCAGAACACGCTCCATTTGCAAGAAGGCGTCAAGTTCTCGAATGGCAATGCGTTCACGGCCGAAGATGTTATTTTCACGATGGAGCAAAACCGTGAAAATCCGCAGTTCGCGCTCAATGTCAAGGCAATCGATTTCGACAAGACCAATATCATCGACGATTACACGATCGATCTGTGGTATACGGAGTTCAACGCGGCGCAGGAAGTCGGCATGGTCCAGATGCTCATCATGGACAAGGAGTCTTATGACGAGATTTCGCTCACTTTGAACCCGATAGGAACCGGGCCGTATGTCGTGACGGATTATATCGTGAACAGCCATCTTGCGCTGCAGGCCCGCAACGATTATTGGGGCGGACCGATCGCCATTCAGAACATATTGTACAAGTGCATCAACGAGGAGATGCAGATCATCAACGCGCTGGAGACGGGCGACGTCGATATGGCGGGAGTCCCGCTTTCGGAGGTAGATTTTGTGGAATCGCTCGGTTATGTCATTGATGACAACAACGCGGGCATGAATTACGCTGCGTGGTACAGCATGCTGCCGGGCACGCCTCTGGAGACTAAGGAAGCGCGTTATGCTGTCAGCTATTCCATCGACAGGCAAGCGGTTTCCGACATTCTGCTGGAGGGTAGGGCAAGCATCACCGATGCGCCGATTTCGCATTATACCGTCGATTTCGAGCAGCGTTGGCGCAATATGCATGACACGTATATAATCGGATACAACCCGGCGAAGGCGAGGGAGCTTGCCGAGGAGTCGGGGCTCGTGGGAAAGACGCTGCGGCTCATTACGAACGGCGCGTCCTCAAACAACACATTGGCGGAAATCATCCAAGGCGGCCTGCTGGAGATTGGGGTCAATGTCGATATCATCAGTTTTGATCAGGCGTCGTTCTTCGGAATGATGATGGATCCGTCGAATTTCGACATTGCGCTGTTTACGCCGTCCGCGCCTAGCATGATGGCGGTCGATATCTTGGCGATGTATCCGACGTTCATCTCGCTTGGCTGGACAGGCCCCGAACGCGACGAGTATGGCGCTCTCAGCATGGGCGCGTTGACTACGGCTGACGAGGCCACGCGCAAGGAACTGCTTTACGAGGCGTTAAAGATATTTGTGGATGTCGACCCTTGGTATGGGATTTGTGAGTTGGTCGCAGCAAGGGCGCGCGTTCCGGAGCTTGTGGGCGTGGAGTACTTTATTTCCGGAAATGTGTATTTCCAGAACGTGTCTTTCGTGAATTAATCAGTTGATCGGTGGCCGGGCGGCTAAGGGCGGTTGCGGGCGGCTGCGATGGCCGTGCCGGCCGCTGCTGACAGGCGCTGGTGTCGCAATCTGCGGGCGGATGCCCCAGAGGCATCTGCGGGCGGCCGCACGTGCTTCCCGGCCACCGAGCAAATCAAACAAAATTAGGAGAGGATAGGTTGCAAGCATGCCATATATAAGGTTAAGCGTTACTCAAAAGCTTTCGCAAGAGAAGCAGGAGGAGCTTGTTAATGGGATCGGCGAGGCGCTCAGCATCATTCCGGGCAAAGATGGGCGCGGTCTTATAGTAGATATGGAAGACGGTAAAACCATGTTTGTCGGAGGCGTGAAGCAAGACAACATGGTATTTGCCGATGTAAAGTATTATTCGAACTTTGAATATCACATCAAGAAGGATTTTACGGTGGCTGTTTTCAATGCAATAAACAAGTCGCTGGGCGTGCCAAAGGAAAGGATGTTCCTGACGATCACCGAATATAACAACTGGGGCGGTTTCGGCGACTTCAAGGACGAGTTTTATTCCGAGCCATAAGGCGGGACTTGTTGATGTCCACGACGACGAAGGGCGCGGGAGGCTACTTTTTGACTATTGGGACCCAAGCTTCGCAGATGTAATCTTCGGAGGTTGGGTCTCCTTGTGAGAACCATTCAATTTCCGGAATCTGTATGCGCAAATAATCCACTGTCGGGAACCATTCGGAATATACTCGCGCGAATGTGTCCTGAATCGCGGCGGGACACGGGCCTTTTGCTTCAAATATCGCCCACATCGAGGCGGGTATCGTGATGACTTCGCAGTGGGCGGGGCATGTTTTTGTGGTGGCGGCGGCGATCCAGAAGTCAAAGCCGTTGTCGTGCTTGTCTGCGAATAGGCCGACGACGCCTGTTGGCTCGCTGTCGACGAGGCATTCGAGTTCGGCTATTGATTCTTGGGGAAAGCCGTTCCATATTGCGGGGATTTCTGTGTAGTCGAGTCCTCCTTCAAGGGAGACGAAGAATCTTTGCCCGACAAAGCGCATTTCGGTTCGCTCTTCTATGCGGTATTTCATGGTGTTGTCCTCGCTTTCTTTTGTGTTTATGAGATGAAGCGCTTCTCGTTGAAGCAGGAATCCCGCGATTTTGTCGTGGGAGGTTCAAGATAATACCTTAATTTATACCTTAATATACACATTTGCGTGCCGCTTTTCAATAGAAGATGAAAATTTGTTGCATTTCGTTATTGACAAACGCTTTTGACAATGATAGTATTGCACGGCTAGAAAGCAGAACGGCATCCCCGTCCTCACCCGTCCGCCGGCAGGCCGAGCGCGACGCGGTCGAATAGCATGATTCCCCTCCCTACATGGGCGGTTTGTGCTTTGCGTGGATGCGTATGCTTCCACGTATTTATTTTTCCGCAAATAGGAGACTATTTGCAAAAGGCTACGCGACGAGGCCTTTGGAACCAAGGCTTTTGCCCCGAGTTCCCGGAGCTGTCGAGCGCGGCACGACAGATAATTATGGAGGTGTTTAAGTATAAGCAGCGTGACCTATCAGATTAATGAGGATATCAATGACAGTGAGATCCGTCTGATCGACGAGGACGGGACCCAGCTTGGGATCATGTCGTCGCCGGAAGCGCTCAAAATTGCGATTGAAAAAGAACTCGACCTTGTCAAAATCGCGCCAACGTCCAATCCGCCCGTCTGCAAGATTATGGATTATGGCAAATATCGTTTCGAGCAGGCAAAGCGGGAGAAAGAGGCGCGCCGTCACCAACAGATTGTGGAGATTAAGGAAATACGCATGTCGCCGAGCATTGGCAGCAACGACTTCAACGTCAAGCTGAAGAGCGGGCAAAAATTTCTCAAAGAAGGCGACAGGCTGAAAGTCACCGTGCGTTTCAGGGGCAGGGAAATGGCCCACACCAACCTGGGTGAGGATTTGCTGAAGAAATATGCCGAGGAGTGCAACGAGTTCGGCACTGTTGACAAGAATCCGAAACTGGATGGGAGGCACATGTCCATGTTTCTCACTCCAAGGAGCGTAAAGGTTAGTACCGGCGACTCGCAACACCAATAAGAAAGTAGTTATAAATCCGTCAGGTACTATCGCCTATGTTGTGGGGCGGAGCCTCACGTTTAATGTAAAGGCTGATCTGTCCTGCACTGGTCGATGCGGGCAGGTTCTGCTGACGCGTACAGGAGCGAGCATCTGCCGCCCCTGTGAAAGTAACGCCATTAACTGAAAGGAATGACCAGTAATATGCCAAAAATCAAGACACATAGCGGGGCGAAGAAGCGGTTCAATCTGACCAAGAGCGGCAAGGTCAAACGCGCCCATGCGTACAAAAACCATATCCTCAACAAAAAATCAACCAAGCGCAAGAGGGGATTGCGTAAGGGCGCTTATGCCGACGTCACGAACGAAGCCGCTATCAAGCGTATGATCCCGTATAAATAGGAGGACTGTCAAATGGCCAGAGTCAAAGGCGCGTTAAGCACGCGTAAGAGAAGAAAAAAGATTTTAAAGCTCGCCAAGGGTTATTGGGGCGCGAAATCCAAGCATTTTAAGATGGCGAATCAAGCGGTCATGAAGTCGTTGCGATATGCTTATGTCGGCCGCAAGCGCAAGAAGAGGGATTATCGCAGGCTTTGGATTACGAGGATCAGCGCGGGTTGCAAGGCGAACGGCATGAATTATTCTCGCTTCATGCATGGGCTCAAGCTCTCCGGCATTGCTTTGAACCGCAAGATGCTTTCGGAGATGGCTATTCACGAGCCGGAGGCGTTCACGCAGCTTTGCGACACGGCGATGAGCGCTATCGGGAGCTAGCCCACGTCAGGCTCGATGGATATTGTCTTGTATCCGTCTTCGCCAAAACCGCGAGACATTGCATAAAGATAAAGGTTCCTGTATATCGGCTGCATCGGTGCAAGCGAATATGCAGGAACCTTTTTTCATTTGCGTAATGTAGAAAAGTGTGATAATATTGCCATTATTCGCCGATGTTTTCAACAGAATGGGGATATGATCAAATGGCTGCTGAGAAAAAAACCTCGCAAAGGGATATTGCGCTGATAAATATCCTCGAACGAGTCGCCGACCAGTTGACGCAGCAGGACCAGCGCATCGATGAAATATCAAAGCTCCTGGGTGAGCAGGATGCCTTGCATGACCTGCGTTCAGACAATATGGAAAAATTCCTGCGGGAGCAGTTTGAGCTGCAAGACAGGCTGATCGATGATGTGGCAAGGCAGCAGTCAGAAATGCTGTCCATAGTGGAGCGTGTCGTATTCAAGCAGAACACTTGGCAGCAGGATGTCGGGCCTTCTATCGAAAAATTGAACCAGGATTTTCAGCGATATCGATCTGATATGCTGGGAATTGCCAATGAGCAAGACCGTATCTTTAACGATATGAAAGAATCTACAAAACGGCAGGGAATGCTTGCAAGCGTCCAGGAGATCATCGACCGCAGGCTTCAAGCGATGGACGAGCGGGCGAAGCTGCAAGAAAAGCCTGCGTCCGATCACTACGAATATACCGTAAAGCAAGCGGAGGCGCAGGCCAGGCTTATTGCAGAGGGCAGCAGAAGCTTCGAAAAGCTCCATATGGACACGGAAAAACGGCTTGGCGAGACGCAAAAGGAGACGCACAGGCGGATGGAGGAGTTGCGGATCGAGACAATGCGGCGTCTGCTGGCGCTCGACGGCATTGAGGAGGCGCTGCAGGTGCTGATGGTGCGCACGGAGCCGCCGGAGAAGAAGCCGTTTTGGGTCAAACGTGTCATTCGCAGGATCGGATTGCTGTTTAAGAGGGTTTTCCGCAGAACCAAAAAGGTGTGACCAGTAGCTATTGCGAGATTTCGCATTTGAGCCCGAATGACTGAAAAACCTCTTGCGCACGAGTTTTCTCTTGGTGCAGCAGCTCACGCAGCTCATCAAGAGAATATTTTTGCCCTATCATTCTATATTTGTTGGCGCCATACTTGTGGTATGGCATGATGTTCACCTCTGCGCCGCCTGCCCTGTCGACGACCGCTTGGGCAATCGCGGAAAGAGCCTCGTCCGAATTGTTGAATTCCGGGATCAATGGGACGCGGATAATGACTTTTGCGTTGGATTTCACAGCGAGTTCAAGGTTGCTCATAATGAGTTCATTTGACTGCCCACATGCTTTTAAGTGTTCTTTAGGGTCAATGTGCTTTAAGTCAAAGAGGACTATGTCTGAGTATTCCAAGATTTTTGAAAGCGCAGCGGGATCGCCAAAGCCTGATGTATCGGCGCATGTGCCGATGCGTTCCTCGCGGCAGCGCTTGAAGAGGGCAGCGACAAAATCGGCTTGCCCCAGAATTTCGCCTCCTGAAGCGGTGACGCCGCCTCCGGACGCTTCATAATAGTCGTAGTCGCGTTTTACGACTTTGAAGACTTCGTCGACCGTCATGCTCTTGCCTGATATGCTGAGCGCTTCTTGGACGCAGGCATCGACGCATTTGCCGCAGCACGCGCATTTTTGGCGGTCTATCATCAAGTCGCCTTCAACGAAGGATATGGCGCGTTCCGGGCATGTGTTGACGCATTTTTCACATTGCTTGCACGATGTGTAGCGCCATGTGACCTCGGGGCGGGGGCTTTGCGATTCCGGATTCGAGCACCACAGGCAAGTGAGCGGGCAACCCTTGAAAAACACGGTCGTGCGTACGCCCGGACCGTCGTCGATGCTGTAGCGTTGTATGTTGAATATTATGCCTTTTGTTTCATCCATATGATATTAGCCTCGTTTGCCGGGGGTCGATGTGAACATCGGCTCCTACGGTGATGGATGGGGTGTCGGTGCGGACCGGCCCCTCGGTGATGGGTGGGGGGTCGATGCGGACATCTACCCCTCGGTGATGGGTGGTATTTGCCGGGGGTCGGTGCGGACAGGCCCCTACGGTGATGGGTGGGGGGTCGGTGCGGACATCGACCCCCCATGATGTCAGGTGTTCGTTAGAGGTTTTCGTGCATCGAGCGGGTGACGATCTCGTCTTGCAGCTCATGCGGAAGGTCGATGAAATACGCGCTGTAGCCGCCGACGCGCACGAGCAGATTCTTATGGTTTGCGGGATTCGCCTGAGCATCAAGCAGCTCTTCGCGGCTGTGGATATTGAACTGGATATGCCAGCCGCCGCGCTTCATGAACGCCTTGATGAGCCAAGCGAGCTTTTGCAGCTTCTCATCCGTGTTCAAAACGGATTTTGAGAATTTCATGTTCATCGCATAACCGACGAATTCTTTGGAATACGGGCCTTTTGTGGCGGAGTTGATCGCGGCCGTCGGGCCGTTGACATCCATTCCGGGCATCACGGAGCAAGCAGCGTCGCACGTCGGGCTGTATGCCGCGCGGCCGTTCGGCATTGCGCCGATAGCCTTGCCGATCGTGACATGGCCGGCAGCGGCGCCGATGAAGAGCATCGGTTTTTTGCCGGTTATCGGATCGATCCAACGCTGCATGATTTCAGGCACCTTCGTCGAAAGGTCGTCGTAGATTTCGTCGACATAATCATCATCATTGCCGTATTTCGGCGCGTTGAGGCAAAGCTGATGCAGGTCCTCATATCCTTCCCAGTTGGCAGCGCAGGCGTTCATCATCTCGTCCATAGATACGACATTCTTATCGAAGACGAGGCGTTTGATGGCGGCGATGCTGTCCGCAAGGTCCACCATGCCTCGGCTGCCCAGCCAAGACGTCCTGCCTTCGGGATAACGCGCGCCACCCTCTTTCGGCGTAAGGCCTTCGCGGATGCAGTCTTCATATTGCATCGCGCAGCGCAGGCCGCTCATCGGTCCGTCGGTGATTTCCGTGGCGAGCGAGAGGACTTTGATCCTGTGCAGGATGGGGACGAAGTATTCGAGCTGGCCATAATATGCGCCCAAGACTTGATCAACGCTCGTGAACGTCCTCGGGTCGCCTGTGTGCGGGCCGAGCTGTTTTTTCGTCCTTGGGTCATAGCCGTCGTTGAGCGCGAGCTCGAGCAGCTTGAATTGGTTGATGTTGTGCCCGCCGCCAAGATGCTCCATGCTGTCCAAGTGATAGCCCAGGCAGCCGCTGGCGTTCCAGTTGCAGGCATCCTCGATGGGAACGTCGCGGTCGAGATAGCGCTGCGTGCCGAGAGAGTCGTTGAGGAAGGCGGGATTGCCGCCGCCAAAATCGACGTTGCAGCGGAGCGCGTGCAGAATGAATTCCGGGTCCATATCCGGGTTATACCGCACATATATGGCCGGCTCAGACAGCTTCACCTGCGCCATCGCTTCCAGCACGAGCCAGGAGACGTCGTTGGTCAGGTCTTCGCCCTTGTCGTTCACGCCGCAAAGCGTGATGTTCGGAAGCAGCGAGCCGGGAGCGGCGCGTTGCTCGCGCGGAATCGTGACNAGGTTTTCGCATTCCCTGATCTTGAGCCAGAAGGCGCCGAGCAGCTCGGCCGCTTCCTGCGCCGTGATTTTGCCNTCTTTTTTGTCTTTTTCGTAATATGGATAGAGAAGCTGGTCNAGGCGGCCGACGGGGACCTCGGGGCGGTCNGAGCTTTCTTTCCAGCAAACGAGATGATATAGCCTTGCGCATTGCACCGCTTCAAAGAAGCTGCGGGGAGGCTCGGCCGGCACGTGGTCGCAAGCATCGGCGATACGAATCAGCTCCGCTTTGCGCACGGCGTCAGTCGTTTTGTCCGCGAGCTCGCGCGCGTAGTCCGCATGGCGCTTCGCAAATTTGATGAACGCTTCGCAAGAGATGATGCAGGCCTCGAGCAGCCAATACTTCCGCAGGAATTGCGCGGAGCCGTGGCTGTTTTCGTTGTCGCCTTCGAGCATCATGCGCTCGCGTTCTTTTTTGCACAGATCGATGACATAGTTCAAGCCGTGCTCGACGCATTTGATGCTGACCTGGGCGACGCCCCCGCCGTATGCGCTGTAGTTTTGGAAGAGGCCGCGGTCCATTTTAAAACGGACGCCCCTGCCCTCAAACACGCAGGCCCTGTCAAACAATAGGTCGAAAACATCCGCGCCCATGTCATATTCCAGCGCGGCATTGACGGTGGAAACCTTTGGCATATTCTCGACCCAGTATTCCGCGTCTTCCTTGAGCTTACGAAGATCGTCCGGGTCGATGTTGGTCGATTCAGTATCGCTGGTTTTGCGCGCGAACTTGCCTGATTTGCACATTTCGAGGATTTCGTGCGGCTTCATGGCGCATAACGTGCCATTGCCCCTGATGAATTTCGTCAGCGACCCGACGATGATCTCGCCGTCGCGGATGAAAAGCGGGCATTCGAGCAGGCGTTTCTCCAGCGCCTTTGCCCAGCGGATGTCGAGCGGCAGCCCTTCGGTCTCTTTCCATGATTCTGTGAAGAGCAAGGTGTCGTCGACGTATACCTGCGGCGGAGCGTCCTCCCATTCTTTTTTCAGCTTTTGGAGCCTTGGTGTGAGCACCTGCACGCTCCTGATTTCTTCAGCATTAACTTTTACAGCCACGATATCAGTCCTTTCATAAATTTCATCATATATACTACATATTTTGCTTCGCCATATTGGCTACCGTTCACGCCCTTGCGCCCTTGCGCTCGGCGTTCGGGTTGTGGGGGTGGAATCTCATGTTCAATTCTCATCATATGCGCGGGAGATCAATGTCGCAATGAACTCTTTCGGGGCGGGGAGCGGGAACGTGGCAACGCCGAATAACTTGACTAGGCCCTCTTGCATCCCTACGACGATTTCCGGGAGGATGTCGAGAAGCTCTTCTTTTTTGAGCCCAAGCTGGCTCATGTTCGGCATTTTCAGCTTTTTCATCAATGATTGCATCGTAACGAGAGCGGCCTCGCCTATCGCTTCAGGAGACGCGCCTTCGGGGATCGAAGCGCCGAATGACTCGGCGATGTATCTCACCCTGTCGGGGCATGCCGGGGCGACCGCTTGCAGCACTTGCGGCAATGTTGAAGCGCATGCGTTGCCGTGCGCGACGTGGAACTTGCCGCCCATCGCCTTGCCGATGTCGTGCGCGAGATGGCAAAGCGGGCCGGACATGGACATGCCTCCGAGAGTCGCGGCTTTCATCATGCCTTCGCGCGCTTCGAGGTCGCTGCCGTTTTCAAACGCGCGGACGAGATATTTGCCCGCGAGCCTGATCGCTTCGCGGCCTGTGAGGTCGCAAAAGCTGTTGGCCAGAGCCGACGTATATGATTCCGCTGCATGGCAGAGCGCGTCCATGCCGGTGGAGGCCGTGACNGAAGGTGGCAGGGCGAGCGTNAGTTCGGGGTCAACAATGCCGAGCGTGACCTTGCACCCTGCGCCGGAGATGTTTGTCTTTATGATGTTTTTTGTGTCCGTGATGACGCCGCCGGGAGTGGATTCGCTGCCCGTGCCGGCAGTCGTGGGAATGACGATCAAGGGCATGCCGGGTTTTGTGACGACGCCCTCGCGCCCATAATACTGCTCGATGGGAGGGGGGTTGGTTTGGAGCATCGACGCGCCTTTTGCGGTGTCGAGCGCGCTGCCCCCGCCAAGCCCGACGACGCCGTCGACATGCTCGTGGACGCCGAGGGCGCCGGCCTCTTCGACAGACCAATCGGGCGGGTCTGCTTGGACGCCGGAATAGTGGACGGTGTCGATGCCGGCGGCTTTGATGACAGCGTCGATTTTATCGACTATCCCCGCTGACTTTATGCCGTTGTCGTAGACGAGGAGAATCTTCGTGCATCCGAGTTCTTTTAGTTTGTCGCCTGTTTGTTTTGATGTGCCGATGCCGAATAGGATCGGGTTCGGGCTGGAAAATACACTGGGCAATTTATCTACCTCCTGATTGGAATTGTTTGGCACTGGTGGGGGGAGCAGACCTTATTGCGGAGAAGGTCATACTGCCGCGTCGTACGCTTTTGATAAGTTGCGGAGAAGGTCATACCGCCGCGTCGAACGCTTTTGACAAGTTGCAAAGTAGGTCATACCGCCGCGTCGTATGCTTTTGACAATATGTCGCGTATGTCGTCCTCGGACGGAGGCCTTGGAGAAAAATGGAAATCCTGCGAAGCCAGGATCTTGGGAATGGTGGCAAGCAGATCGTCCTTGGACTTGACATATTTTTTCATAGAAGGCAGGCCGGAGACCCGCATGAGCTCTCGCACCGCCTTCGAAACGATTTTGCCGATATCGTCAGCGGAGGCTCCGCTCGGAACGGCCGCGCCCAGAGCGGCAGCGACCTTGGCAAGCGTATCGGGAATGGCGGGCGCGATGAATTCGAGGCATTCCGGGAGGGCGACCGAGACAGCGACGCCATGGGGCATGTCGTGCTCCATGCCTATCACGAGGCCCATGTCGTGAGGAATGTGGCAAAACGGGCCGAGAATGGACATGGTCGCCATCGTCGCCGCCAGGTGCATGCCGCTGCGCGCTTCCAGGTTNGACCCGTCTTTGATGACAATGGGGAGATTTTGCGANATCAGCGAAATGGCTTTGAGGCCGATGAGNTCGCTGAAAACGTTCGGAGCCCCGGACGTGACGGCCTCGATCGAATGGCCGAGCGCGTCAAACGCGGTGATCGCAGTCACTGACGGGGGCATATTGAGCGTGAGCTCAGGATCGATGATGCCCAGCGTGATGGGGCATTGGAAATGTTCTTTGACGTTATTCGCCGTGTCGATGATGACGCCTCCGGGGGAGACCTCGCTGCCCGTGCCGGAAGTCGTCGGCAGGACGATCAACGGACGCAGCGTCGCCATGTCGGCATCAGGCGGCTTGCCCGGACGGGAGTAATAGTTGCTGATAGGCGGCGGGTTTGACAACATGATGCGTACGGCTTTGCCGGTGTCGAGCGAGCTGCCTCCGCCGACGGCGGCGATGCCATCGACGGCCTCGGATATGGCGAACGCGGCAGCTTCATTGACGGAATAATCGGGGACGTCGGCAATGACACCGTCGAAACAGACGTAGTTGATGCCGGCTTTCTCGATGGACCCTGTGACCTTCTCGACGATGCCGGCCGCTTTGATGCCCTTGTCATAGACGACAAGAACCTTTTTGCAGCCGAGCTGCTTGAAGCGCTCTCCTGCGAGCGCCGCTGTCCCGGCTCCATATAGCACGGGGTTTGGGCTGGAAAATGTACTTATGTCCATTATGCACCTCCTGTGGGCGTTTTGCCCAAAATGAAAGACTGAGCGTGGGAATAAACATAGCCTATGCCGCCACCAACATAGAGGCACAGGCCGGTAATATAGGATGAGAGGTCGGACGCGAGGAAGAGAGCCGGCCCCGCGATGTCATCAGGGGTGCCGATCCTGCCGAGCGGGACTTCGTGCGCGGCGATCCCCGCCAGCAACGAGTCGATCTCGGCGCCTTGCGCTGCGAGCTCGTCCCAAAACGGAGTCATGATGGGGCCGGGCTTGATGCAGTTGACTCGGATGCCAAGCGGCGCGACCTCCATGGCGAGGTTGACCGTCAATGATTCGCAGGCCGCTTTCGACATGTGGTATACATAGGCCGGGGTCGTCGGATTAAATGCTCCATTTGACGAGCAGATGATGATGTTGCCGGTTTTGCGCTCCTTCATATGCGGCAGGACCGCGAAGACAGTGTCGAACGTGCCCGTCATATTGGATTCAATGGTTTTTTCGTAGTTCTCTTTTGCGCTGATGTTTTCGCCGTCAAAGGTTTTGCCGGCGAATGTCGCGAGAATGTCGATTTTGCCAAACTCGGCGAGGGTGGCATTAACCGTGGCATTGATGCTGTCGGAATTCGTGACATCCATCGGGCCGTAGTAGCGCGCGGTTCCGCCCGCTGCGGTGATCTCCGCCGCAAGCGCGTGGCCCTTGCCGGAGCTGCGGCCTCCAATGACGACGATGGCGCCTTCGTTGGCAAATGTTTTGGAAATCGCTTCTCCCATGCCGCTTGTGGCGCCGGTGACGAGCGCGACGCGGCCTGCTAACATGTCTTTCAAAATTGTTCCTCCCCCATATCTGAAAATCAAGTTTCCAGACATATTTCGATTTTATTTAAATTGAGTATTGATATTGTGTGGTTTATCATTTAGAATGTTTCAATGGGTGTATAAAATCCCAAATGGGCGAAGTACGCGCTAACCCTGATTGTACATTAGATTTGTAAATTTATCAACATTTGATTGAATAAAAACGATTATACATATTTGTAGCATTGTCCAAGGTGTAGAAAAACAACAGTTTCACGTCAGATTTTATAGGGGGGTGACGATATATGGAGGGCGCTGCTGCGCTGCTTTCGGCTGTCGCGAAAGCGAGGGGGCTATATAGCGTCGTTGCTGTGGGATACGAGTTATTGGGAAATCCCATCGTCGTGTCCGACAAGAGCTGGAAGGCTATAGCCATTGCTGCTGACGAAAAAGAAAGCGAAGACAAGGGATATAACGAATTCCTGACCCAGGGAGCGCTTTCGCTCGATACGGTCACGTTCGACATCAAGGACAAGCTGACGAATCGTATTGAGCGCAGCGAGAAGCCTTTTCGATATCAAGGGGCCAATATGAAATACGCAAGGCTGCTGGGGCGCATTTTGGCGGGGAACCGGCCTGTCGCGACTGTTTCCGTCATTGAGGTCAACCATCCTTTCTCCGACAAGGATTTTGAAATTGTCGAGATGCTTTGCGACGCGGTGTCGGCGGAGATGCAAAAGAACAAGTTTTTGCATTATACCCGCGGCCTTTTATACGAGGAGCTCATCGTTGAGCTGTTGGAGAGCGGCGGCGACAATGCGAATCTTGTTTCGGAACGAATCAAGGCGCTGGGCTTGGGCATGAAGAAATTCCTATATGTCATCACCGTCGACATCAAAGGTTTTGACATCGAAAAGTTTTCGCTGTCATATATGCGAGATTATATCGAAAAAATGATCAGCGGGAGCAAGGCGTTGATATATAACGATTATATCGTCGTCGTGACGAGCTGCTCGCGCGAGAATAATTTGCTCGAGGCCGACACGAATACGCTTGACGAGTTTCTACGGGAATATAATATGCGCGCGGGGATCAGCAGGAGCTTCCTCAGGCTTGAGGACATGGGGGAGCATTACAGGCAGTCGTTGGAGGCTTTGAACATCGGCATGCGCATGAATACCGATGAGTGCCTGTATTCATACGAAGATTATGCCGTATATCATATCGCGAAGGTTTGCTCGCAGTACGCCGGGCTCAGGCAGTTTTGCCAGCCGAAGCTATATGAGTTGCTGGAATATGACAAGGAGCATAATACTTCGTTCACCAACAGTTTGTATGCCTATCTCAAGCATTCGCGCAACATCACGGAAACGGCGAAAGCCCTTCACCTCCACCGCAACTCGATGATTTATCATCTGAAGCGGATCGAGGAGATTTTGGGCTTTCCTTTGTCAGAGAGCAACACTTTGTTGCATATTGAGTTATCGTTTAGGTTTATGGAGTATGAGATGCTGCCGTTCCCGGCGAATGACGGGTAGGCGGGTCCGGCATTGAGGGTTTGTCGCTCGGAGCGGGCACGGCATTGAGGGTTTGTCGCTCGGAGTGGGCACGGCATTGAGGGTTTTGCCGTCCGGGGCGGGTCCTGCGGGGGTCAGAGGCGCGCTGCGACAGATTCGATGAATTTCCATGAATCGACGGAAACCGGCACGAAACCGGGGCTCGCGGACGTTGCGAGCGCTGCGAGGTCAGCGGGTGCTGCGGGCTCTACGAGCGCTGCGAGGTCAGCGGTCATAATGCCGTCGTTCAGCGTCGAGTAGCACGCGTTTTCCAGCCTGTCGGCAAAATCGGAGAGCTGCGCCAGCCCATCAAGCTCGCCGCGCTTCCTCAACGCTCCCGTCCATGCGAATATTATCGCGATCGGGTTTGTCGAAGGTTTTTCGCCTTTTAAATATCTGTAATAATGGCGCGTCACGGTCCCGTGCGCGGCTTCGTATTCATATTTACCGTCCGGCGACACGAGTATGCTTGTCATCATCGCCAACGACCCGAACGCCGTGCTGACCATGTCGCTCATGACATCGCCGTCGTAATTTTTGCACGCCCAGATAAATCCGCCTTTCGAGCGGATGACGCGCGCGACGGCATCGTCGATGAGCGTGTAAAAGTATTCTATGCCGGTTTGGGCGAACCGCTCCTTATATTGCGCATATTCTTCGTCGAAGACGGTTTTGAAGTGCCCGTCATATATTTTTGATATCGTATCTTTCGTTGAAAACCACAGATCTTGCTTTGTTCCAAGCGCATATTCGAAGCATGAACGCGCGAAGCTCCTGATGGAGGCATCGTTATTGTGCTGCGCCAGCCAGATAGCGGGGCCTTTTGTTTTTTGCACGGAAATCTGCTGCTCGGCGCCGGAAGCGCCCTTGAATGTCATTGTGCATTCGCCCGGTTCGGTTGTGATCATTTCGACGGCTTTATATATATCACCGTAAGCGTGGCGGGCTATCGTGATGGGCTTTTCCCAAGTCTTGACGGCCGGCTTGATGCGGTCGAGCATGATGGGCGTCCTGAATACCGTGCCGTCGAGGATCGACCGTATCGTCGCGTTTGCGGAAGGCCACATCTCTGTGAGTTCGGGGAATTCCTCCATGCGTTGCTTGTTGGGCGTTATGGTGGCGCATTTGACCGCGACGCCGTATTTTTTCGTGGCTTCGGCGGATTCGGCAGTGACTTTGTCGCGCGTCATGTTGCGGTTTTGGAGGCTGAGGTCGTAGTATTCGGTTTTGAGGTCGATATATGGATGAATTAGGGCATCTTTTATCTCGCTCCAGAGCACACGGGTCATTTCGTCGCCGTCCATTTCGACGATTGGTGTCGTCATGCGGATTTTTTCCATCTTTGTTCTCCATTCCCTTTTTTCACAATATTAGGCCACAGTACGCGCCCTTGCGTCCCCGGGCGTGAATTGTTACAATATTAGCATGTGACATTCGATAAATCAATGATGAAAAAAGTATTGTCTTTTTTGACGAGATAGGGTACAATGGCGTATATCACAGACAGGAGGTGTTGCGAATGAAAGGATACAAGCTGATTCTTTGCGCGGTGTGCGCGTTCGTCACAGTCGTAGCGGCGGTCACAGCTGTCGTCATTTTCCGCAATGAGATCATTGAGTTTTTCGTTGATCTTAAGGACAAGGTCGATATCAAGAAATTTCGCCGCAATGGCGAATATGAGGACTATGCGGATATGTAGTATCTGCTACGCTCCCGAGTCATCACAGAAAAGCCCGGCTCTGCCGGGTATTTTCTGCAAAAGACCGCTTGTTGCGGTCATTATGGCACTACTGATGTTTCCATAGGAGGAATGATTGTTTATGAGCTGCGATACTAACATCTCCGGTGTTTTACAATATGATTATGTTGAGTTGGACGCTGTGCTCGCTGAATATGACGGGGTCGAGGGCAGCCTCATTGCGATTTTGCAAAAGGCGCAGGATATCTACGGCTATTTGCCACGCGAAGTCATCGAGCATATAGCCGCAGCCGTCAAGCAGAAACCGGCGAAGGTTTATGGCGTCGCCACGTTTTATACGCAGTTTCGTTTCAAGCCTGTCGGCAAATACTTAATCATGCTTTGCATGGGGACGGCTTGCCATGTTAACGGCGCTAAATCGATCAGCGAGGCTGTTTGCGAGGAGCTGGGCATTTCCGATGGCGAGACGACGCAGGATGGGCTCTTCACGCTCAGCAATGTGGCTTGCCTCGGTTGCTGCAGCCTTTCGCCTGTCATGATGATCAATGGCGAGACTTACGGGTCGCTCACGCGCGACAAGGTCAGGGAGATTATTGGAGCGCTGCGCTCGGAGTGACAATTTACGAGGCGTCCGGGTTGTGGGGGTGGAACCCCCCGCGTAAGAAGAGGAGGAAGATCATATGAGGATCCTTGTCGGACAGGGAAGCTGCGGAAACGCTGCGGGAGCGAACAAAGTCTATGAAGCGCTCGCGGCGGAGCTTGCGGATAAAAAAATCGGCGCCGAGCTGATCAGCACGGGGTGCATCGGCGCGTGTTATATGGAACCGATCGTCGAGGTCATCGACGACGATGGCGAGAAATACACATATGTAAGGATCAATGCGGATTTGGCGGCGAATATCGTCAATCAGCATCTTGTGGGCGGCAAGCCGCTAGATGAGCTGCTGATGCCCGCCGAGGATGTTAAGGTGATCGATCGCCAGACGAAAATCGTCCTACGCAATTGCGGAGTCATCGATCCGGAGAATATCGACGAATATGTAGCCGGGGGCGGGTATAACTCTGCGCGGAGATGCATCACGGAGCTGAGCCCGGACAGGGTGATCGAAATCATCCGCGATTCCGGCCTTGGCGGGCGCGGCGGCGCGGGCTTCCCGACGTGGTTCAAGTGGAATGCTGCGAAAAACGCGGCTGGCGACGTAAAATATATGGTCTGCAACGCTGACGAGGGCGATCCCGGCGCTTTTATGGACCGCGCCGTGCTGGAAGGCGATCCGCACTCCGTGTTGGAGGGCATTCTCATCGGCGGCTATGCCGTGGGTGCTTATGAGGGCATCATTTATGTTCGGGCGGAATATCCGCTGGCCATCAAACGGCTTAATATCGCCATTAAGCAGGCAAATGAAAAAGGCTTTCTCGGAGAAAACATTTTTGGGACAGGCTTTTCATATAATATTCGTATCAAGGCAGGCGCGGGAGCTTTCGTTTGCGGCGAAGAGACCGCGCTGATCGCTTCGCTGGAAGGGGAGCGCGGGATGCCGCGGTTGAAGCCGCCATATCCTGCCGAGCGCGGTTTTTGGAAAAAGCCGACGAATATAAACAATGTAGAGACTTATGCCAACGTGCCTTGGATCGTTTCGCACGGAGGGGCAGCTTTTGCCGCGATGGGCACGGAAAAATCAAAGGGCACGAAAGTGTTTGCGTTGACAGGAAAGATTAAAAAAGGCGGCCTTGTCGAGATTCCTATGGGGCTGCCGCTGCGCGAGATTATTTTTGATATCGGCGGGGGGATCAAGGACGGGCGCGAGTTCAAGGCCGTCCAAATGGGAGGGCCTTCAGGCGGCTGCGTGCCGGCCTCGCTTGTCGATACGCCCGTCACATATGAGGACATTCCGGCGACGGGAGCCATCGTCGGCTCCGGCGGCATGGTCGTAATGGACGAGACGACATGCATGGTGGATATGGCGAGGTTTTTCCTGGATTTCACTCAAAAGGAATCGTGCGGGAAATGCAATTTCTGCAGGATCGGCACGAAGAGGATGCTGGAGATCCTCAACAGGATCGTTGAGGGCGACGGGCGCGAGGGCGATATCGAGCTGCTCGAAGAATTGTGCATCAACGTGAGCAGCGGATCGATGTGCGCGCTCGGGCAGACCGCGCCGAATCCCGTGCTGACGACGTTGAAGTATTTCCGCAGCGAATATGAAGACCATATTTATAATAAAAAATGCCCGGCGAAAAGCTGCAGGGAATTGCTTACATACAGCATCGATACGGCGAAGTGCGTCGGTTGCACGATGTGCGCGAAGAAATGCGCTGTGGATGCGATTTCGGGCGAGGTTAAGGCTCCGCATAAAATCGATGGCGAGAAGTGCGTCAAATGCGGCAATTGCGCTACTGTATGCAAATTCGGCGCTGTCGTTGTTGAATAGCTGGAGTTGAACAGCTCGCGTTGAACAGCTCGCGTTGAACAGCTCGCGTTGAATAGCTGGAGTTGAACAGCTGATGTTGAATAACTTGTGTTGAATAACTTGTGTTGAATAGCCAGCGTTGAACAGCCAGCGTTGAATAGAATGTGTAGATAAGCTCGTGTTGAGTAGCTTATGTTGAATAGCAAGGGGTGTGCTTGTGGATAAACTGAGGTTGAACATTAACGGCAGGGAAGTTGAAGGCTACAAGGGGCAGACGATTTTGGAAATTGCCCTCGAAAATGATATTCAAATCCCTACGTTTTGCCATGATAAAAGGATGGAGACATATGGCGCTTGCGGCATTTGCGTCGTTGAAGCGGAAGGCTCGCCGAAGCTCCTGCGCGCGTGCGCTACCGAGATTTCGAGCGGCATGGTGATTATGACGGACACTCCGAGAGTCCGCGAATCGCGCAAGCTGAACCTGGAGCTCCTGCTGTCGCAGCACACCGGCGATTGCCGCGCCCCATGCGTGCTGGCATGCCCGGGGAACACGGATTGCCAGGGATATGTAGGGCTCATCGCCAACGGCGAAATTGAGGAAGCCCTAGAGCTGATTAAGCAGAGGATCCCGTTTGCCGCTTCCGTCGGCAGGGTCTGCCCGCATCCCTGCGAGGAGGCATGCCGCCGCAATCTGGTCGATGAGCCGATTTCCATAATGAATCTGAAGCGTTTTGCGGCAGACATCGACCTGGAAAACCCGAAGCCGTATCTGCCAAAAATCGAACCGCCCACCGGCAAGAGCGTCGCTATCGTCGGCGGGGGAGCAGGAGGCCTTTCATGCGCGTTTTATCTGGCCCAGATGGGGCATTGCGTCACAGTTTATGAGGCGATGCCGAAAATGGGCGGGATGCTCCGGTATGGCATTCCGGAATATAGGCTGCCAAAGGAAATCGTGGACAAAGAGGCAGCGTTGATTGAAAAAATGGGCGTTATTTTCAATAATAACATCAAAATCGGGCGCGACAGGACTTTTGAGAGCTTGAAAACGGATTTTGACGCGGTCGTTATTGCTGTGGGAGCGTGGAAAAGCATGGAATTGCGCTGCCCCGGCGCGGAGCTGCCGACTGTTTATGGCGGTATCGACTTTCTACGAAAAATATTCGCTAACGAGCCGCTGGTCATCGGCAACAGCGTGGCGGTCGTCGGAGGCGGCAACACAGCGATGGACACATGCCGCACGGCGGTGCGCTTGGGCGCGAAGAGGGTGTATGTGATATACAGGCGGACGGAAGCGGAGATGCCCTGTGACCCGGAAGAGAGGACCGACGCCGAGGAAGAGGGCGTGTTGTTCAAATACCTTGTCAGCCCGATTGAGGTCATCGGCGAGAATGGCAAGGTCGTGCAGCTCCGCCTGCAAAAAATGCAGCTCGGCGAGCCGGACGCGTCCGGCAGGAGGAGCCCTGTCGCCATCGAGGGCGACGAGGAGTTGCTGGAGGTCGATACTGTTGTCGCGGCCCTGGGACAGGGGATCAGCCCCGATGGTTTCGATGGCATAAGCCTGACGCGAGGCAACACGATAATTGCCGACGAGCATATGTTCACGACGAATGAAAAAGGCGTGTTCGCGATCGGCGACTGCATAAATGACGGCGCGGCCATAGCCATTAAGGCGATCGGCGACGCGAAACGCGCTGCCGCTTCCGTCGATGGGTATCTGCGGGGTGAAGATGCCAGATATAAAGCGCCGTACAGGGTCATCCGCAGCGACATGACGCAGGATGATTTTGCCGATATTAAAAAAGAGCCGCGCGCGCGCGTCAGCCATTTGAGTCCCGATGAGCGATTCGACAGCTTTTTTGAGGTGACGAAAAGACTAGACAAGAATATGGCCGTCAGGGAAGCGGCCAGATGCCTGGAATGCGGATGCCATGATTATTTTGAATGCAAGCTGATTGCCCTTGCGGACCAATATGACGTGCATCCGGAGCGTTATAGGGAAAGCGTTTTGAAAGTGGCGGTCGAGGATAACCACCCATTCATCATTCGCGACCCGAACAAGTGCATTTTATGCGGGCTGTGCGTGCGCATCTGCTCGGAAGTCGTCGGTTCGACCGCGCTCGGGTTTGTGGACCGCGGGTTCGACACCGTCGTGAAACCGGCGTTTGAGGACCCATTGGGCGAGACGTCATGCGTTTCATGCGGACAGTGCGTGTCGGTTTGCCCGACAGGCGCGCTTCAAGAGCGGATTCCGTTCATAAAGCCCGTGCCCCTTGACACGAAAAAAACCGATTCGATTTGCGGATTATGCGCCGTCGGATGCTCGACGCGCGTGGAATCGCATGGGAACCGCCTCGTCAAGACGACGCCCGCAAGAGACAGGGGCATCAACAACGGAGTCATGTGCGGGCGCGGCCGCTTTGGGCTGAGCTATGTATATAAGGACGGGCGGATCATCACGCCGATGATCAGGAAAAAGGGAGTGCTGGAGCCGGCGAGCTGGAACGACGCCCTTGTGCATATTGCGAAAAAAATGGAAAGCCTGGCAATGCGCGGGGAGAAAACCGCTGTTTCGATCGGGCAGAATTATTGCGTCGAAGACGCGGGCGCGGTGATGAATCTCGCGAAGCTGTTCAATGCGGAGATGTTCAGCTTCGCCAATCGNGACAATGGATTGGCAATGGTCCTGGGAAGCGACGCCTCTCCNAACACGCTTGAGGAGGTATTGGCGACGGGCGGGATATTCGTTTTCGGGTCTTCGCCNATGCACAACCCTGTAATCCTGGCAAGGCTCAGGGAAGCGGNAAGATATGGGGTTCCCGTGACCGTCGTATCTGCGGATGACGATGANTTCAACATTTCGTGCGATGTCATAAAAGTGCCGAACACGACCGGGTTTATTAAGCAGGTCATCAAGTCTCTGATCGACAGCGGCTGCAAGCCCAAAAGGGCAGTTGGCTTTGATGAGCTCCGCGATTCGTTGGCTGGCATAACTGTCGGTGATGGCGCAAGAACCTTCGCGGAACGATATATCGCCGCGAAAAAAGCGATGGTGCTTTTCGCGCTGGGCGAGCTCTCTGTCGCTGCTGCCGTGGAAATCGCGAATATGGCAGTCGTTGCAGGGCATATCGGCAGCCCGAGGAACGGCATATACATGCTGCGGCAGATGTCAGGCTCTCAGACACTGGCAGACCTGGGAATCACAGCGACCGCTGATGCTTTGGCAGGCACTAAGGGATTGCTGGTGTTTGGCGAGGATACTGATATAAGGTCAGACGAACTCGAATTTTTGGCAGTCCAGGACACGCACATTACGGACACTGCAAAGCACGCCGATGTCGTGCTACCGCTGGCGGTCTATCCGGAGATTGACGGCACATACGTTAATACGGAGCGGCGCATCCAGCATTGCAGGGGGGTCATCAAGCCGCCAATGGCTTATAGGACTTCGGAGATTGCGCAGAGGATTGCTGAGGTGGTCGACGCTTCCGCGCTGGCGGGCGATGTGCGGGCACTATATCCGTCCACGCGGATCGGAGAGTGTTCCCCCACGCCTGTTATGCATGCTGATGGGTTTGGGTTCGACGACAATATGGCGAGGCTGACAGTCGCAGCGGAATCGGCTTTTGTCGAGGAGCTTGCGCAGACAAGCTATTTGATGAACGCCGTGACGGCGGACATGCCGTGATCGCTGCATGATAGTTGCAGTTCATGGGGCACTCCCATGAACTGCAATTAGCCAATCGAAAATAGGCAACTGCAGCCAAGATTTGTGTTGACACTTGTGCGGGGAGCATAGTATAATCATCGCAGACCCCTGCTGCTATAGCTCAGACGGTAGAGCGCGTCCTTGGTAAGGACGAGGTCTCCGGTTCAATCCCGGATAGCAGCTCCAATAAAAATCGAGAAAACCCGCATGGCACATAGCTTTGCGGGTTTGCTTGCTTCTCAACGCCCGTCAGCGCTCATGCGCGAGTGACCGAAAATGGCGGCAAGCTACAAAAAACTTTGGAAACTGCTGATTGACCGTGATTTGCTCAAGCGCGACCTTTGCCACATGGCGAATATTAATGGCGCGCCAATGGCAAAGCTCAGCAAGAGCGAGAATATGAACACAGATATTTTAATCAAAATCTGCGACGCTCTCAAATGTGATATTTCGGACATCATGGAAGTAACGCATGATGACCCTGAAGCGGAGGTGGAATGACAATGACTTATCAAAGCGACTTTGACGAATACAAACGCCTTGGCGAACCCGAAAAGGCTGAAAAGTCAGAGATATGGCAGATCGCCATCGGCTTACAGCAGGTGGATGGATTAACGCCGTCTGAATACCTCATTGAAACGGCAAAGCAGAATATTGAAGGCGAAATCACCATTTATGAGGTACAGGAGCAGCTTAACGACTACTATGAAGCAAAACCCGTGCAGACCGTCGATGACCGCACAGAGGAAGCCGACAAGGTTTCCGCCCGCATTGCCGAAATCCTCTCCGAAAAAACTTTCTCATTCAGCCCCGCCGAATATATTACTATTCACAGGCGATTGTTTGCCGGAATTTATAAATTCGCGGGGAAAATCCGCGACTATAACATTTCAAAAGACGAGTGGGTGCTGAACGGTGAAACGGTGTATTACGCTTCCGCCGACAGCATCCGCGCCACGCTTGATTATGATTTTGAACAAGAAAAAGCGTTTGTCTATAAAGGACTTGGCAAGGAGCAAATTGCGGAGCATATCGCCAAATTTGTGTCCGGCTTATGGCAGATTCACGTATTTGGCGAGGGCAACACCCGCACTACGGCGGTTTTTGCCATCAAATATCTGCGGACATTCGGCTTCAATGTCAACAATGATTTGTTTGCCGACCATTCGTGGTATTTCCGCAACGCCTTGGTTCGGGCAAACTACAACGATTATAAGAATAACGTCTATGCNACGCTGGAATATTTGAGCCGTTTTTTTGGAAATTTACTTTTAGGCGAAAGTAATCCACTNAAAAACCGTGACTTGCGCGTATCCATTGATAACGAAACAGATGTCACAGTAAATGTCCCTGTAAAAACAGAGAATGTCCCTGTAAATGTCCCTGTAAATGTCCCTGTAAAACGAAAAGATGAAATCATTAAGATGCTGCGTGTCAATCCGAAGCTGACCGCCGAGGAATTGGCTGCCGCTTTTTCTGTTACCGCTAAAACCATTAAGCGTGATTTAACCGTTCTCAAAAATGAGGGCAAGATAAAGCGTGTCGGGTCAGATAAGACAGGACATTGGGAAGTGTCATAGTGAATCGTTTCGTGACGCGCCACCGACCGGTTCTGACGACGACGGCAACGAAGCCCTGCTTACGCGGAAGCTGCGAAGCTGTGCCTCGTTTGTACCGGAACTCGATTATGTCGCGGAGCTTGATGGTTCGGTCATAGGCAACATCATGTATGCGCGAAGCAAAGTAATCGGTGACGACTGCGAGTGGGAAACGCTCACGTTCGGCCCCGTCAGCGTTTTGCCAAAATACCAACGCGACGGCGTAGGCAGCGCATTGATACGCAAAACGCTTGATGTAGCCCGCGATCTCGGA
>WRMX01000020.1 GCA_009776905.1 Oscillospiraceae bacterium
ACTCAAACTGTAACTAAAGGATCTATACCGTTTTCCATTGAAGCTGACGATACAGCGCGGTACAAGGCATTTGTGCTGCGTGAGCTTGCCGAGTCAAAAAAAGAGGCGTTGGATCCCGATTCAATACTGGAAGATCACGGCGATTTTCTGTGCGAATGGGAAGCCAAAAGAAAGGCGAGGCAAAATGGCGTACAAAATTAAAAAGCTCAAGTCGTTTGATAAGAGTGCTTTTGAAGCTGATTCAAGCTTGTATGCGTTGAGTCCAAAAGCAGCGGATAAGTACTTCGAGGACTATAATCGGAAAACAGAACTGATTGGAGAAAATCCATTAATTTTTCAGGTATTTGAAGATGATCCGTACTTTAGGAGCGCTCCCCTTGTTTATGGATACCGTCTTTTCTACCATGTTGACGAACAAAACAATATTGTTATTTTGCACCGGATCATACATGGTGCTATGGATTTAGCGACACAACTGCAGATAGGCACTCAATAGCATTTTCATTTCACCCGTGTTTAGCCATTTTGTGATCTTATGGGCACATACATCGCGCCCATATCGTCCTTTGCATCATCGTTCACGTCAGCCGCCACGCCCTCGTCGTCAACTTCAATATCATGCAATTCTGCTCCTTATTCGCAATATCTATCAACATTCCGCCGCGCAATCAAACAACCCGAGCCTAACCGCTATTTCAGTCTCCATCAGCGCGTCCTCGATTGCGACATGCGTTTCATGCGGAAGGCCGAGGTATCTCCCGACGCACTCGACGCTGTACCCGCGTTTTAGTAGCCCGTTCTTCGTGAGCTCTGCATAAGGGTGGATACGCTTGTAAATTGGGTAGTGCTCCGCGCTCGCAAGAATCCGTCTCGCAGGTTTCATCAAATCATACCATGTGACTTTCAGCTCCGGCATGTAAGCCCGTGCCACGGCTTTGTCGAACCTCGCGTTATAAGCGAAAGCCGCATCAACGTCGTATCGGCGAATCAAATCGGCAACCTCGGCTTCAATTTCATAGCGCGGTTTCCGTTTTATATAGTTCTGTCTTGCATAAGCGGACTGCTGCGCGAAATAGAAGCCATATTCGTATTCATCGCTGAACCCGAAATATGATTCAAGCGGCTTTACGCCTTCGCCTTTTCGTTCCAACACAACAGCGCCGACAGACAGCAATCCGTATGTGCCTGTCACCGTTTCCGTGTCGATCACGACTATATTCTCCATTGCCATGCGTCTCCAATCAAGGTATTCTTCGCTTCCCAATAACAGAAAACGACCGGAATCCTTTTTACTGGACTTCGACCGCTCTATTCAATAGCCTTATGTTTTGCCCACTATCTATGATTACAACGGCAAAAGACGTCGCTTTGAGCGGCTACGAATTCTCTACAACGTCCTCGGTATCGTCTGCTTCGGGCAGCGCTTTTTTGTGCTTTCCATGCAGGCGCGGCGGCCGGCGCAGCAACTCTGCGGAAACGGCGACGCCCATGACTGTGAAAACAGAGGTGTATACATATGCAGATGCCACTGTGGGCAAAGTATCAAGCCTGCCAAAGAGCTGGACAAAAACCGACGGGATGGTCGATATCGGATAATTGAGGTAGTACGGATAAAATGCCGATTGCCCTGCGATAAGGGATAGGTATATGCTCGCTAGAGAGAATATTGTAAACACAATGAGCGCACGTATATCGCGCCCTCCGCCAAGCAGCGCGTTGAAGAAATAGATAAACAATGGCGTTGCGATGAAAAACATGAAATTGACTTTGCCATTGAGAAGAACACCGGCAACAACTACCAATATCCCGAAGCATAGTCCGATGATCGCGGCAAGAATCGTTATCGGCAGCAGCTTGTTATATGCACGATTGATGTGCCCAATGCTGCTTTTATAGACGCTCGCCGTTGCGTCGCTCACTTCCGTGTCGCCGGCTTCCGATTCTCCATCCATCTCACCGTCGCCACCGTCGCCACCGTCGCCATCGGCATCAACAAAGCTGTCGTCGCCACCGTCGAAGCTGTCGCCCGCTCCGTCATCTGCATCAATTCCAACGTCGAAATCCACATCGACTTCAGCATTCTTATCATCAATGCTCATAATACTTTCCTCTCATATCAATAGCCTTTTACCAACGCTTCTCCGACTTTGTATATATCACCGGCTCCCGCAGTCAGAATAATATCACCTTTGCGAGCAATTCGCGCAATTGCGTCAGCCATCTCAGAAAAGGTCTCATAACTCCGGGCGCCGGGCACGGCAGCGGCAAGCACCCCCGATGTGATGCCAATGTCATTGTTTTCGCGCGCGGCAAATATTTCCGCAAGCAATGTGACATCAGCGCGAGAAAGCTCCGTAACGAAATCAGAGAACAACGCTTTTGTCCTTGAGTATGTATGAGGCTGGAACGCAAGGATTATGCGGTCATATTCCAAGGTGGAGGCTGCGTTTAGCGTTGCGCGCAGCTCGCTTGGATGGTGCGCATAATCGTCATAAACATCGGCGCCGTTGATGCTCCCCTTATATTCAAAGCGTCTGCCGGCTCCCGTGAAACCGGCAAGCCCTTCCACGATTGCGTTTGCAGGTATCTCCAAAGCCAACGCGGCGGATGTGGCGGCAAGCGCGTTTTTCAGATTGTGCAGCCCGGGAATCTTTAATGAAATCTTGCAAAGCGGTTTTCCGTCGAAAAGAACGTCCATCGACGGAGTCCTGCCAATGGCGCTGATGTTCACCCCTCGCACTCGCACATTCTCCCCAAGGCCGAATGTCAGAAGGTCGCGCCCGAGCGGTTCGAGCGTTTTCATCGTGTTTTCGTCATCGCCGTTGCATATGATGAAGCCATTGTCAGGGACAAGGGAAGCAAATTTGTTGAAGGAACTCTTCAAATCATCTATGTCTTTAAAGAAATCGAGATGGTCGGCATCAACATTCAAAACGACCGCGACGGTGGGGCAGAAGCTGTGGAAGGAATTATAGTATTCGTCGGATTCCAAAGCAATCACGTCGCCATTGCCCACACGATATCCGCAGCCGAGTATTGGGAGGGTGCCTCCGATCATGACTGTAGGGTCTGCCCCTGAGGCAAGCAAAATATGCGTGATCATTGATGTCGTAGTCGTTTTGCCGTGCGTGCCGGCAACGCATACAACGTTTTTATACCCGCGCATGATATATCCCCAAGCTTGCGCACGCTCAAATATCGGTATGCCGAGCTCACGCGCGGCGATGATCTCCACATTGTCTTCGCGTGCCGCAGCAGTACGGATTATATACCCGGCACCTTGCACGTTTTCCGCACGGTGGCCGATTTTCACGTCTATGCCGATAGCCCGCATGCGTTTGACAGCAGGCCCGTCGTTTACATCAGAGCCGGAGACATTGACGCCCATCCCGTGTAGTACTTCCGCCAACGGCGACATCGATACTCCGCCAATGCCAATAAGGTGGCAAGACTCCCCGCTTTTGATATGCCGTTCTAATTCATTTTGATCCATAAAACACCCTATGCGATTAATTTACTGCCTTGCGTAATTGTTGTTCACCGATTATACTACTGTTAACAATAATTTACAATAGTGATTTTATTCAAAAGGTGCGTTATGAATAGTGTAAAATTGCCCGAGTATGTGGCATATATTTTGCATAGACTCATCGATTGCGGTTATGAGGCATATATTGTCGGCGGATGCGTGCGCGATGCAGTGATGGGGCGCGCCGCTCATGATTGGGATGTGGCGACCTCCGCATGCCCTGAAGAGGTTGCGCAGCTTTTTGAAAAGACGTTTATGACCGGCGAAAAATATGGCACCGTGACTGTTCTTCATGAGTTCGCGGCCGAAGTGACGACTTTTCGCGAGGACGGCGAATATCTCGATGGGCGCCGCCCCGAAAACGTCGAGCTTATCAGCAATCTGGAAGGCGACCTACGCCGCCGTGACTTCACCATGAATGCAATGGCTGCTTCAATTTACGGAGATATAATCGATCCATATGGCGGGCTTGATGATATAAAAAACCGCCTGATCCGCTGCGTCGGCAATGCGGACATGCGGTTTAAGGAAGATGCGCTGCGTATGTTCCGCGCGTATAGATTCTCCGCAGAGCTTGGGTTTTCCATCGAAGGGGATACGCTGAATGCTATCCACGAGAACGCAAGCATCGCGGAAATGATCAGCGCGGAGCGCGTTCGAGTCGAGCTCGAAAAGACTCTGCTGTCGCCAAGGCCGGAAATCGTATGCGACATGCTTGCATCAAAGCTGGTTGGGGAGAAATATGGGCTGTATATCAATAATACGAGCGTTGACCGAAAACGTGAGACTGCACGACCGGGGCTGCTGTCGGAAACCGTTCCACCATTGGCGCAACAGGGGGCAGAAGACGGGCGTTCATTGGCCGCTTTGCTGTCGCGACTGGCCGGGCTCCCGCTTTTGCCGATGCTGCGTTGGTGCGCTTTTTGCGCTGTCTTACTTGATCAAGGCGCAGTTGTTTCATGCGCCGATTTTCTACATGTGCTGCGTATGGATTCAAAAACCATCAAGAGCTGCCGGACCGGTATTGAGCTTGCCTTAAGAGCGCAAGCTGAGCGCGCAGAAGCATCATCTGATGAATCGCGGATAAAAATAAAGCGCCTGCTGGCAAAGCACGGCGTCGATGCCGTAATTTGCGCTGCAGCGGCGCTTGATGTACTGCAGGCCGGCGTGACTCCGCATAGCAGGGGCACTGCTCCGAATATCGGTGCGACTCCGCAAAGCAGGGGCGCAGCTCCGCATATCGGCGCGACTTCGCACACCGACACAGCTCCGCATAATAACGCGATTCCGCACGTCAGGAGCGCGGCGCAAAGCAATGACGCCGCCGAGTTCAAACGGCCACAACACGGCATTTCGATGTTGCAAAGAGTGGACGACGTAATATCAAGCGGCGAATGCTATTCGTTGAAGCAATTGGCGATATCGGGGAGCGACCTGATATCGATTGGCCATGAGCCGGGCCTTAAGCTCGGTGAGAGGCTCGAAACGATTCTCGACCATGTGATCTGCCACCCGGACGACAACGAACGCGATATCCTGCTCAAAATAGCAGCATTGTAGAAGCGGGGCGGATGACAATCATCCACCCCGCGACAGGAAAAACGTTACTAACTGACGGACATACAACGCTAACAAAGAACAAGCTGTTCTAAACCGTCAGTTACTATCGCCGCGCGCAGCACGGCGCGCTAGGTTGTGGGGATGGAACCCCACACTAAATAGTCTTAAAGTTGCAACATGCGACAAAATGGCCCGGCGTCGGCTCTTCAAGCTCTTGCGGATTTATGCACTTGTCTGTTGCATATTGGCATCTGGCCTTAAACCTGCACCCCGGCCTTGGATTGATAGGCGACGTTATCTCGCCCTGCATGATGATGCGGTCGACCTGTTTGTGTATATCAGGAACGGGGATCGCTGAAAGCAAAGCCTTTGTATATGGGTGTAACGGATTTTTAAACAATTCGTCCGCAGGAGACTTCTCGACCATGTTGCCTAAGTACATGACCATGATGTCGTTTGAAATATACTTAACAACGGACAAATCGTGCGTGACAAACATATACGAAAGGCCCAGCTCCTCCTGCAGGTCGAGCATGAGGTTGATGATCTGCGCCTGAATCGACACATCAAGCGCCGAAACGGGCTCATCGCAGACGATGAACTTTGGCTTGAGCGCGAGCGCGCGAGCAACGCCGATGCGCTGCCGCCTCCCGCCATCAAGTTCGTGCGGATAAGAGTTCTCCAAGCGCGCGGCCAATCCGACCGTATCCATCAGCCGACGCACTTCGGCCATCCTATCGGATTTCGACAGCAACCCTTGTATTATCAGCGGCTCCATGATAGTGTCGCTGACGGACATTCGCGGATCTATCGACGAATATGGATCTTGGAAAATTATTTGCATTTTCTCGCGCAGCACTTTAAGCTCCGCCTTGGTGGGATTGGAAGCATCTACGCCTTCGAACAGTATATCGCCGCTTGTTTTCTTGATCAGGTGAATAAGAGTCCTTCCGAGCGTAGTTTTGCCGCAGCCCGACTCGCCGACGACGCCGAGCGTCTCTCCCTCATTGAGCACGAAGTCTATGCCATCGACGGCGTGCAGCGTTCCCATTGGGTTTTTGAAATATTTCTTTAAATCTCTTGCCTCCAGCAATGCAGCCATTATTCCATCACCTCCGCAAGAAAGCATTTAACCAAATGTCCTTCGCTGACCTCTACGACGCTAGGCGGTTGCGCGGAGCACTTGTCAGTAGCGACCGGGCAGCGTTCATGGAATCTGCACCCTTCAGGCAAGTTAGTGGGATCCGGCATCAGACCTTTTATGGGGCTCAGCCGCCTATCGGTCGAATCAAGTTTCGGCAACGATCCGAAAAGGCCGATCGTATATGGATGCTTGGCATAATCGAATATATGCTCCGCAGTCCCATATTCAACTATTTCGCCCGCATAAATTACCGCAACTGAATTGCAGCAATTAGCTACAACACCCAAATCATGCGTGATCATCACCATCGACGTGCCCAGAGTATCTTTCAAAGCGCGCATCATTTCCAGAACCTGCGCCTGAATCGTGACATCAAGAGCCGTGGTCGGCTCATCTGCGAGCAAAAGGTCGGGGTTGCACGCCAGCGCCATCGCTATGACGACCCGCTGCTTCATGCCTCCAGAGAACTGGTTTGGATATTCGTTATACCGCTCCATCGGGATGCCGACCATCTCCAGCATCTCGCAGGCGCGCCTCTCCGCTTCCGTTTTTTTGATATTATTGTGGAGCCCTATTGCTTCGGCGATTTGAAAACCGACCTTTTCAATCGGGTTTAAGGCGGTCATGGGATCCTGGAAGATCATCGCAATCTGGTCCCCGCGGATCTTTCGCATTTCCGGCTCGGTTTTTTTCATTATGTCTTCGCCTTTGAAGACTATCTCGCCTCCGCAGAACTTTGCGGGAGGCGTTTGCAATATGCGCAATATGGCACGGGCAATTGTTGTTTTCCCGGCACCCGTCTCCCCGACGAGCCCGATCGTCTCTCCTTTTTTAACGGTCAAATTGACGCCGTTGACAGCATGTATCACGGCCTCGTCAGTGTGGTATTGCACGACCAGGTCTCTGATTTCCAGGATGTTATCATTATCTTCCAATTCAAACACCTCGCTTCCTAAGTCTTAAGACGCGGATCGAGAGCGTCCCTGAGTCCGTCGCCGAATAGGTTGAAAGCGAGAACCGTTATCATTATGCACATGCCGGGGTAGATAGACAATTGCGGGTTTGCCCTCATGTAGCTTCTCCCATCAGACACCATCGCGCCCCATTCAGCGATGGGAGGTTGCGCGCCCAGCCCGATGAAGCTAAGCCCGGCACCGGCAAGAACCGCCATCCCGAGCCCCATAGTGATCGAAACGATCATCGGCGCTATCGAATTGGGAATGATGTGCCTGATAATGACCCTTGTGCTGCTCGCGTTGACAGCTTGCGCAGCTTCAATATACTCCATGTCGCGCACGGGAAGAATGCATGCCCTCATAAACCGGGCGTTGCCGGGCACCATGCTGACGCCTATCGCAATGATGGCGTTTCTTAAACTCGGCCCGAGAACGGCGGCGAGGGTGACGGTGAGCAGAAACATCGGAATGCCTTGGTATATATCAAGCAACCGCATGAGCAGGTTGTCCACCCAGCCGCCAAAGTACCCTGCAATGGCACCGATGAATATACCCACGGCCGCAGCAACGATAACAGCGGTGAAACCCATCTGAAGCGATTGCCGCGATCCATAGATCAACCTGCTGAGGATATCGCGCCCGAGCCTGTCGGTGCCGAGAAGGAAATCCGAGGACGGGCCTTCCAAAGACCTGCTGGGATTATTCTGGTCATATGGGTGCGGTGCCAAGACCGGAGCCAGCAACGCGATAATAATGATTAGGACGATAACGAACAACGACACGACTGCAACTTTATTCTTTTTCAGCCTGCGCCATACTTCGCCGAAATACGAGTATTTTTTGACTTTTGATTCTTTCATCGCTATGCATCCCCCTTCAACCGTTTACGGCCTCGGACATACTGTGAGCGTATTCTGGGGTCGATAAACGCGAACGCGATGTCAATGAGCAATATAACGAGGCAGAAGATAACAGACATGAACAGGACGCTTGCTTGAATGACAGGGTAGTCTCTGCCCGTCAGCCCCGCAAGCATATATTGCCCCAAGCCCGGCACCGAGAATATTACCTCAGCGATAAGCGCTCCGCCAAGCGCGCTCCCATACATCCCGCCAACGACCAAGATCAGCGGTATGCACGCATTTTTGAGCGCATGCCTGTATTTGATAACGACCTCAGACTGGCCTTTTGCACGGGCAGTCGTGATGAAGTCCTGCCTGATGACTTCCAGCATATTTGATCTTGCTTGCCTTGCAAGCCCGGCGGCATATCCCAGCGCGAGGGAAAGCGTGGGCAAGACCCATCCGGTCCAGGATTGAATGCCTGAAACCGGCAGCCACCCGAGTTTGACAGAGAAAACCTGCACCAGGAGCAATGCAAACCAGAAAGCCGGCACCGATACAAAAATCAGCGAAAGCAAAATCGCTGTATTATCTTTCCATGTATATTGGTGGGTGGCGGCGTAGATCCCCAAAGGGATTCCGATCAAGACCGCAAGCAAGATGCTCGCCGTGGCAATCAAGAGGGTATATGGGAACCGCTGCATCATGTCAGGCCCGACAGGCCTTTTTGTGTAGTATGTGGTGCCAAAATCTCCGCGTACGGCTCCGTAGATGAACTTTACATACCGTATCAGAAGCGGGTCGTTGAGGCCAAGGTCTTCCCGGATCTTTTCAACCTCCCACTCCTGCTTTTCTATGCCCGCGATTATTCGTGCAGGATCCCCCGGAGACATGTCGATGAAAATGAGCGCAACAAATGAAATTCCCAATAATATGGGGATGAATAACAGCAAGCGTTTGATGACATACTTTATCATTGTAACTATACACCTACTTTTTATGTGCTATCAGCAACGTTATGGCCCCGCCCCGCAGCCAAACTTCGTTGCGACAGATATCGGAGAGACCCGGCTGTTGTGCCGGGCCTCATCCGCCCGCGGCTAGTATTCGGCTATGAAGCCCAATATGCCGCCTTGTAATCGATTGCTCCGTACATCAGCCTCGGCAGCACAAGGTTTGGATTATATGCCTGCGCGCCCACGCTTTCAACGAGCGTCATATATATGACGGACTCGATGAGTATGTCGGTCATTTCCTGATAACGGCTGTCGAGCTCTGCCCTGTCCGTGACGGACATGATGTCGCTCGCCAACTCGATATACCTATCTTTGCCGGGATATGTGGAAATGCTGTCGGGATTTGCATAATCTCCGCCGGCTTGCATCGCCCACCAGAACTGGAGAGCCTGCGCAACAGTGTTGCCTGCTGTGAAGTCGATGGACATATCCCATGCGCTTCCATCGAACACAACAGCCAGCCAAGAACCCATGTCATAGCTCCTGATCTCAACCGTGACTCCGATGTCCTTCATAAACCCATGGATCAGCTCGCATGTCGTCACATTGCTGGGAGAGCCATTGTTGATGAGCACGAGCGTTTTGTCCATAAGGCCGGCTTTCTCGGCGTATGACCTGGCGAGTTCGGGGTCATATCCATGGTCATATATTCCCAAATCGAGGAGCGCCGGGAAGACATCCGTAATAGCCGAGGAATATGGCGCCCTCCCGAGATTTCCGTAGCCGCTGAAAGCAACATTGAGAACCGCTTGCGGGTCGATGGCGTGCGCGACCGCGAGCCTGGCATCGAGATTGTTCGTAAACAAACCTCTGTCGGGGTGCGTGTTGAACCAGAGAGATGTAGTCATTGTCGTCGAGGTCATCAAGACCTCGCAATTAGGCAAAGTCTTGACAAACTCGATGTCCTGGAACGGAACGCTTGAGATATCGACTTCGCCGGTCTGCAGGGCGTTGACTCTTTGCGCTTCCTCGACCATGACGCGGAACGTGATTGTGTCTATCAATGCAGGTGTACCCCAATATCCGTCGCGCTTCTTCAAGATCATGTGGCTGTTCACGACGTAATCTTGCAAGGTGTATGGCCCGGAGCCCATTGTCTCGTATGCAACTTTCTCATAATCGAACGATTCTTCGTCGAATAAGAATGTCGTCGCAAAATAATACACAATGTTGATGTTGTAAATTGAGAAACACACCTCGATTGTTGTATCGTCGATGACCCTGCTGTTGTCGAAATCAACATTGCCGAACAGGGCGGGCTCGCCGCGCCTATTCTCGACCAAAGTCAGGGAAAACAACACGTCGGAAGCAGTGAGCTTGTTGCCGTTCTCAAAATAGACATCGTCCCTGATTGTGATGATCCACTTCAAAGGATCGGACCGGTCGAGAGCGGTCGCGACTCTCCAGTCAATGTTGTCGTTTTCGTCGATGACCCAAAGGGTGTCATAAATCAACCCAAGGGCGTTTTGAATGTCGTTCGTATAAAGATACACGGGGTCTAATGTACCTCCGTCCATGGTTACGACCACTGTCAAGTTGTCTCTCGCCGAGACGATGCCGGATGCCTGACCGCCATCGGTCGATGTCTGGTTGTTTGCGTTGCTGTTGGAGTTGCTATCGGTGTTGGAATTGCTGTTGGAATTGCTGTCGGTGTTAGAATTGCTGTTGGTGTTGCTGTCGGTGTTGGTGTTGGTGTTGTTATTGTTGTTGTCGTTCCCGCCTTTGCACGATGCGAACAGCGCAACGCACATCAACATAACTACCAGCAGGGCTATGAGTTTTTTGCCTTTCTTCATTTTATCCAATCCTTTCTTTTGTATATGCGAGTCTGTGGGGGCCTCGGCCCAACCATATAATATTTACTCCATNCTTACAATGCAGTCAAATCATATCACCAACGGTGATTTTATGTCAAATAACCTTTTGTTATTTCAATATGTAAAATGGATATATCTGTGGTTCCGAGAATATTTGACTAAACTCGTTATTGATGTTACTATCAACATATTCAACAACCGACAAACGGCTGTTTGTTACATAGAAGTGGAACACGCATCCCATGTCGGCAACGAACGGAGTGAATCGAGAATGCAATTAAACCAGTTATCGAACTTCCTCATTACAGCGAAGCTCGGTAGCATAACCAAGGCAGCAGCATCAGTATACATTACGCAGCCCGCAATGACAAAAAACATTGCAGCGCTGGAAAAAGAGCTGGGCGTAAGCCTGTTCAACCGCGAAAGCAAGAATGTCACTGTCAGCGCTGTCGGCCAGCAGTTGTTGCCACATGTGCAAACGATCATTAACGAAATCGACAGGATCAAAATCATATGCGAGCGCCTCAGGGACGACAAGCAACGCATAACCTTTACTGCATCGGTAATAGCTTTATATATCACGGAGCTGGCGTCATCATTTAAAAAAATCCGCCCCGAAATCGACATCGTCCACCAACGGCCTGCACCCACGGGAAATGACATNATTATTGATATGACGACGGAGGACGTGTTCTCGGGAGGGAAGACGTGCCTCTTTCACGAGGATTTGGTCCTTGTGGTCCCATCGAACCACTATCTCGCCGGCAGGCAGAAAATTGACCTTATNGAGATCAAGGACATCCCAATCATCAGCTTTGCCGAGAATACGCCTTCGAGGCGNGCNGAGGATTACTTTTGCTCGCTGGCCGGTTTTGTCCCGCACAGGCAAAGCGAGATGTTCACCCACATAGACTTGTTCAGAGTCATTGAAGACGAACTGGGCGTTGTTTTTTGCCCCGCAAAAACGGGCGGGCTGGATGGGAAGGACAGCAACAGGATNATTCGCATAGAGAATCCAAATTGCTATCGCTATGTTTATGCNCAAATTTCGCCGGAATCGGCAAATCATCCTGCTGTGAAGGCGTTTTTCGACCACATTGTTTCGTTTTTCGCCATGCTGTAGCAAGCTCATGCATATAAAGCGGCGTCCATATTCATGAACGTGAATATGGATGCCGCAAAATTACGTATATCAACGCTGTTTAGACCAGCTCGATGACAGCCATTTCCGCAGCGTCGCCCCTGCGGGGACCGATCCGCGTGATGCGCGTGTATCCGCCGTTGCGCTCCGCATATCCGGGCGCAATCGTCGAAAACACTTTCGTCACGACATCCTCCCGGGTGATATATGCCAATGCTTGGCGCCGCGACGCCAGCGTGTCCTTTTTGCCGAGGGTTATCATCTTCTCGGCCATCGGCGCAAGTTCCTTGCAGCGCGTCACTGTAGTTTCTATCTTTCCCATATCAAGAAAGTCGGTAACCAACTGCCGCAGCATCGCTTTACGCTGCGCGGTCGTCCTCCCGAGTTTACGCGTTCCCGGCATATTCTGCTCCTCCTTCTAATTAATTTCCTCGCTCATCAGGCCAAGACCCATCATTGCAAGCTTGTGTATGACCTCCTCGAGCGACTTTCGTCCGAGGTTCCTCACTTTAATCATTTCCGCTTCGGTTTTCGAAATAAGGTCCTCGACGGTGTTTATATTCGCGCGTTTCAGGCAATTGAAGCTGCGGACGGACAAATCGAGCTCCTCAATGGTCATTTCAAGCACTTTGTCTCTTTGCGTTTCCGCTTTCTCGACGACCGTCGACTTGCTGCTGATTGTTTCGGACAAATCGGTGAACAATGTGAAATGGTCGCACAGAATCTTCGCACCGAGCGAAACGGCGTTTCTCGCGCTAATCGTTTTATCTGTCCAAACCTCGATCGTCAGCTTGTCAAAATCCGTGACATTGCCGACGCGCGTGTTTTCGACCGTGTAATTGACCCTCCGTATGGGAGTGTAGATGGAGTCTATCGGAATCACGCCGATGACCGGCTGTTGGAGCTTGTTCCTCTCGGCGGACATATAGCCCCTGCCGTGGTCTATCGTCAGCTCCATGCTGAGCGAAGCATCCGCGCTGAGCGTTGCGATATGCAGTTCCGGGTTGAGGATTTCCACCTCGCTGTCGGGCTTAATGTCGCCCGCGGTAACCACTCCTTCTCCTGTTGCCTCGATATATACGGTTTTCATCCTTTGCGTATGCAATTTTGCGATAATGCTTTTGATATTCAGTATTATTTCGGTGACATCTTCTTTAATGCCCGGTATTGTTGAAAATTCATGTTGAATGCCTGCAATTTTAACTGTTGTGACAGCCGTGCCCGGCAGCGACGACAATAATATCCTGCGCAATGAGTTTCCAAGAGTTGTTCCGTATCCGCGCTCGAGCGGTTCGACTACATATTTGCCATAGGACTCGTCTTCGGGTGTTTCGATGCATTCAATGCGAGGACGTTCGATTTCTATCATGAAATACCCTCCTTCATTCAGGTGCGCATAAGCGCCCAATTTGTCGATATGTAATAATTAGACATGAGGGTCGTATTATCTATTTTGAATATAACTCGACGATCAATTGTTCCTCGACAGGCATGTCTATATCATCCCTGGATGGAACAGTGACGACTTTCGCCACAAGCGCGTTGGCATCGTAATCCAGCCATTTCGGCGGCTGCCTGAACGCATTCGCTTCGATCGTCGATTTAAATTTGTCTAAGCTCCGGCTTTTTTCTTTGAGCGAGATGATCATGCCCGGCTTTACAAGGAACGACGGGATGTTGACCTTGCGTCCATTAACCAGGAAGTGGCCATGGAGGACGAGCTGCCTCGCTTCGGCGCGGCTCATTGCAAACCCGAGCCTGTAGATGGTGTTGTCGAGGCGCGATTCAAGGATCGCCAAAAGGTTCTCGCCCGTCTTGCCTTTCCTCTTGCTTGCCATCTCAAAGTATCCCCGGAATTGGTTTTCGAGGATGCCGTAATATCTCTTTGTCTTTTGCTTCTCGCGTAATTGAAGCCCATACTCCGACGTTTTGGTGCGCCCCTGGCCATGCTGCCCCGGCGGGTATGCCCTGCGGTCCGCCGCGCACTTTTCCGTGTAGCATCTGTCGCCTTTCAAGAAGAGCTTTTGGCCTTCCCTGCGGCATAGGCGGCATACCGCGTCAGTATATCTTGCCATATTATTGTTGACCTCCCTTTAACTACACTCTGCGCCTTTTTGGCGGCCTGCAACCATTGTGCGGAATCGGCGTCACGTCTTTGATCATCGTGACTTCGAGCCCTGCCGACTGGAGCGCCCTGATAGCTGCCTCGCGGCCCGAGCCCGGGCCTTTTACGAAAACTTCAACAGTTTTCAAACCATGCTCCATAGCAGCCTTCGCAGCAGTCTCCGCTGCTGTCTGCGCTGCAAAGGGGGTGGATTTTCTGCTGCCGCGAAATCCCATGCCGCCTGCTGAAGCCCACGAGATAGCGTTTCCATGCACATCGGTCACTGTAACCATTGTGTTATTGAAGGATGATCTGATATGTACCGCGCCTTTTTCTATATTCTTTCGTTCGCGGCGCCTGGTCCTTGCTTTCTTGCCCTTGGGTGTTGCCATTTATTGATCCCCTCCATTATTTCTTCTTGTTGGCGATTGTGCGCTTCGGGCCTTTGCGTGTGCGCGCGTTCGTCTTGCTGCGCTGCCCTCGAACCGGCAACCCTCTTCTGTGGCGCATACCCCGGTAGCTTCCGATTTCAGTCAAACGCTTGATGTCGAGCGCTACGGTACGCCGCAGATCGCCCTCGACTATATAGTTCTTGTCGATACACTCGCGGAGCGCGGCTTCCTCCGTCTCCGTGAGATTCTTCACCCTGGTGTCCGGATTTATGCCTGTCTCTTCAAGGATTTTTTTCGCGCTTGTCCTGCCGATCCCATATACATAGGTCAGCCCGATTTCGATACGTTTGTCCTTTGGCAAATCTACGCCGGAAATACGTGCCATATGAATCAATCATCCCTTTCGTACAAATATTATCCTTGTCTCTGTTTATGTTTCGGGTTAACGCATATCACCATAACCCTGCCCTTGCGCTTAATGACCTTGCATTTTTCGCACATTGGTTTTACGGATGGCCGCACTTTCATAATAATGGTCATTCCTTTCAATAATCACGTTTCGGTTATTTGCTGCGCCACGTTATCCTCCCGCGCGTGAGGTCATACGGCGACATTTGCACCGTGACCTTGTCTCCCGGGAGTATGCGGATAAAGTTCATTCGCAGCTTCCCGGAGATATGCGCCAAAATCGTATGCCCATTACCGATATCAACATGAAACATGGTGTTAGGCAATGATTCGACTACAGTTCCCTCCAGTTCGATCATGTCGTCCTTTGCCAACCTTACATACCTCCTTCGTCCGCGCGGTCTGCGGCATATTGTGCCAACGCTCGCCTGATTTCGTTATTCGTCACCTTTTCGCCGCTCGTGAGCTTGTCTGTTATGTGGCTATCTGCTCTATCCTCCAACTTCAGATGCTTGTTCTTCTTTCGCTTTGGCTTGTCAACGCGGCGGCCCTTGCCGTCCGCAATTAATGAATATTCCCCATCGGTATCGATGACTATAAATCTCTTGCCCTCGTCTCGCCCGTTTCGAGACACCACAACATCTGCTTTTCCTATTGTCATGGCATGCCCTCGCAGACCGTCAGTATCTCGGGATCGCCGTCCGTTATCAATATCGTGTTTTCATAATGCGCGGAGTTTCTGCCGTCGGATGTTACGACAGTCCACCCGTCTCCCAGCACCTTGATCGCCGCCGCGCCGCTGTTGACCATCGGCTCGATAGCAATCGTCATGCCGGATAGCAACCTCGGATCGGCCCTTTTGCGGGGAATCTCGACATAGTTCGGGACCTCCGGCGGTTCGTGCATCTCTTCGCCCACTCCGTGCCCGACATATTCCCTGACGACCGTGTAGCCGTTGCTTTCAGCGCACTTTTGGACGGCCCTCGAAATGTCAGAGACCCTGTATCCGACCCGCGCGAACTTCAATCCCTCGTAAAAACACTCCCTGGTGACCTGTATCAACCTTTCTGAATCCTTGCTGCCATCTCCGGCGATGTATGTTGCGGCGCAATCGCCGATAAATCCATTGACTTTTGCCCCGACATCGATGCTGACGACATCGCCTTGCAAGAGCTTCCTCGATGATGGAATCCCATGGATGACCTGTTCGTTAATCGATATGCAAAGGCTCGCGGGATATCCGCAATAATTCAGGAATGCGGGCTCGGCACCATGCGAGACGATGAAATCATGAACCTTATCGTTGATGCTTTTGGTCGTTGCGCCAACAACCACAAGCTTTCCGGCTACCTGCCGCGCATCGGCGGCAATCTTTCCCGCGTTGCGCATCAGCTCGATTTCGCGCGCAGACCTTCGTTTGATCATCGTCAAATCCCCAGCGCAGCGAATATCGCGGCGGTAGTTTCGGCGATTCCGGGAATATTGTCCACGGTTTTCAGCTTGCCCTGCGCCCCATAATAGGCCTTCAGCGGCTCCGTTTCGTTGTGGTATTCGACAAGCCTGTTGAGAACAGTTTCTTTCTCGTCGTCCTTCCTGATGCCCAGCGCGCCGCCGCACTTGTCACATTCGTCTTCGCGAATAGGCGGGTTTGACTCGATGTGGTATATTGCGTTGCAATCCGGGCATGCGCGCCTGCCGCCGAGCCTGGCTACGATATCTTCATCGGAAATCTCGATCGACAAGACAATGTCGATGTCGATACCCTGCTCGTCGAGGACTTTGGCCTGCACCGTCGTTCTCGGCACGCCATCGAGGATGAAACCGTCTTTGCAGTCTGCCTTGGAGATACGCTCGACGACGATTCCAATGACAACCTCGTCAGGCACGAGCTTCCCTGCATCCATGAATGCCTTGGCTTCCAGCCCGACGGGCGTCTCGCGCTTGACAGCGTCCCTCAGGATATCGCCGGTGGAGATCGCGGGCACCCCGAGCCGTTTCATCAATGCTTCTGCTTGCGTTCCTTTGCCCGCTCCCGGCGGACCGAGCAATACCATTTTCACATCAATCACCTCAAACTCCCGCGCATCGCATCCGGATTGTGTGGCGGAACATGCGTTTATAAATGCAGACTATTCAAGGAATCCTTTGTAGTGTCTCATCAGCAGCTGGGATTCCAACTGCTTGATCGTTTCGAGCGCAACGCTGATTACGATGATGATCGACGTGCCGCCGAGAGAAATGCCGGAATTTTTGGCGGTCGGCGAGAAATGCGCGATCAAAATCGGAGTGACGGCGATGATGCCGAGATACAGCGCGCCGAACAATGTGATTTTTGTCAAAACCTTTTGTATAAATTCACTTGTGGGCTTGCCCGCGCGGAATCCGGGTATGAACCCGCCGTTCTTCCTCAGATTATTCGCAATTTCTATCGGATTAAACTGGACCGTCGAATAGAAATATGAGAAGAAAACAATCAATAGGAAATACAATATCGCATATGGAATGCTTGTGGTGTCGAACACCCGCATGATCCAGCTATTCTGCCACTTGGGCACGAACACGACAATCGTGGCAGGCACCGAAGCGATCGATTGCGCGAAGATGATCGGAAGGACGCCAGACATGTTGACCTTCATGGGAAGGTGCGTGGACTGGCCGCCGTACATCTTCCTGCCGACGACGCGTTTGGAATATTGGACGGGTATCCTTCTTTCCGAGTTTGTGACGATGACTATCAGGACAATGATCGCAAGCGCGCCCAGAAGCATCAACACGTAGATCCACCAGTTGCCCGGAGTGGCGACCACGGAACGGATCATCGTGCCAACGGAGGATGGGAAGCGCGCCACGATGCTGACGAACAGAATGACCGAAATGCCGTTGCCGATGCCAAACTCGGTGATTTGCTCGCCCATCCACATGAGCAATGCGCTGCCCGTCATAAACGTCGCAACGATGGCGATGGGAGGCCAAATGCCTGTGGCAGTCGGGCTGAGCATCCCATTGTTGCTTATGAGGATATAATAGCCATATCCTTGCAACAATGCGATGGCTACCGTGGAATACCTTGTGACCTTCTCCAGCTTTTTCTTGCCGTCTTCTCCGCCATCTTTTTGCAGACGCTCGAGAGCGGGAATTGCAATCGTCAGAAGCTGGATAATGATGGATGCGTTGATGTATGGCTGTATGGACAAGGCAAAAATCGAAGCGCGCTCCAATGCGCTGCCCGACATCGTGTTCATCAGCCCGAGTATCGTGTTGTTGAGCCGCGTGAAATAGTCGCTCAACATTGCCGTGTCGACATATGGGACGGTGATCGCGTTTCCGAGCCTGTATAAAAGGACCATGAACATCATGAAGAGCAGCTTTTTGCGTATCTCGTCGACTCTCCATGCATTGCGCAATGTAGCAATCACGTTACACCACCTCGGCCTTTCCGCCGGCATCGATGATTTTTTGCTTTGCCGACTCAGAGAATGCCGCTGCCTTTACATGCAGCTTCTTTGTGAGCGTCCCGTTGCCAAGCAGCTTGACGCCGTATTCGCATTTGCTCAAAACTCCCGATTCCAGCAGCTCATCGACCCCAACGGTCGCGCCGTCGGGAAACCTATTGAGCGCTGCGACATTGATCGCTGTCAACGGCTTTGCAAATATGTTGTTGAACCCTCTCTTGGGGACGCGTCTGGCAAGCGGCATTTGCCCGCCTTCAAAACCTCTGCGGATACCGCTGCCGCTGCGGGATTTTTGGCCCTTGTGCCCGCGGCCGGAGGTTTTTCCATTGCCGGTGCCGTGGCCGCGGCCCTTGCGTTTGCCCTCGCGGACAGAGCCATCCACCGGCGAAAGATCGTGCAGGTACATATACTCACGTCCTCCTTTTTATTCTTCAACGACCGTGATGAGGTATTTGATTTGCTCGATTTTCCCTCTGGTCTGCGGATTATCGGGTTGGACAGTTTCGCTGCCAATCTTTGTAAGTCCAAGGGATTTGGCGGTGGCGATGTGTTTGTCGTGCCTGCCGCTCAGGCTCTTAATGAGCTTAATTCTAAGTTCAGCCATGTGCATTAGCCTCCTGCTATGAATTACTATATGTCGTCGATGCTTTTCCCGCGCGTTTTGGCGACCTGGGCCGCATCGCGCAGGGATTTGAGCCCCACCATCGTGGCGGCGACGACATTTTGCGGATTGTTCGAGCGCAAGCACTTAGTCCTGATGTCGGAAATGCCGGCGGCTTCGACCACCGCGCGGACTGCCGTGCCCGCGATGACGCCCGTTCCGGGAGGCGCGGGCTTTAACAAAACCCTGCCGGCGCCGAAAACGCCGATGACCTCGTGCGGGATCGTGCTGCCCGAAATCGTAATGGTCGTAACGTTCTTTTTTGCATCTTCGATGCCCTTGCGAATGGCTTCGGACACTTCGCCCGCTTTTCCTAAACCAAATCCGACCCGGCCTTTGCCGTCGCCAACGACGCAAAGCGCGGCGAACTTGAATATACGGCCGCCCTTGACCGTCTTTGCGACGCGGTTCAGGGAAACGACTTTCTCAGTAAACTCCGATGGGACTTCCTCTTTGCGGTTATCCCTCCTGTTGTCTCGCCTGTTGTCTGTATATGCCATGTACGTTTCCTCCTCCCCGTTAGAATTTCAATCCGCCCTCGCGGGCAGCTTCAGCCAATTCCTTCACGCGACCGTGGTAAATATACCCGCCCCTGTCGAACACGACGCTCTCGATGCCCTTTGCGGCCGCGCGTTCTGCGACCATGGCGCCGACCTTGCGGGCGGCTTCTTTGTTGGAGCCCGATCCTTCAAAGGCTTTTTCGACCGACGAAGCGGAACACATCGTGTGCCCTTTCGTATCGTCGATTATTTGCGCGTAGATGTGTTTCTCGCTGCGGAAGACATTGAGCCTGGGCCTCTCCGGCGTGCCGGCTACCTTGCTCCGCACTCTTTTGTGGCGCTTCAAGCGCTGCGCGTTAGTATCAGGTCTTTTAATCATTTAGGCACACCTCCCTTTATTTTGCTCCCGTCTTGCCTTCTTTTGTTCTGACATATTCGTTAAGATATCTGATGCCCTTGCCCTTATACGGCTCAGGCGGTCTTTTTTTTCTTATATCGGCGGCAAATTGGCCGACTTCCTGCTTGTCTATGCCGCTGACGATGACCCTGGTGGGCGAGGGGACNTCGATGGAAATGCTGTCCGTCTCCTCGATGATGACCTGGTGCGAGAGCCCCAGGTTCATGACGAGCTTTTTNCCCTCTTTGGTAGCCCTGAATCCCACNCCTCTGATTTCAAGCTCCTTGCTGAAACCGTCCGTCACGCCNACGACCATGTTGTTGAGCAGCGAGCGTGAAAGGCCGTGCATGCTGCGATATTGCGGCATGTCCGACGAGCGTGTCACGTTTATATTCGTGCCGTCAACGCTAATGCCGATGTCGGAGCTGATCTCTCTTTCGAGNGTNCCNTTCGGGCCTTTGACTGTGACGACATTCGTGTCCGAAACCTTGACCTCGACTCCTGCGGGCAAGGGTATCGGAGTCCTTCCGATTCTAGACATTGCTGTACCCCCCCTTTACCACACAAACGCAAGGACTTCGCCGCCGACGTTGGCCTGCCTGGCTCTTTTGTCGGTCATGACGCCCTTTGATGTCGATATAATAGCTACTCCCAGCCCTCGAAGCACATAGGGCAGCTCGTCCGCGCCCGCGTATACGCGCAGGCCGGGCTTGGAAACGCGGCGGAGCCCCATGATGGCTTTATCCGTGCCGTTGTATTTGAGCGTGATTTTGATGATGCCTTGGATTCCGTCGTTGATGAGCTGGTAGTTTTTGATGTAGCCTTCTTGTTGCAGTATGTCCGCTATCGCTTTTTTCATATTCGATGCCGGGATGTCAACTGTCACGTGCTTTGCCGAATTTGCGTTTCTGATGCGTGTGAGCATATCGGCGATTGGGTCTGTGATTTGCATTTTGCTTTCCTCCTTGATTAGGGGTTACAAGCCGCAGCTTGTTTTCGCATCGAAGGTATCGGGGGCATTCATATTTCGCATGCCATGATATAAATGTTCCGACCGTTCAATGTCGATATTCGAATCATTATAATTACCAATAAGATACAGTAAGAGAGTGAGGTATGCACGACAAAGCAGGCATTGGGGGATTATTTTGGTTTGCTAAGCCGAACAAACGCCGCTGTATTAAGATACAGCAAGTGAGTGAGGCACCGCATGAGGCATGCACGACAAAGCAGGCATTGGGGGATTATTTTGCTTTGCGAAGCCGAACGAACGCCGCTGTATTAAGATACAGCAAGTGAGTGGGGCAAAGCAAAACGAAATAATTACCAACTTGCCTTGCGAACGCCCGGAATCTGCCCCTTATACGCCAAATTCCGGAAACAAATACGACACACGCCATAATCGCGCAAATACGCATGCGGACGACCGCAAATCTTACAACGATTATAACGGCGGGTAGAAAACTTCTGCTCCCTCTGCTGCTTTAAAATCATAGCTTTTTTAGCCATAAACCTATCCTCCCCTACGATTGGACGAACGGAGCGCCCAGATATGAGAGCAACTCACGGGCTTCTTCGTCTGTATGCGCTGTCGTGCATATGACAATATCCATGCCGCGAATCTTCTCGATCTTGTCATAATCGATTTCAGGAAAAACGAGCTGCTCTTTGAGACCGAGCGCATAATTGCCGCGACCGTCGAAAGAGTCGGCGCTGATGCCGCGGAAGTCGCGCACGCGCGGCAATGCGACATTGAGAAGCCTGTCGAGGAACTCCCACATTCTGTCCTGCCTGAGAGTGACCTTCACTCCAACGGGCATCCCCGTGCGTAGCTTGAAGTTAGCGACGGATTTGCGGGCCTTCGTGATGACGGCCTTCTGGCCCGTGATCGTCGAAATATCCCTAACGACGGCCTCGATGGCCTTTGCGTTGTCGCGCGCGTCTCCGCAGCCAACATTGACAACGACCTTATCGACCCTCGGAACCTGCATGACGCTTTTGTACCCAAACTTTTTCATAAGAGCGGGAGCGGCCTCTTCGTTATACTTTTTTTTCATTCTTGTCATAATGGCGCCTCCCTCAGATCTCCGCGCCGCATTGTTTGCAAACGCGGACCTTTTCGCCGTCGTCCTTAAAAATCGACGCGGGCTTTGTGGGCTTGTCGCATTTCGGACACACGCGCATCAGCTTGCTGGCGTAAATAGGCGTCTCCATCGTGATGATCCCGCCCGGCTCGCCCTCTTTGCGCGGCTTTTTATGCCTTTTCGCGACGCTGACCCCTTCGACAATGGCCTTCCCGCCTTTTGGGTCAACGCTCATGACTTTGCCCTGCTTGCCCCTGTCCCTGCCGGACAAGACCACGACCATATCATTAGTCTTAATATGCATATCGGGACCTCCTTTATATGACTTCGGGAGCAAGCGACAGGATTTTCATATAGTCCTTGTCGCGGAGCTCGCGGGCCACCGGGCCGAATATGCGGGTGCCTCTGGGGTTTTTGTCCTCTCTGATAAGGACAGCGGCGTTCTCGTCAAAACGAACGTACGTCCCATCGGCGCGATGCAGGCCCTTTGCGGTGCGGACGATGACCGCCCTGACGACTTCGCCCTTTTTCACGGCGCTGCCCGGAGCGGCTTTGCGCACGGAGGCGACTATGACATCGCCGACGCTGCCGTACTTCCGGCCGGAACCGCCCAGGACACGGATGCATTTTATTTCTTTGGCGCCGGTATTGTCGGCAACCTTCAGATATGTTTCCTGCTGAATCAATTCAATTTCCTCCCTCAACAAGAGTAGCTGGTGAAACGCTTTACTTCGCCTTTTCTACGATTTCGACAAGCCTCCAACGCTTATCCTTTGATATCGGGCGGGTCTCCATGACGCGCACCCTGTCGCCCACGCCGCAGTCGTTGTTCTCGTCATGCGCTTTTAGCTTGTATGTTCTCTTGATAATCTTTTTATACAATGGATGCTGCACGCGGTTTTCGACAGCGACGACAATGGTTTTATCCATTTTGTCCGAAACGACCCTGCCGACCCTCGTCTTTCTGGATGATGTCCTGTTTTCGCTCATAATATTAGCCTCCTGCCTGCTCGAGCTGCTTCTGCCGAATGACAGTTTTGACCCTTGCAATATCTTTGCGGACCTGAGCGATCCTGATAGGATTGTCAAGCTGATTCGTCGCATGTTGCATTCTTAAAAAGAAGAGGTCCTTTTTGAGTCCTATGAGCCGCTCTTCGAGCTCATCGTCGTTGAGCTTTATTACCTCGCTTGCCTTCATGACTGCTCACCACCTGTCTCAGTCGCCGCCTCGCGTTTGATGAACTTGACCTTGCATGGCAGCTTGTGCGCCGCGAGACGGATGGCCTCGCGAGCGACTTCTTCAGTGACTCCTCCCATCTCAAAGAGCACCCGGCCGGGTTTTACGACAGCCACCCAATATTCGGGCGAGCCTTTTCCGGAGCCCATGCGAGTCTCGGCCGGTTTTGATGTGACCGGTTTATCGGGAAAAATCTTAATCAGTACCTGGCCGCCGCGCTTTGAATAACGGTTCATCGCGATACGCGCGGCTTCGATCTGGTTTGACGTAATCCATGCAGGTTCGAGAGCTTGCATGCCATATTCGCCATATGTGATCGTGTTGCCGCGTGTGGCTACGCCCTTCATGCGGCCTCTTTGAACCTTGCGGTGCTTGACCCTCTTAGGCATTAGCATCAGTTACCGCCTCCATCCCTTGAAGTATATGGCGGCCTGCCGCCACCGCCCGCTTGCGGAGCGCGGTTGTAACCGCCCTGGCCGCCTTGCGGACCCCGATTATATCCGCCTTGAGAGCCTTGAGGCCCGCGCCCGCCGCGATCATTCCTGCCGCCGCGATCGCCGCCACGATCCCCGCGGTCTCCGCGGTCGCGCCTCTCCCTCGGAGGCTTTGATGTATCCATCGTGCGCGGCGTCGTCCGTAGCGTTTGGCTGAGAATTTCGCCGTTATACACCCAAACTTTGACGCCGATGCGGCCATATGTCGTCGCGGCTTCGGCAAAACCATATTCGATATCCGCCCTGAGCGTCTGGAGAGGTATTGTCCCCTCGTGGTATGTCTCGCTCCTGGCAATCTCCGCGCCGCCGAGACGGCCCGATACCATGACCTTGATGCCGCGAACTCCAAGCCGCATGGCTCTGCTCATGGCATTTTTCATCGCGCGGCGGAATCCGATGCGCTTTTCGAGCTTCGCTGCAATCCCTTCAGCGATCAATTGGGCGTTCGTATCGGGATTTTTAACCTCGATGATCGACAGCGCGACCGGCTTGCCGATCCTTTTTTCGACATCCATGCGAAGCCGTTCAATCTCCGCCCCGCCTTTGCCTATGACGACGCCCGGCCTTGAGCAATGGATGAATATCTTGACCTTTGCATTGTCACGCTCAATCTCGATCCTCGGAACACCGGCGGAAAAAAGCAGCGCTTTGAGGTATTTGCGGATTTCATAATCTTCAATGATGAGATTGCCCACCTTGTCTGCGCGCGCATACCAGCGGGAGTCCCAGTCCTTGATAACACCGACTCTGAATCCATGTGGATTAACCTTCTGTCCCATGTCGATACCTCCTTAATCCCTTTCCGTTACCACGATCGTGATGTGCGACGATCTTTTGTTTATCCTGAACGCCCTGCCCCGTGCCTGCGGCATTATACGTTTGAGCGTGGGAGCTTCGTTGGCATATGTCTCGGAAACGTAGAGGTTGTCGGGATCCATGCCGAAATTGTTCTCGGCATTTGCAACCGCGCTGCTGAGGAGCTTGAGCAAGAGCTCCGATGCTGCTTTGGGCGTTTGCATCAGAATGGCTTTTGCGGTTTTTGTGTCCTTGTTTCTGATGAGGTCACAAACGATTTTTACCTTTCGCGGGGATATCCGCGCGTATTTGATATGCGCTCTCGCATCCATATATACCCGCCTCCTTACCTTGACGATTTGCTGCCGGCGTGGCCGCGATATGTGCGTGTAGGCGCAAATTCGCCCAGTTTGTGCCCCACCATGTCTTCTGTGATATACACGGGCACGTGCCGCCTGCCATCGTGCACCGCGATAGTATGGCCGACGAATGACGGGAAAATAGTGCTCGCGCGCGACCATGTCTTTAACACTTTTTTATCACCGCTCGAGTTCATCTCGTCGACCCGCTTGATAAGTTCCGGCGCGGCAAAGGGACCTTTTTTAACGCTTCTGCTCATACCATAACCTCCTACTTCTTACCACGGCGCTTGACGATATACTTGTCCGTCGGATTTTTCGCCTTGCGCGTTTTATATCCAAGCGTCGGTTTCCCCCAAGGGGTGACGGGGCCGGGCCTGCCGATCGGGCTCTTGCCCTCTCCGCCGCCGTGCGGGTGATCGACCGGGTTCATGACAGAGCCGCGGACCGTCGGGCGGATGCCCATGTGCCGCTTTCGTCCCGCCTTGCCGATGTGAATGTTGGCGTGGTCGCCGTTGCCGACTTGCCCGATGGTCGCCATGCAGTTGCTGCGCACGAGCCTGTACTCGCCGGAAGGCATCCTGATCTGAGCCATCGAGCCTTCCCTGGCCATAAGCTGCGCGGAGGTGCCCGCGCTGCGGACTAACTGCCCGCCCTTCCCGGGATACAGCTCGATATTGTGAATGACCGTGCCCACCGGAATGGAAGTGATAGGAAGAGCATTGCCCGGCTTGATGTCGGCGTCTTTGCTCGAAATGACGGTGTCGCCCTGCGCCAGCCCGGCCGGCGCGATGATGTATCTAAGCTCCCCGTCGGGGTATTTTATCAGAGCGATGTTTGCAGAGCGGTTTGGGTCGTATTCAAGGCGCACGACCGTCCCCGGGACGTCAAACTTGTTGCGCTTAAAATCAATGACCCTGTACTTTCTGCGATTGCCGCCGCCTTTATGGCGGACGGTAATGCGGCCGTAGCTATTTCGCCCGGAATGCTTCTTGAGCACTTCCGTGAGGCTGCGTTCCGGTTGGGCTCTTTTATCGATGCCGTCGAAACCGGAAACGGACATATGCCTTCTCGACGGAGTAGTAGGCTTATATAGTTTAACAGACATAATATATGACCATTCCTTTCGTTTTACACCATACCTTCAAAGAACTCGATCGTCTTTGATCCGTCGGTCAGCTTGACCACAGCCTTTTTCCAGGCGTGCCTGTACCCGGCAGGGTATCGCCCCGTCCGCTTCTCTTTGCCCCGCATGTTGAGCGTCGTGACTTTATCGACCTTGACTCCGAAAATCTCTTCGACGGCCTTGCCGATTTCGATTTTGTTTGCATCGCGAGCGACTTCAAAAACATATTTTTTGAGGTCAATTTGCTCCATCGACTGCTCGGTAATGATCGGGCGCAAGATGATATCATATGCTGTCCTCATTACGCATATACCTCCTCGATTGCTTCGAGCGCTGCTTTATCCACAACGAATGCCCGCGCATCCATGACATCATACGTGTTCAGGAGCCGGGCGAATGTCGTCCTGACGCCGGGAAGATTCCGCGCGCTGAGTACGACGTTTTGATCTATTTCTGCCGTGACGACGAGAGCTTTGCCGGAAACTCCGATGGCATCGAGGAACTTTTTAAACTCCTTCGTCTTGATCTCGCTCATGTCGATGCCGTCAACAACGATGACAGAATCTTCTGCCGCCTTCAATGACAATGCCGATTTCAGCGCGAGCCTTCTGAGCTTTTTATTGAGCGAATAGCTGTAGCTGCGCGGTTTGGGCGCAAAAGCGACGCCGCCGTGGGTATAGTGCGGGACTCTTGTCGAGCCTTGGCGAGCGCGCCCCGTGCCTTTCTGGCGATATGGCTTTGCGCCGCCTCCGCTGACCTCGGCGCGGGTGAGCGCCGACTGCGTGCCTTGGCGTTTGTTCGCAAGATGGTTTTTGATGACCGCATGGATCGCCGCTTGATTCGGCTCGATGCCGAACACCGCGTCGGAGAGCGTCACTTCGCCGACAACAGCGCCTTTCATATCATATAGTTTGCTTGCTGGCATTATGCTCTCCCCTTTCTATGCGTTCTTGACTGTGTTCTTGAGGTAAACTATGCTGCCTCTGGGACCCGGCACCGCGCCTCTGACGGCGATGATGTTGAGATCCGGATCGACTTTCACGACGTCGAGGTTTTGTATTGTTACCTGCTCGGAACCTAAGTGCCCCGCGCCCATCTTGCCTTTGAAGATGCGCGACGGGTCGGTGCCCGAGCCCATGGAGCCCGCATGCCTGTGGACCGGGCCTCCGCCGTGTGATGTCGGTGTCCTTCCGGCGTTATGGCGCTTTACGACGCCTGCAAATCCTTTGCCTCGGGATGTCCCCGTGACATCGACCTTGTCCCCCTGCGCAAACACGTCAGCTTTGAGCTCGTCGCCGATGTTAAGCGCGGATGTATCATCGAGCCTGAATTCCTTGAGGTGTTTTTTGGGCGCGACGCCGGCCTTTTTCAGGTGTCCGAGCTCCGGCTTCGTCAATTTTCGTTCCTTGACATCGTCAAATCCGAGCTGTACGGAGTCGTACCCGTCTTTGTCGGACGTTTTTTTCTGGACGACGACACATGGGCCGGCTTCGATAACCGTAACCGGGATGACTTTTCCGACATCATCGAATATTTGAGTCATGCCGACTTTTTTACCGATGATTGCTTTGACCATTGTGTTCACTCCTTATATGGTTATTGCGCAGCAATTATCACAGCTTGATTTCAATCTCAACACCTGCGGGCAGTTCGAGCGACATGAGGGCTTCGACGGTCTTTTGCGTGGGGCCGATGATGTCGATGAGCCGCTTGTGCGTAAGGCGTTCGAATTGCTCCCTGCTGTCTTTGTATTTGTGGACTGCGCGCAGAATCGTGATTACTTCCTTTTTTGTGGGCAGGGGTATCGGCCCTGAGACTTTTGCGTCCGTCCGTTTTGCTGTCTCGACTATTTGAGACGCTGCCTGGTCGATGAGCTGGTGGTCGTACGCTTTAAGCCTGATTCTGATCATTTTTTTGCCGGCTGCCATTTTTATTCCTCCTGATGTGTTTTTACATTGCAGTACGGAAGAGAAATTTCTGCACACACTGCCGTGCGTATCATTCGCGCCCGGAAATCAAACCGGAAATCTTCGTTTCCGGTTCGTGTCTTCGCGCTTCCGGCAGGTGTTTTCCTGCCCGCCGTCTTGTTTTTACGGCTCGCGCGCGGTGTGTCGGAGCTTTTGTTTCCCAGCCGCCCGATTGTGCGTTGCTTGTGCAAATTGCGTCATTTTTGCCGTTTGTTTTCGTCATGTTGCTCAATTTGCTGCAGCGCCGGACATGCTCCCCGAAAGTTACCAGGCAAGTCAGCCTCGCGACTCGCAATCTATTGCGGCGCTATGCCTGCAATCTCCCGGTTCATCGCGTTTTTGCGTCTCATCGTTTTGAGTCGCTTTGGTAGGATATCAAATCCTGCCGCCGTTGTCAATAGCTATTTCAAAAATTTTGTTACAATTTACGCCTGGTGCTACTTTTCACGCCCTTGCGCTCGGCAGACGTTTTTTTGCTTCCTTATCGCTCAGATGCGCATCCATGCGCATATTCGCGCCGCTTCGCTTCCTTGCTA
>WRMX01000021.1 GCA_009776905.1 Oscillospiraceae bacterium
CGGTGCGTCAGGCATCGGTGTGAGAACAGGCGACGGCGAAGGATCGGGCGACGGCGAAGGATCGGGCGACGGCGAAGGATCGGGCGACGGCGAAGGATCGGGCGATGACGAAGGATCGGACGGGCACGGTGCGTCATATAACAGGCGGTCCGGGCTTTGCCTCGAGACGCAGAGCTGGCCGGACGCGGTCAATAAGCCTTTGTTTCCCGGCTGCATCTTGCGTATGGGCGAGGTATATGACCATATAACAACATATAAATTTAGCACCTAAGCGCGGCGTCCCCACGTTAAGTACCACAGCGCGGCGCAACACAAACAAATAACAAGATTTCTATCTGCGCTTAGGTACTAACGCCGCGAGAAGCGCGGCGCGCCGGAGCGGAGGCGTAAATTCGCAGGGCGGATTCATTTCGCCCGTGAGCGAATTTAGCCGGAGCGCGCGGCGTCCGGGGTGTGGGGGTGGAACCCCCACGTTAAAGAAACGAGCTGTTAACCTATGTATATCGCATTTGTGGCATCGCTGATAATATGCTGCGGCATCGCATACATCCTCGGCCTGTTCTGGTTCAGCAATAGCTCGAACCGGCGCATGCTCAGCTTTTTCCTGCTTGGCATTGAAATATTCATATGGACGCTCTTGAACGCAATCACGATGGTGTGCGGCGAAGAGAGCTTCCCCGTCATATATTCGATACGCATGGCGTTGGTATGCATCGTGCCCTTCGGGATCACATGGTTCATACTCAATTTCATCGAATCCAAGCTATGCAAAAAATGGGTCCGCGGACTGTTCGTGGCGATACCTCTTGCGGACATCATCATCATGGCGACCAATCCCTTGCACTATAAGTATTTTGCCGACTACAACGCCCCGATACCTACGAGGGCGCTCATTTTTTGGATCCATACCGCGACGGATTTCTTTTTTATCAGCTTGGCGTTTGTGATATACATCCGCTTCATAACAAAAAGAGCGCAGCGCTTGTCTCGGCTGGTGCTTGCCGCTGTCGGGATGCTGATTCCATATGCAATCAACATGCTATATAGCTTCGGCGCGCTGCCGATTACATTTGACATTACGCCAATCGGCTTCTTTTTCACATTTATTTTATTCGTTTACGCGGCCTTGCATTCAAAAATATTCAGCATCAACCTCTTTGAGACCGTGCAGCGCACCGTTACGGAGATATTCGAGAGCAATCCGCACATGAATGTCATGTTTGATTCGGGATTTAAAGTTCTGGACTGTAATCCTGCGGCATACAAGTTTCTGGGGTTTAAGAACAAACAAGAGATGGCGGCCGGATTCTTTGAAGCGATGGACGCAAGCATCCCGAAAGTGCTTTCCAGCGGGCGCGCGTCTCGCTCGATGACGGACGTTCTCACTTCAGTAGCCGAAGGCGGATACTTAAAAAATGAAATCGAAATAATTATAGACGGAAATTCGAAGATCATAGATATGGAGATCAAGCGGATCCCATATGGCGATACATTCGCCCTGCTCGCGTATATGATGGATTTGACCGACGCGCGCGAGCGCGAAAATGAAATGCTGCGCCACGACAACCTCATGTATATCGTCAACGATGCGGCCGCGCTTCTTATGAAATCTGATATGGAGAGCTTTGAGGGCGCCATGAGCATAGGCATGGAGGTCGTCGCGAAGTGCCTGGAAGTCGACAGGGTCGGCATATGGAAAAACAGCGCGGGGAGCGATGGCCGCCTGTATTATACCCTGGCGTATCAGTGGACGCAGGAGGAAGGGCAGCATGAGATTGCCGTCGGCACGAAATACGCGTATGATGAGGCTTTGCCGAACTGGGGTCCGATCCTCTCGCGCGGCGAAAGCGTGAACGGTTCGCTTAGCAGCTTTTTGGTCGAGGAGGCGGCGCATTTATCGGCGCATTCCATTCGCTCCGTCCTCGATATTCCAATATTCATGGACGACGAATTCTGGGGGTTCGCAGCGTTCGAGGATTGCTACGAAGAGCGCGTTTTCAACGAGGGCGAAGTGCTAATTTTGCGTTCGTGGGGGTTGATTGCCGTCGGCGCGATCAGACGATATGAAATCGCGATGGCGCTGGAGGATGCAATCAAAACCGCGGAGGACGCAAACCAAGCCAAATCGGATTTTCTCGCGAACATGAGCCATGAAATCAGGACGCCCATGAACAGCATTATGGGATTTGCGGAGCTTGCGCTGGACATTGCCGTGACGTCGCAGGTTAAGGACTATCTTGACAAAATCACCGACAGCACTAAGTGGCTTTTGCGGATCATCAACGATATCCTCGATATATCAAAAATCGAATCCGGAAAGATGGACCTCGAGAGCATCCCGTTCGATCTCGATAGCATTTTCACGCGGTGCCAATCTGTCATCCTGCCAAGCGTAAACGAGAAAGGCCTGGATCTGCATATTTATGCGGAACCCACGAGTGGGAAGCGGCTGCTCGGCGACCCGGTCAGGCTCTACCAGGCGCTGATGAACCTTTTGTCAAATTCAGTGAAGTTCACTAATTCCGGCTCCGTCAGACTATCGTCGGCAATTCTGGACATCGGCGAGAGGACCGCAAAAGTATATTTCGAAATCCGCGACAGCGGCATTGGCATGACGCCGGAGCAGATGAGCAATATTTTCGATCCGTTCATCCAAGCGGATTCCAGCACCACTCGCAATTATGGCGGCACGGGGCTAGGGCTGACGATCACGCGGAACATCGTTGAGTTGATGGGCGGCATTTTGTGCCTCGACAGCGAGCCGGGGGTCGGTTCCGTTTTCAGTTTCGCGCTGACATTCGACACGATCGATGCCCCTGAAGGTTATGTTGACGAAAACGAGGTTTCCACGCTATTGAGGCCATATTTCAGCGGAATGATACTGCTATGCGAAGACAACTCGATGAACCAGCAAGTCATCAGCGAGCATTTGGCAAGAGTGGGCATCAGGACGGTCATCGCGGAAAACGGCAAAGCCGGGTTTGAAATTGTGCAGGAGAGGAAAAACAAAGGCCTCGAGCCGTTTGATTTGATATTCATGGACGTGTTCATGCCTGTGATGGACGGCGTTGAAGCGGCTTCAAAGATCAACGAGCTGGAGACCGGGACGCCGATCGTCGCCATGACGGCCAATGTGATGACAAACGAACTCGAAAAGTATAGAAAAAGCGGAATGTCGGATTATGTGAGCAAGCCATTCACATCACAGGAATTGTGGCGATGCTTGCTGAAATATATGAAGCCTGTCGCGTCCGCCAATGCCGGTTTTGGCGACGAATCCGAGGGCAGGCGGGAGGCCGATACCCTGCGCGCGAAGCTACGAGTACAGTTTTCAAAGGACAACCAGAACAGGTTTGCGGAAATAGCAGCGGCCGTCAGCGCGGGCGACGTGAGGCTCGCGCACAGGCTGGCGCATACTTTGAAAACAAACGCAGGGATGATTGGCAAGGCGGAATTGCAAAAAACGGCGGCAGGTATGGAGGCTATGCTGGGCGCGGAGGTCTTACCGGATGCCGAGCTTTTGGAAACGCTGGAGAAGCAATTGAGCGAGGTGCTTGCGGAGCTGGCTCCGGAAGCCTACGATGCCGGGAGGCCTCTCGCTGTGGGCGGTCTCGATGCGGAGCGTGTTTTAGTCTTGCTTGGGGAGTTGGAGGAAATGCTGGATAATATCAATCCCGCCTGCGTCGATATGGCGGACGAGCTACGAGCTATCCCGGGGACGGAGGAGCTGCTGCGGCAGATAGAGGATTATGATTTTGAGGCTGCCGCATCGACGCTGCGAGATGTGAGAGAGCTGATAAGAGGATAGGGAGCGCGCGGGGAAAAGCGCACAGAGGTGGGAGCACGCGGAGATAGGGAGCGCACGAGGACAGAAAAAAATTGGGGGCAAGGAGCGCATTAAAGGGGTGGAGAGAATATGATAGATACAAAGAAAAACAGCGTCCTCATAGTCGATGACGAGAACGCAAACATTTTGGCACTAACGCACATTTTAAGCGCGGAATATACGGTTTATGCGGCGAAGAATGGGAGCAACGCAATCATTGCGGCAGAAAAGTACATGCCGGATGTGATATTGCTCGATATTATGATGCCGGAAATGGATGGCTATGCAGTGCTCAGAACATTAAAGAATACTGAGGGCGTCAGCGATATCCCGGTCATTTTCATTACGGGGCTAAGCAATTCCAATGATGAGGAAAAGGGGCTCGACATGGGGGCCGCGGACTATATATACAAGCCATTCGGCTCCGCCATTGTCAAATTGCGCGTTAAGAATCAAATAAAAATGATCAACCACATACAAACGATTGAGCTTTTGTCCATGATAGACCAATTGACTTCCATATCGAACCGGCGCGGTTTCGACAAGAGGATGGACATGGAATGGATTAGGGCGATGAGGGATAAGTCGAGCATCGGGTTTCTGATCATGGATGTCGATAAGTTTAAGGTTTATAACGATGCATATGGGCATCAGCAGGGCGACATCGTGCTGCAATCGGTTGCCAGAACGGTCGAGCAGTCGCTGAACAGGCCCGGCGACTTCGCGGCGCGATGGGGCGGCGAGGAGTTTGTCGTGCTGCTTCCGAACACGAACATTGCAGGCGCCGTGCTTGTCGCGGAGCTCATACGTACGAATATCGCCAGCATTGCGATTCCGTGTTCCGATGGGTCCGAGACGAACGTGACGATCAGCATCGGTGCGAATTCTGTGATTCCAAAGATGAACACTTCCCGCGATGCTTTCGTCGCCGATGCGGACAAGGCGTTGTACAGGGCGAAGGAGACGGGACGCAACCGCGTTTGCTGCGCAGAATGAAAACCACGCGGCGAGCATAGGGCACGCTTCGCGCAGCTTTCAAGATACTCAGCATTCATGACATTCGTAGCTCCTAATTCGTCGTATCATTGTCAGTTAATGCTTAATTGTTGCTGACATTCATTATATTGTCGGATTAATCATAGCGTGATTATAAACAAAGAAAGAATGACAACGGTATGCATATTCGCAAAATCGCGGCCTGCCTTGCGGCGCTGGTTTTTGTAGCCTTTTGCTTCGTGCTTTTCGGACCAACGAGAGGAATGCAAGTGAGAGCATTGAAAAAGATGGTTCCGGAAGTGACGGAGTATGTAGGAAACAATGAGGAGTTTTTCAATGCGTTGCTGAATGCGCATCAAAGAGTAATCGAGATTGTTGGACAAATATCAGACAATTCATACGGTACATGGTATTCGATAACTGTAGATAGAGGAACTGTCACTGACGAGTTGTACGGAGCTTTAGGTAATTATAATAGAAGCTCCTTTCTTAGCGACGACGAGTGGCAGTTGGTTTCTTCCACATTACTTCAATCTAACGCAGAAATGGATCAGTGTAGTATAAGCATTTCCGCAGACACAGTGGATTTTACATACTCCAGATCAATGAGCACTCACCTTATCATCCGCAGCCCTGCAATTGCAATCAAAGATCCGATTGTGTATACCCAACCATTCGAATTCACCATACCGGTCAATTATGATTGGTGCATTTATATTTGTAATTGGCATTGATATCGAGGAAGAGAGGTCAAACGTGGAAAAGCGCATTATATTGATTGGCCTGTTCGTACTTTATTTGATATGCCTATACTTCGCTATCTTCGGACCGACGCGGCGGATGCAGGTCAAAATCCTTAAAAAGCGAATGCCGGAAGTGCTGACATACATTGAGAAGAATATCGAGTTTTTAGTTGTTCTGCTCAACGCCAAAGAAAAGCTCCGCGCACTCAACAACGAGAACACGGAGGTCTATTCGCCAAATCCTTGGTATTATTACATGAAAATCAGAAACGGTCGCCTCCTGTCAGGCACCGATGCTGCAGAAACAAACGACAACGGAGGCTTGTCACTGATGACTGAACGCGAGCGGAACACTGCAAATATCGGTTTGCTGTGCATGCCCGGCGAATTGGGAAGCGTTTACATTTATAAGGATAGAGTTGATATCTATTACGATCATTTTATCAGCACGTGGATTGTCATCAAAAATCCTGTCGTAGAGATTGATGATCCGGGAAAGTACGGAGGTAGGTTTGAGTTCACGGTGAAAGCAACCGACGACTGGTGCATATCGATATGCACTGGTTCATAGACGCGGAGATTGAGCCGTATAGAATAATTTATCCAAAGGCGCGCTCAGAGCACGTCTGCCGAGCGCAAGGGCCTGAAAAGTCGCTAATGAATATATGTATAATCACGCGGCGAGCTTTGCTTATAGTCCGGATTGGATTTGGTTGCTGCCGTTGATGATGAATGCGCGGACAGCTTCGCTGTCTATGGAGATCCCTGTTCGCTTTATGCAATCGTCTATCATTTCGACAGTCGGGACCGGCAACAGACGCGCAATGCTTAACGCACAGCGGTCTTGTTCCGTAAGTTCTCGGAAAAAAGAAATCAACCTATCATTTGCCCTGTTCAGATCTTGCGGAATGCCGCGAGCGAACAGGGCAATATTATTATCGTAATTCGGGGCCATGCGCAGTATCGCGCCAGTTTCAACATCGCGCAATACGCCGTAATTCTTTGTGTGCCTGTCCATGTTGAAGCAGAGAGTATCAAGGTAGACGATCTGCATGTATTGTTCCGCCAGGGCCGTTGACAGATCATAAAAAACGCGAAAGTTAAACAGATAATCCTCATCGTCGCCGACGAGCCCTTCTGCCGCTTCATAATTGACCGTAGCTCCGTCAGTAAAGTCCGGGCTCTTGACAGTGCTATCTTCATGCATGTAATCAGCCATTGTGAATCCCAGAGCCTGCCCAAGACGGCAGATGAACAATTCGGAGAAGCGCTCCAAATCGTTGCCTTGCTTGACCATCCACCATCGGCCATCGACAAGCCGCCAGCATTTTTCAAAACTTCCGATGTTCGTCAATTCGGGCGTGGGGGAGTATGGGCGGTTGAAGCTGTCGGGGGCTCCACGGAGGGCAAGTTCATCAAACAGATTTTCATTGAAGCGGACGTTCTCGTATTTGAGGTCGGAGTCTTTCGGGCAAAACCAGTATGTGTCAGTTATTGTCGCGGCATTGACTTTGAGGACCGTTGCGATGTCGTCCGCTGCAGAAATGCGCAGCGCCTTTTTCAGAAGGCGCGAGTTTGTCCTGTGGGAGTCGATGGCGCGTCCTTTGAGCCAGCTTTCGATGTCCCCGGTTTTTTTGAGATATAAGGGAAGCAGCGCCTGGTCGGACACGGCCATGCGGCCGTTTGTCACGATTGCGGCGACTGCGTCTCTTGACATTATATTACCGCTGATATCAAGCATTTTTGCTCCTTGTATCACATATACCACCACTATTCACGCCCTTGCGCTCGGCAGACGTTTTTTTGCTTCCTCATCGCTCAAATGCGCATCCATGCGCATATTCGCGCCGCTCCGCCTCCTTGCTACGCGGTCGGAAGTAGAATAAACGTCTACCTCACCGGGCGTGAATTGTAACTATGTATCAACCCTAACGTCTCAGCCGATGAAGCTCTGTGACCAGTATAACGTGCCGTTGCCGTCCATCGTGACGCCGACGCCGAGGCTGGTGAATTTCGTGCTCAGAATATTTGCGCGGTGCCCGGGAGAGTCCATCCACGCTTGGACGACTTCATCGGGCGTATATTGCCCCATGGCAATATTCTCGCCGGCAGTATAGTAGCTCACGCCGTTTTCCTCAAAAGCTGTGAAGCAACTGCGGCCGTCAGGCCTTGTGTGCGAGAATGAGCGAATGATCTCATTTGCGCGTGTATAGGCCGTCTTTGTCAATGCAGATGTTTGGGAGAGCGAGCTTGCGCCGTTGCTGGCGCGCTCGACGTTGGTCAGCCTGATCACTTCGCTTGCGAACGCAGCCAGATCGACGACTTTGACCGTTCTGGAGCCGTTAACGCCGTTGGCCGCTGTGGCTTTGATCGTGACCTCGCCGCCCTCGACGCAGGAAATCGTGTTCGCACCGTCATATGTGGCGATGGCGCCTGTCACTTCGATACTATAGTTTTGGTTTGTGGCGTTGTCGGGATATATTCTGACGGAGAAGGTGAATTGTTCCCCGGTGGAGTATCTGCCTCTTGTCACGCTCACGCCTACGAAGGTCACGGGGATCTCAGGAGGAAGGACAGGAGTGGGCGCAGGAGTTGGCGCTGCGGGCGGAAGCGGCGCGGGCGTGGGGGATGGCGCGGGGCTCGGAGACGGGCTCGGTGTGGGCGCGGGGGCTGGCGATGGCGCGGGTGCGGGGGATGGAGTCGGCGATGGAACGGGGGACGGAGTCGGTGCGGGTGCCGGGGATGGGGTAGGACTCGGGCTTGGCGCGGGCGATGGTGCGGGGGAAGGGCTCGGGCTCGGGGTTGGAGTCGGCACGGGAGCTGGCGATGGCGCCGGACTCGGGCTTGGCGCAGGGGAAGGACTAGGTGTAGGTGTTGGGGACGGGCTTTGCGTGGGAGATGGCGTTTGCGCGGGTGATGGGCTCGGACTCGGGGATGGAGCAGGATTCGGAGTAGGCACCGGGCTCGGAGTCGGGCTCGGGCTCGGAGTCGGCGAAGGAACCGGGTTCGGAGAAGGCGGTGCAGGACTCGGACTACTCGCCGTAATGGACGAAATTGCGCCAACAGCCTGGTCCGCAGGAATGCCTCCCTGCGCGACCACGCCAATAGCATTCGAAGGCTCCATGCCGGGCAATGGCGCAAGCGGAACATCACCGTCATCGATAATCTCAATCGATCCTTCGGTATCTTCAATGATATCCGATGCTACATCGATATCGGGCGAACTGTCGGGAGCGGAAACAGACGAATTGTCAGGCGTTGCAACAGATGCGGGCGATGGCGCAGGGCCGGGCGCAGGCGCGGGAGAAGCGGATTGCGCGCCGCCGGATTGCGAAGCCGCAGAGGGCGGAGAGGGCGGATATGAAACTTCTGAATCGGCATCACTCGACGTGGGCGCGCCTGCGTTGCCATAAAACAACGCGGAGGGCAGGCCTGTTTGGAGCGAGCAGCCGGACGAAGCTAAAATGAGCAGCAGAACAACCAGGAGTGATAGTGCCTGACGGACGCGCAATACCAATAAATAACAGGTAGTTTTTGGCCCGTTAGGTACTATCGCCGTGCGAAGCGCGGTGCGCTGCGTAGCTGCGTGAGGGACAAGCGAGTAGAGCGAATTCATTTCGCTCGTGAGCGAGCTGTCCCGATGGGTTGTGGGGCGCGAGCCCCACGTTAGATGCTTTTTCATGCAAAAAATACCTCATACGTCATCGGATACGGACATTATACACTATATCTTGCGATATGTCACTAAACTATTTCAATAAAACGGAACATTTTTCGCTCGCGAGCATAATAACGGAGTTTGGCGGGACTTGCGTCGGCATGCCTTTGACCAATCGTTTATTTCCATCCGAGTATGTCCCGTTCGTCGACGTGTCCGTGACCGTGTACATGTTCGACACGCGGTCATATGCAATCGTGCAGTGCTTACGGCTGACATTTATATAGTCATCCGTAAAGGCTATGTGCGACAATGGGTCTTTGCCGAGGTAGGCCGGCGCTCCATCAGTAAACACGAGCGTTGTCCCTTTAAGCGTGCCCGTGAGCACCTCGGCTCCGGCGCGCGATTGCTGCTCCGCGTAGTTGATATCGTTCCCTGTCATGCCGGGGGGATAATAACCGTTTCGGTCGGGAGTCGGATAGCCCTGCTGCACCGGGGGATAGCCCTGCTGCCTCGGGGGATAGCCCACCCGTCCGGGTCCTTGCCCCAAGCGCGCGGGACCTGTGGCGTTTGCCGCCTGCCTGCTTTTGCTCGTGCTTGTAATCAGCACGACCGCGACGGCAATAATGATGAATAACACTATGATGACGATTGCAGCCGCTGGGACGCCGCCGCTCTGCCGCGGAACAACGCTGCCGGGGCCGGGGCCTGGAGATATTGTGGGCGGAGGAGTGACGGTGACTGTCGGAACGATCGGCTGCCTTTGCGTGTTTTCCGTGAATCGCGCCACCATGACAGCATCGGAGCGGACGCTGAAGCGGTATTCCGGCTCGGCCGTCACGAGAGAGCCTCCCTCATACCAGCCGAGGAAGCTCTCGCCCTGCTCAGGAGTGGCGGAAAGGTTTGTGTATTCGCCCTTGTAGCTGAGTCCGCCGCCGACGGCGAAGCCGTTACCTTCAACTTCGAGCTTGACGCTGTATATTGCGACGTTATCTTCCGCGAGATCCTCGTCCGGGGCGATTATTCCAAACGGGCCTGACAGTTCATAGCTTGTGGGCGTGAGGTCATCGTTGACGGCGTCAAGGTTCGCTTCAAACACATCGCCCGCTTCGAGCGGTATGTCGTAGTAGTTGACAAGCCGTGTGTTCATGCCGAAGTCGCGGCTGTATTCCGCGATGGAAAACGTCATGGTGCCCGCGTCCGTCGCGACGACCTTTATCGTATATCCGCTGTCTGCGGGAAGATACAGGATTTTTTGCCCGTTTTCGTCGAACGATAGAGAGATGCCCTCGTCCGCCAATTCCTGCGGCACATTGTCCACGATGGTGCCGAGCAGCAGGCCGTCCTCGTCATATACTTCGATGTTAACGGGGCAGTTGATGTGGACGATGCGGTAATACACGGGATTCCTGCGCGCTACTCCGCCGAAATAATCAGCCGGCAACGAGCGCATCCACGCGAGGTAGAGCTCGGGGAAGTGCCCTTGCATCAACGCTGCGGCGTTGTTCGTGACCTGTGCCTTCGACTGTGAGGGCGTTATGCTCTTGTTATTGAAATCTTTCGAATTAATAGTGATTGGGATATTTCTATCGCTGTCCGCAGGGACTATTGACACAAGCGTGCTGGCGACAGCGCCGCCGCTCATTGCACGCCAGAGGAATTCATCTGTAACAGCGTCCTGAATCGGTTTTTTTAGCACCCCGGCCACTTGAGTGAGAGCAAAACTCTGGGCTGCAGTTATCTGGTCGACCATCGTTTTTTGATAATTGTTTACGTAATTATTTCTTGACTTAAAAACAACATCAAATAGAAAAGGGCAGAAAAGCTGGTCGAAAAACACGTCCATAGATATATCAATGCATTCGTATGGACCGACATCATAAAGCTTCCCCTCAAACCCATTGATGTTGCCCTGATGAAATCTAAAATCATCTATCAGGTACCAATCCGGCCGATATCCGGAAAGCACGTCGAAGTCGCCGGTGAACTGATCGAGCATGTCTTTTTCCAATTGCTTGAACTTGTATCCTTTATGTGTGCCAAGGCTCGACGGCAGCTCCTTCGTGACCCCATAGCGTGCATAGCCCCATGAAGCCGGAGCGACGCGAGAGACAATGTCGCTGGGGTTGACGACGTTGAAAATGTTTCCATATTCTGTTTGAAAATTAACAAATGCATAAATGTCAATAAATGGGAATGTGCTTTTATACCCCGGGATCTTGCTCATCGGAGTAGCGAAGCAATATGAATATATGTTGTCCTTGCTTATCTTCCAGGAGGTTTCGCGCGTGTATTGCGCCGCGCTGCTGGAGTTTGGCCGCCCGAGTACAAACGGCGAGCTGCTCGCGCTATCGTTCATCGCGGCGGACACAAGGTTCGCGACGGCCGCGCCCCTGCTGTAGCCCGTGATCCAGAGTTTGACGTTTTCGTTGTCGAGCAGCCCTTCTGCGTCAATATAATCCGAGAACCGGCTGACTACATAGTCCTTCGCGGTTTCGAAGCTTTCGTGGGTCCCGCCCGTGCCAATCAGGAAATCGCCGCCCCATTCGGCCTTGTACTCGCCGCCGCGCACGGCAATGATGACTAGCTCATATTCGCCGCCGCTGTTGTAGATCGTCTTATGCCCGAAGACGGCGGCGATGGAGTTGGTCGTCGGGGTCGGCCGGTAGTTCACTGCCGTGACATCCTGGAATCCCAGCCCGCGCATGCGGGGGTCGTCCGCGTTGGGGTCGTTGCCCAAAAGCGCGATGACGTTGGCGGCTTGTTCTTCGTCCGTGCCATAAGGAAGGTCGTTCCCTTGCGAGTCAGCGCGCCTGTTTGTCCCGAACGCCGCCATCGCTATCTCCAGCGACATGGTAGCAAGGTCATGGTCATACTTTGTCGCGGCATGGTTGAACATATCGTCATAATAGAGAAATTCCTCTGTTTCCATCGTGCCTTCGTGGTGAGTGCCTGAATACTCGAAAAAGCCCTTTATGTCGGGCTTGATTATCTCCTTTGCTGCCTCTCCTATTTCATAGATGAGGTCTTCGGGGCTCTCCGCATCGTAGAACCCCCTGCTTTGAATGTCGTTCATGACCTGCTTTGCGAATCTGAACGATTCGGGCTGCTGGTCCAGATTCGTGAAGCAGCCTAGAGTATAAATGTTGTAGCCGGAGCTCTTCAGCCTTTCGGCGGTTTCATAGACGACGTTCGCATGCGCGTAAACCATGATGCCCGTCGCCATGACGTAGAACGAGTGGTAATAGCTGAAAGCGGGATCGGTATAATGCCCGTAGTCGGAATGATCGCCTGCTGCTGGAAGGCAGCCGGAGAAGAAGAGGATGTTGCGGATGGTGTCGGGCCTGTTCGCGTTTTGAAGCAGGCCATCCGCAAGCTCCAGCGCTTCATTGAAGTTGGAAAACCCGGCGGCAGAGCCGCTGTATTTTTCGGGCAGATTATTTATCGTGTTCGTCAAAGCGCGCACGTCGCCTGTAAAATCGGAGACGACTTGAGATGCGTCCGTGCAGGTCACGAGCGCGACGTAGTTGATCCCTTCCGCCGAGAGCACTTCCTCGACGAATTTGCACGCCGCTTCTTTCACCTTGTCGAGGGGGGAGCCCACTGTCACCGTCGTAAACCAGTCGGGCGTGATCGTATACTGCCCCGTAGTGTCAAGGATGAGGACGGTGTATCGCGTCACGTCGCGGGCGGACCTTGCCGCCAAGGCAGTGTCGGATGCGGGCGCAATCAGCGCAAATGTGATGATAATGATGAGAAATATGGAGAGTATTCGTCTTTTCATGCTCGTTCTATCCTTTCAACGTTCCTCTTGGGCTACGGCTGGTAGTAACAACACTACCATGTATTTTCAACATTTTGAGGCGAGTTGTCATTTTTGGTTGATTTAATGGAAAAATTGTAATATTATGTAGAAATTCTGAAACGAAGAGGTATGTGTATATGAAACTTCAAAACAGGTTTTTGATCCCGATATTGCTTGTCCTTATACTTGCGTTCGGGCTCATCAGCGTAATGGCGATTTCCGTCACCGGCACCACGACCGACAAGATTCTAGATTCCCAGATGCGGAGCGTCGCGGACTCGGTCAGCAATCAGATACGCATGACAGACGAGATTGTGGCAATCACGCTGAGCATGATGGATCAGAAGAACATCTCGCTTGCGAAGAGTCTGGCCTTTATGATCGGCGAGGACCCGGGGAAGCTGGAATATGACCAGATGGTCATGCTCGCGGCGCTGTTCGACGTCGACGAGGTCCATGTCACCGACGAAAACGGCGTGTTGCTGTGGGGGAACATGCAGGGGTTCTATGGGTTCGACTTTCACGGCGACGACCAGACCAGGCCGCTGCTGGCCATATTGGACGATCCAAAACTGATGATCGCGCAGGAGCCGCAGCCAAGGGGCGTCGACGGTGTCATGTTCCAATATATCAGCGTATCGAGGACGGACCAGGCGGGCATCGTGCAAGTGGGCGTGAGCATGGAGCGCATCGACGACATAAAGGCGTCGATGAACGTCCAAAGCTCGATCGAGGGCATGAAAATCGGCCAGAACGGCGGGGCTTTCGTATTCAATGCGGAAAAAACAATTATGGCGGACAGCTCGAAGGTCATGCTCGGGCAGGATCTGTCAAATCAGGATTGGGCCGATACGATGGTTTCCGGCAAGGAAGGTCGGTTGAAGTATAATTACGATGGCAAGGATTATGATGCATATTACCGCGCCATCGGCGACTCCATGATCGTCACCTATGTGCCGATGTCAGAACTCAACGGCTATTCGAACAATGCGCTCTTCAGCATCGTGCCATTGGGGATCGCCGCGACGGTCATTGTAGCGCTCATAACGATTTTGATGATTCGATGGGTCATGAACAAGGTCTATTGGTATGAGAGCATCATTGACAGCATGCCGTTCCCGCTGTCAATCACGGACATGAAGCGCAACTGGACGCTGATCAACAAACCTGTCGAAGATATGTTGAACGTCAAGCGCAAGGACGTCATCGGGAAGCAGTGCAGCGCTTGGGGCGCGGGCATTTGCAACACCGCGGATTGCGGGCTTGAATGCTTGGATCGCGGGAAGCCGACGACGAGGTTCAGCCAGGCGGGAATGGACTTCAAGGTCGACAGCGGCTATTTGACAAACAAGCAAGGGCGAAGGGTCGGGCATGTGGAAATCGTGCAGGACATCACCGAAATCGTCGCGAAGCAGAACGCCGAGGCGGAGCTGGTCGCGAACATCAGCAACGTGAGCAGCTCGTTCGTAATGTCGTCAAAGCAGATAGCCGACGGCGCGCAGGCGCTCGCGCAGGGTTCGACGCAGCAGGCGGCTTCCGTGCAGCAGCTTTCCTCTTCCATCACCGAGATAGCGAATAAGACGCGCGAAAACGCGCAATTGGCGACGCGAGCCGCATCGCTTGCGGGGACGATCAAGGAGAATGCCGAAAAGGGCACTCTGCATATGGACGAGATGATGGAGGCTGTCAGAGACATCAACCAGGCGAGCCAAAGCATAAACAAGGTCATCAAGGTCATTGACGATATCGCATTTCAAACGAACATTCTCGCGCTCAACGCCGCCGTCGAAGCAGCGCGCGCGGGGCAGCACGGAAAGGGGTTCGCTGTGGTCGCGGAGGAAGTACGCAGCCTTGCCGCAAAAAGCGCCGAGGCGGCGAAGGACACGGGCAGCCTGATCGCGAACTCAATCGAAAAGGCGGAGCTTGGTTCGCGCATAGCGAACGACACCGCAGAGAGCCTCGTCGAAATCGTCGCGGGCATCAACGAGAGCAACCAAATAGTCAGCCAAATCGCCACGTCGTCCGAGGAACAGACGGCCGGGATCGAGCAGATCAACCTCGGGATAGACCAGGTGGCGCAGGTCGTGCAGCAAAACAGCGCGACTGCCGAGGAGAGCGCCGCCGCTTCGGAAGAGATGAACAACCAGTCGGAGATGCTGGAGGAATTGATCGCGAACTTCCGCGCGGATGGCGGGAGCACGGTGGCAGGCCTGCCGCCGGCAAGGAGATAACGTGGGCATGCATATGTTGACGATCGCTGAGCTGTTCGAGCCGCGGAACACGGTCGCGTGGGAGCATCTCTCCCGGCTTACATACCCTTGGGAAGCCTTGCCGATCATACATGATATCATTATGGAAATCGGCGCCTCGCTTGATGGTTCCGAGTATGCGATGTATGAAAACGATGTTTGGATACACAAAACGGCGACCATTACGCCGTCGGCGTTCATTGGAAACGCAGTCATAATCGGCGCCGGCGCTGAGATTCGCCACGGAGCGTTCATTCGCGAGAACGCGCTTGTCGGGGACAACACGGTCGTCGGCAATTCGACCGAGCTGAAGAACGTGATTTTGTTCAATGGCGTGCAGGTCCCGCATTATAACTATGTCGGAGATTCGATCCTCGGGTATAAGGCGCACATGGGGGCGGGGGCCATAACGTCGAACGCCAAAAACGACCATTCGTCAATATCCGTGTCGTATGGCGCGGGCGCGGGCGATGGGGCGGCGCGAGGCATGGGAGCCGCGCGGCTTGGGCGCGGTGTCGACGGCGGCGCGGGCGCGGACGCGGGCGATGGAACCGAACACGCGTTGAATGCAGCGCAGCTTGGCGGCGGGGGTGTCGACGGCGGCGCGGGCGCGGGCGCGGGAGATGGAACCGATAGCGCTCAATTCGGTAGCGGCGGCGCGGGAGTCGCCGGATCAGAGCAGACTGTTAACGCGCTGAACGAGGGAGGGCGCATCGAGACGGGGCTGCGCAAATTTGGCGCTATCCTCGGCGACCATGTCGAAGTTGGCTGCAACTCCGTGCTGAACCCGGGCAGCGTGGTGGGCAAGGGGACGTTGGTCTACCCCTTGTCGAACGTGCGCGGATATGTGCCTGCTGGCTGCATTTATAAGCGGCAGGGCGAAGTCGTGGATATTATTCCGAAATAGCTGCCCGGACGCGCAGGCGGATGCCGAGCTTTTCGCATAAGTTTTTGCAATCGTCGATTTCCGCTTTCCCGATGGAATCGACGATTGTGAAGCACGTGTCCTTGAAACAGCGCTTGGATTCGAGCGCGAAGAAAAGCATGGCATCAAAAGAAGATTCGCCGAAAACAGGGCGGCAGATCCGTTGATATTCTGTTTTATTCGATGCATTCAGGCTGATGGACGCCATGTCAACATTTTTCGACAGCAATTCCGCGGTCGGCTTGCCGTTTATAAGGTCGCTCAGGCCATTTGTATTAAGGCGGGTTCTTTGCGTTGGGTGGTTCTCCTTTATGTAGAAGGCCACTTCGAGCAGCGTGTCCAGCCTCTCTGTGGGCTCGCCGAAGCCGCAGAACACTATTTCGTCGTAACTTGCGATGTCCCTCGCCCGCAGCGCGCCAATTATCTCGTCATAGGTCGGCTCCCTCGACAGCCAAAGATTCTCGCCGATGTTGACCCCCGTTTTGTCTTTTCTGACGCAAAATATGCAGTCGCACGGGCAGCGGTTTGTGATGTTGAGGTAGAGCCCATGCCCTGTTTCATATGCGATTACATCGCTCATTTTAGTTGCCTCCGGCCAAATTGTGCTTCCATCAGTCTGTAGCGCGTCTCCTGTTATCCTCATTCCAGCAGATCCTCCACCTTGCAGCCCAGCACATGGGCGATCCTAGCTATTGTGGCGGCTCCAGCCATGTTGATGTCCTGTTTTCGCTGCTCGTAAAGCTGTATCATTCGGAGCGCAGCGCCGGATTCCTCCGCAAGTTTCTTTTGCGTCATGCCGCTTGCCTTGCGTATCCTCTGTAGGTTGCTCACAGCTTCAGAGCGGTTCTTCTCAATAATCTGATTCGCAATAGCCACGAATTTCGAAATATCCGCCTCGTGGAGCGTGGGGTACAGGGACAGTAAGCGTTCCATGGTCAGGCCGAACTTTCGCATGTCGGTAAAACGGAGCGCCGTATACCACTGATAATAAGCCAGGCTCCAGCCCGCCCAGTATTCCGCGCTCTTATCAATCTCTTCCGAAGGGGGAATATCCGGCCGCATCCCCTGTGTCCTGAATATTACCCCGGCAGCCAGCTCCGGCCCCGAAAGGCCAGCCACATATTTGGGGTTTCCTTTTTCAAAAGACTCGGCGATGCCGGAGACGATGAAGTGGGTAAAAAACTCCTCCGCCTCATACCCGCAGTCGTGTACCGCATAATCGAACATGTCGCCAAGGTTGTTCATGGCGTCATCCAGATACGTTTCTTCGTATGCGCGCGTCATCATTATCCCACCTCTCTCTTAGAATATCTATCAGGTATATCGAATCGACCGCCCGTTGCAAGCCCTGCTCTTTTCGGTAGGCCAAGCGGGCTTCTTTGTCCCTTGCGCTTTTCTGCGGATAGTAGACCTCGCGGTCGGCGGCCTCGCTGCGAACGAAACGGATCCGCTCGAATGATTTTTGGGATTTAAGTACGGTTTGCTCTCCCAACTCACCCAGATACATCGCATTCTCAAGCTGCGCCAGGGACAGCGTATTATTCAAAAAGGCGTTGGCAAACGAAAAATATGAGTCGTCTGCACGATAACCGATAATCACGTCATAAGCTCCCGCGTCCGGCAGAAACTTTTCCAGCAAATACGCCTTGCCTTCGGCTGCGACGTTGTTCGAAATGCGGAACGTTCGGTTATTGAGTAATACCGCCAGCCAGTTGAGTATATTGTAGTCCGCGCCCGACAGGCGCATGACGGCCAGATTGGTCAAATCCAAGTCGTATTGATTCGCATATCCGCTTTTTTCTTCCGTGCACGCCCATTCTTTGGCAAGCTCGATCTCATAGGTACAATAGAAGCCCAGCCCATAGTCATTGCGGGGATTTCCCTCGCCAAACACAGGCTTTTTGATGATTCTTTGTGATCCGTGATATATGATAGCCGTTTTAGACACCGCGGTCACTTCCTTAGTACACCATTATATCGTTATAACGATATAATGTCAAGGGCAAATTGACTTTTTATAGGTTTTTGTTCGTTAATGCTCGTTAGTTTACAACCATCTTTGTCGGAGCGAAGCGGACGGACAAAAAAAAGCGGCTTAGGGTTAGTTTTGTGAATAAATTAACCCTTCTATTTTATTCGGAAGTGTGTATGATGAATATGTGGCGCAAATTCCACCGGGGTAGCCGTTGACGCAAACGGTTACATCCGGGGGTCATGCCACATGACACAACTATTTTGAGGGAGGAAATCAAAATGATAAAGAAGACAATCTCCATCGTTCTCGCGCTGATTATGGCGCTCAGCCTGCTTGCCATCACCGCGTCTGCGGCAGGAGGCGATGCGCCCTCGTCATGGGCCGTCCCGGAAGTGGACAAGGCAAAGGACCTGGGGCTCGTCCCGCCGACGCTGCAATCGAAGTATTCCGACGCGACCACACGCGCTGAGTTCTGCCTGCTCGCCGTGACGCTGTATGAGAAAGTGACGGGGACGACGATAACCGGGCGCGTCAAGTTCACCGACACGACCGACGTGAACGTAGAGAAGGCCGCCTTCATCGGCGTGGTCAACGGCATGGGGAACAACAGGTTCGACCCCAACGGCACGCTGACCCGCCAACAGGCGGCGACGATGCTCGCTCGTCTCGCGGAGTCCGTCAGCAAGCCCCTGAACAAAAAGGCGGCGACGTTCGTCGACAAGGGGAGCGTGTCGACGTGGGCGATAGAGGCAGTGGGCCAGTGCGAGGCCGCCGAGATAATGGGCGGGACGGGCAACAATCTGTTCTCGCCGAGTGGCCCGTACCAGCGCCAGCAGAGCATAGCCACGATAACACGCCTGTACGACTACCTCGACGGCACAGGCACGCCGAACCACGCGATGGAGGTAACGACAACGACCCCGACACCTACGCCGGAGCCGGAGCCTACGATGCCGACGACGACACCGCCATATAACGGGAATTCAAGTATTATTGGGAGTTGGACATGGACAGAAGAACCCCAAAGCCCGGTAGACACTGCTGGTAGATATTTAGAGTTTAAGAGTGATGGTTCATACTATTTTCGCTACAGATTCTCTGGAACTTGGCAAGGTAGTGCTACATATGTAAATTTGGAAGGAATATTAACAGAAACTGGCAAGTATACGGTTCAAGGCGATACTGTAAGCTGTTCAAATATCATACGATCAGTAGAAATAACGTATGGTGACACTGGTGCTGGTTTCAAGAACAAGTCATACTCAAATTGTGACAGAAAATTCTATTTTGAGGATTCACCTCATTGGCTATATACAGAGTTAAACTTGATTCCGTTGCGTATTGATATGCACCATCCGAGTGAAAACCCTGACTGGGTTCCTGCTGAATTTCTATCATTTGTTAATCCTGTAATACTTAATGAATCAAGCGGGATTATTGGATGGCCAAAAGAGCTACCCGGTAGTATATATCCCACAGGACTTACTGGAACGGTAACTACTAATTATGAGCAAGAAACAATTTCAGAGAGATTTGCCGCCCATCAATATGTACGGTTTACTGTTAATGTAAATTCAAAAGACAGAAGCGTACTAAATCCGTATTTTGAACAATTGCGTCAAAACGGGTTCGCTTTTCCATATGGTACAGATAGTGTTTCTGTTAAAAAATCAATGACTATTAGCGGTGTGAGGTATGAAGTTACTATTGACCGCAATCATTTGGGTGTAAATCCAGATGAAGTAGTTCTTCATTTTGTTTTTGAACAATATGATTCGCCGAGTTGGGACTGGGAGTGGGATTAACGGTCTTAAAAAAGCCAGCGGGACGGTTCTCAATGTCCCATACGATGTTCCAAACAGGCTAGCAATGCAACTACAACGCTTCGGTCCAAGTCGGTCCGAAGTGGGCTGACAGCCACAGTACAGGCGGCGGCATACCAAAATCATATTGCGTGTTTGTGGCAAATATGGTATCATAGGGCTATCACAGAAGTATGCGCATCGCAATCGGCGGTCAATGTGCGGAAGGGACAGCCAAAATGGATAGAATCTCGCCGACAGGCGATCTCGCTTTCAAAAAAGTCCTCGCGAGTGAGGAGAACAAAGACATCCTTGCGGGGCTTATCGGCGACTTTTTCAACGTGGAAGTTGAGGAACTCGCCATAGAAAATCCTTACAGCATAGCCGCTTACGTTGAACTGGTCAAAGGCGAGGAGATAACAGTGCTGCGCAACACGCTAAAAGACGTGGCGGCTACGTTTAAGACGGCGGACTTTGTCTCCGAGTGCCAAATCAAGAAGACGCTCTTTTATGCCGAGCGTTCGCTATTGTACCCTCTTGAGCGTTTTTGCCAAAATTACAACAAGTCGGAGCTTATGCAGATAGATAAATCAGGCAGGTTGAACCGCTATTCCGGGATGAAACCCGTGTATTCGCTCAACATATTGGGATATAACCATTTTGACGATGAGGACGCCCTGCGTATCTTTGAACTGTACGACCCGGAGCGCAACAAAGGGTTTGAGAAGCGGCTGCTTCGCCTGGGGTACTTCGAACTAAAAAAGCCCAACGTCGAGACATTAAACCAAAAGCATTGGTATGACTACTTCAACACGGGCGCGGTCAGCCCGGACGCCCCGGAATATATTCAAAAAGCAAGCAGGATAATTGATTTCGCAAATCTGACGGAGGAGGAGAGGACCGTGGCAAAATCACTTGAACGCGCCCAGGCGGATTACGATTTGGAAATGTATAGTTCGTATGTGGATGGGGATACAGATCGAAAAACAAAAACAGCAAAAATAATGTTGAGCGAGGGATTGCAACCGGAACTGGTGGCAAAGTGTACAGAGTTGCCGTTAGAAAGCGTAATGGCGATATGCCAATAAGCCCAAATGATGAGGCTTGACCTTATTCATTGGCCATGGGGAACGTCTCCCAAAAAAATAGCATAAGTAGTGACTTGGGGGTAGTTTTGTGAAAAAATTACCCCTTCCATTTTGTTTAGAAGTGTGTATGATGAATGCATGGCGCAAATTCTGCCGGGGCGAGACGTTGACGCAAACGGGGTGTCTGGGGGATCCGGGGCATCCGGGGTTCAAGCCACGTAACGCAACTATGAGTCTCCTCGAAAACTCCCATTGTCATCCTGAGCGATAGCGAAGGATCTTGTCTGGGCATATACGAAATTACGGAGGTAAAGATTCTTCGCTTCGCTCCGAATGACAGATTTTGCAAAGATTTATGATTTTTGAGGACACACAACAATTTTAGGGAGGGAAACAAAAATGTACAAAAAGACAATATCCATTGTTCTCGCGCTGATAATCCCCTGCTTTCTCAGTCTTGACTTTTTGCCTTTGATGTGCTAGTTTTGTCCGGAGATATATAAACGATATGGAGGAAAACATTTTGAAGAGAATAATCACAATCGAGACGCGCGACCTGAATTGCAGCCTGGAGGACGGTGGATGCGGGGAGTGCCGCACATCGTGCCAGTCCGCATGCAAAACGTCATGCGGCGTTGCGAACCAACAATGCGAGAACCCTGAATTTTCCGCCGATACAGAGAATTAGCACAGTTCACGCGGATGATACATGCATATAAACTCAATGGGTTGAATATCATACTCGACATCGCGAGCGGTTCGGTGCATTGCGTCGATGACGTTGCATATGATGCAATAATCGCATATGAGAGCCGCGGCAGCGAAGGCGCGCGAGAGCTTTTGCGCGCCGGATATGGCGATGGCGACGAGCGCGGCAACGGGGAATCCGGCGGGAACGGCACCAGGGAATCCGGCGGGCGCGGCAACGGGGAATCCGGCGGGCACGGCACCAGGGAATCCGGCGGGCGCGGCAACGCAGATAGGCGCGATAACGCAGATGGGCGCAGCAACGCAAATGGGCGCAGCAACGCAAATGGGCGCAGCAACGCAGATGGGCGCAGCATTACCAATAACCTCGAAAGCGCAAATGGATCTCAACGCATCAGCGATGGCGACCTTGATGAGCTCATCGCTGAGATAGAGGAGCTCATATCGCATGGAAAGCTCTTTGCCAAAGAGGCCTTCAGCAACCTGTCGGAACAAGAGCGCGACCCACCGCTCAAAGCGCTGTGCCTGAACGTGTCGCATGCATGCAACATGGACTGCTCATATTGCTTTGCAGGCCGTGGCGAATATGGCGGCGGCGGATTGATGCCCCTCGAAACGGGGAAGCGCGCCATCGACTTTTTGATTGAGAACTCCGAAGGCAGAAGAAACCTTGATGTTGATTTCTTCGGCGGCGAACCGCTGTTAAATTTGGATGTCGTCAAAGGCGTCGTTAATTATGCAAGAAGGGTGGAGCAGAGCAGCGAGAAGCTGTTCCGCTTCACCCTAACTACAAACGGGCTGCTCATCGACGACGATGTAATCGAATTTGCCAACAGGGAAATGTCCAACGTTGTGCTGAGCCTGGACGGCCGCCGCGAAACGAACGATTCCGCCCGACGATTACCGGACGGAAGCGGTAGCTACGATGCGGTCGTGCCAAAATTCAAAGAGCTTGTCGCAAGGCGCGGAGGGAAAGATTATTACATACGTGGCACCTACACGCGCGGCAATCTCGATTTCGTAAACGATGTCGTCCATATGGCGGACCTGGGCTTCACCGAGCTGTCGTTGGAGCCGGCCGTTGCAAGGCCCGGGTCGCCGAACAGGCTCGAAATGGACGATTTGCCATATTTGTGCGAACAATATGAGCTGCTTGCCTCCGAGATGCTCCGCAGGGAGAAGGCGGGAAATGGCTTCAGGTTCTATCACTACATGCTCGACCTGCGGGGAGGGCCTTGCGTATATAAGCGCCTTGCGGGGTGCGGCTCCGGGTCGGAGTATTTGGCCGTCACGCCGAAAGGGGAGCTTTATCCCTGTCATCAATTCGTAGGCGACGATGCCTTTTTGATGGGCGACATATGGAGCGGCGTTGCCGATAATGGGATTCGCGAGTCTTTTCTAAAGAACGGCATGTATTCGCGGCCGGAATGCGTCGCGTGCTGGGCAAGGCTTTATTGCAGCGGGGGATGCGCCGCGAACGCATATCACGAGACGGGCTCGATAGGCGGGATATACCGTTTTGGCTGCGAGCTTTTCAAGAAACGCATCGAAAGCGCGATCGCGCTGAAAATCCAAAGCGGTTTCAGTGCTCACGATTGATAATGCCTAAAAGGCCGTAAACCGCTGAAAAATAAGCAAATATTGAAGCCTTTAAAGTAAAAATGTGGGTATGGAATCCCCACGTTATAAGGTACCAACGTGGTGGGTGCCTCCCCACGTTATAAGATACCAACGTGGGGATGGAACCCCACGTTAATATTGCCTCGCCTGATGCTGCTGTATGAATTGGAAAACCTGTCTTGCCGCAATGTAGAATCATTTGCGTAAATAGCTGGTTTTGGTGCAATGCATATATTTTTACCTACCATTTGCGTGCGGGATGCTTCGCCGTCGCTATTGCGACAAGACAGGCCGTCCTGAGCGTACACTGTCCGGATTGGGGAGCAGAGCACAGCTCCATATTCTCATAATACACACATTTAAAAATAATGGTAGGGTTAATTTATTCACAAAACTAACCCTAAGCCACTTTTTTTTACTCTTTTTTCACTTTTTTTCAATTTCGGCTCGATTATTTCCCGTTTAAAGCGTCGGGAGAGGGAGCTTCGTCCGGGGGCGCGCCGGTTTTTTATCCGTCGGGAACGTCGGGAGAGGGAGCTTCGTCCGGGGGCGCGCCGGTTTCCGTTCCACCATCGCCGCCGGCATTATCATTGTCGCCTGTGGTGGTCTGGTTCCCGGTATCTATCTGGCTGCCGGGACCATCGGTGAAGAACTGGTCATCGATGTCGATGCCGTCCGTCCCGTCTTCGCCGCCGGTGCCTTCATTATATTCATTGTCGCCAGGTGCGCCATCCTCGCCGTCCTCGCCATCTACGCCTTCCACGTCGTCTATGTCTTCCGGTTCTTCGGGCTCCTCCGGCTCATAGACGAATAATATGACGTTCCTGGAAGGGTCAACGGATAGCGAAATGGTCATGGAAGGTTCGCTGACAAGCACGTATCCCTCGATTTCGGGCGCCTGTTTAGTCACTTTGCGGTTCGCTATGTCATATCCCGTGTCCTCGCGCAGGACCTCGCCTTCGGCATCGGCGCATCGGACGGTGTATTCGATCCTGCTCACGCCCTGAACAGGCGGAATGTAATAGCTGCCTTGTTCGTAGAATGGTTTTGACTCGAGCCCCTCGTGAATGGGCGACATGATGCGTTTCCATATCTGCGCCGCAGGGTTGCCATTTACCCTCATGGTCGCCGGCATGTCATAGCCGGTCCATACTGCGCACACATAATAAGGCGTGAAGCCGACAAACCACCGGTCTTCGCTGTCGGTGGAAGTCCCTGTTTTCCCTGCCGTCGGCATAAAGCCGAGATTTGCCTCATATCCTGTCCCATTCGTCGCCGCATCGCGCAATAGGTCAGTCATCCAATAGGCAGTTTCTTCGCTGATGGCCCTGTTGCTGACCGTTCCGTTATCGAGGAAAACGTTGTTGTCCGCATCATAGACGACGCTGTATGTATGCAGCTCGACGCGTTCGCCGTTGTTGGGGAACATCGTGAAAGCGGAGGCCATCTCGCGAACCGTCGCGCCGTTCGTGAGCTGCCCGGCCGCCAACGGCGCGTAGTCCTCATCGGCGGGATGCAGATTGAAGCCGAGCACGTCGCGCAGGAAGCGGTACGATACGGACGGAGTGAGCTGGTCGATGACGACGGCCGGAATCGTATTCAGCGACATGCGTATAGCCGTCCTGACGTCGACGATGCCGCTATAGCCTCGATCGGAGTTTTTAGGCATCCAGGTCGTCCCGCTCAGCGTGACATATTCGCTGTCCTCATATAGCGTCCCAGACGTCAAAATCCCCTTATCCATAGCGGGAGCGTAGGCAGAAATCGGTTTTAGCGAGGAACCGGGCGGCCTGCGCGTCATTGTAGCGCGGTTCAGCAGCATGTTCCTGGTCTTGTTGCCAACGCCTCCGGACAGCGCCTTGACCTCGCCTGTGTACGGGTCGGCAATGATTATCCCGGACTGCACCTGTTGCGAAGAGCCGGTGATGGCGGGGAGGGAGTCTACATCCGTATATACATTGTCAACGATATCTTGAATGTTTGGGTCAATAGTCGCATATATTTTCAAACCTCGGTTATATAGCCACATTTTTGCATATGTTTCCGAATATCCCATTTTGTCGATCATGTCTTGAATGACATCCCTGATGACTGCCTCTTCAAACCATGTATAGACGACTTGCTCGACTGCCGTGTCGTCGCCGCGCTTGAAGTTCAGCCGCTCGTTGATCGACCGGTTGTACTCTTGCTCCGAAACGATGTAGCCGAGCTCGTACATCCGATATATAATGTCCTCTTGCCGCTCTTTGTTCGCTTCACGGTCCGCATATGGGCTGTATAGCGACGGATTGTTTGTGATGCCGATGATCGCCGCGCTCTCCGCGAGCGTCAATTGCGACGCGTCCTTGCCGAAGTAGTAGTTTGCCGCCGCGCCTATGCCATAGCAGCCGTGTCCGAAATAGACGAGGTTGAGGTAGAGTTCAAGGATTTCTTCCTTGCTGTATTGCCGCTCGTATTCAATCGCCCTGAAGATTTCCTGGAGCTTCCTTTGGATCGTGACATCATCTTCGTTCGTGAGGTTTTTGATGAGCTGCTGTGTGATCGTGCTTCCGCCAAACGTGTCCCTCATGCTGAGGAACATGTTCATGAACGCGCCTGCCGTGCGGTACCAGTCAACGCCGTGATGGTTATAGAACCTATGGTCTTCGATGGCGACGAGCGCGTTGATCATGTGTTCGGGGATTTCGTCGTAATTGACCCATCTGCGGAATTCGGTGCTTTGCAGCGTGACGAGCTCCTTTGGGCGGTTTGTCGCGGGGTCCGTATAGTATATGACACTGGACAGGCTCATGGAGAAGTCAGCGGGGTCGACCTCCAAGCCGGTCGTCAGGTTTGCTTTAACGTACATGAGGAATATGCATGAGAACAGAATTCCCGTAGTTATGGCTATCAGGAACAGCGTGCCCATTGTTTTGATTATCAGAAAGACTATGTCGGAGATCGCCCACGCGCCTGTTTTGGCGGTCTTTTTGACGATACGTTTTGCTTTGACGTTCATTGAGATCACCACCTCGTTGCGTGATTGTGGTTATAGCCATCCGTTGGCCGGGGCCATCGGAGGCGAAGCTGGTAAGTACAGTATACCATCATTTGTTTAATAGTTGTATATTTTTAATGAATTATATGCGGGGTTGGTCTGGGAAAACAACAAAAATCCAGCAAAAACTTGTCGAGTCAATAACTTGTCGTGTCAATAACTTATCGTGTCAATAACTTATCGTTGTAATTGTCATGCCGCTTGTGGTATACTGTAATAGGAAGGTCAGGTGCATATATGGACAACAAAATGTCGCTGCTGCCTGTAAAATCGGATTTCGTCTTTAAGCTCATATTCGGAGATCAACGCAACGTTGATATACTGGCGGCGTTTCTCCGCTCAGTTTTAGATATTCCCGATGATGAGTACGATCAGTTAACCATCGTTGACCCATATCTCAAGAAAGAATCCGAGGATGACAAATATTCGATTCTGGATGTGAAACTTCATACGGTCAGCGG
>WRMX01000022.1 GCA_009776905.1 Oscillospiraceae bacterium
TGGGGAGAGGAAGAGCGACGAAGTGAGTGAGCTTTCGCACTTGTGCGGAAGCGAATGATACGCAGTCCGCGATGACGACTAATGAAGCAAAAATAAACGTCTACCTCACCGGGCGTGCAATTGTACCACCCACGGGGATCCGCCCGCAATTACACATTCAAATACCTGTTCAATGCCATGCTGCTGCCGCCGACGCCGACGCCAAAGCCGATGGCGGCGAAAATGAACACGAGCGGCCATGAAACGTTCGAAAACGGGATTATGCTGACGAACCCCGCCTCGAGCTGTATCACCCTGCCCGCGACAAGGTCATATAGAGCCCAAAGCACGGCGAAGGCGGCCATCGCGCCCGAAATCCCGAGGACGAAGCCCTCGTATATGAAAGGCCATCTTATAAAGGCATTCGTGGCCCCGACCAGCTTCATGATGGCGATCTCCTCGCGCCGCTCNAACGTCGCGAGTTTGATGGTGTTCGACATTATGAAGAGCGAAATCGCGAGCAAAACGCCAATGATTACGAGCGAAATCGCGCTGACGACGTTCCTGACGGTCACGAGGCCTTTGGCGATGGAAAGGTTCGCGTTCACCTTTTCGATGCCGTAAATCCCCCTGATCTCCTGCAGCGTGTCGGCAATCAGCGCGACGTCGTCGACATAGACGGCATATCTGTGCCGGAACCAGCTGGAATCGACGTCGGTATACCTATCCGTGTCCTCATACCTGCCGATGAACGACTGCATGGCCTGCTCCCGCGTGATGAACACGACGTTGTTGACGTTCGGAGTCGAGCGGAGGCGGCGGGCCAGAGCCTGCGCGTCCTGCTCCGAAAGGTTCTCATCGACATATGCCAGAAGGATGTTCTCGCTTTCAAGCTCGCCGATGAGCGCGTTGATGTTGAGGGCAAGCAAAGCGAAGCTTCCCATTATCACGAGGAACGCGACAATGATGCACACGGACGCGAACGACATGAGGCTGTGCGTGAAAATGCTCAGAAATCCCTCTTTTATATAATAACCCATGCGGTTCCTACTCAACTTCATAGTTATAATACCCGTCCATTCCATCGCTGATGATCCGGCCGCCGTCAATGGCGATGACGCGCTGGGACAGCCGGTCGACCAACGGCTTTTCGTGCGTGACGACAAGGACCGTCGTGCCCAATTCGTTGATCCTCTGCAGGAGCATCAAAAGCTCCAGGCTGCGCGCCGGGTCGAGGTTCCCCGTCGGCTCGTCGGCGATGATGAGCGCGGGGTTATTGACGAGAGCCCTAGCCACCGCCACCCTCTGCTGCTCGCCGCCGGAAAGCTCCTGAGGCTTGACCTTCGCCTTATACTCCAGCCCGACGAGCTCCAGAACGTAAGGCACGCGGGCGCGGATCTCTTTGTTGGACGCGCCGACGACGCGCATGGCGAACGCGACGTTCTCGTAGACCGTCTTGTTGTCGATGAGGCGGAAATCCTGGAAAATCACTCCGATCGTGCGGCGCAGGTACGGCATCTTGCGCATCTTGATGCGGTTCATGTCGTAGCCATTGACTACGAGCTGCCCATCCGTGGGGGCGATCTCGCCAGTCACCAGCCTGATGATGGTGGACTTGCCGGAGCCCGACGGCCCGACAAGGAACGCGAACTCGCCCGTGCCGAGCGTGAACGTAATGCCCTTAAGCGCCCTAGTGCCGTTGGCATAGACCTTAAAGACGTCAGTCATCATAATCATTGAAACTTTGACTCCTGTGAAACCAAATACTTTTTGACCATCAGCGCGACCTTGAAAATGATCGCGTGGTCAAACTCGCGAAGGTCGAGGCCCGTGATTTTTTTAATCTTTTCAAGCCTGTAGACAAGCGTGTTCCTATGGACGAAGAGCTTTCTCGACGTCTCCGAAACATTGAGGCTGTTGTCGAAAAACTTATCGATCGTGAACAGCGTCTCCTGGTCGAGAGACTCGATCGGGTTTCGCTTGAAGACCTCTGAGAGGAAAATCTCGCACAGCGTCGCAGGGAGCTGGTATATCAGCCTGCCGATGCCGAGGCTCTCATAGCTGATGATGGTCTTGTCGGCCTCGAAGACCTTGCCGACGTCGATGGAAATGAGCGCTTCCTTATATCTGTCCGCAAGCTCGCGCAGATGCTTGGCAGGCGTGCCGATGCCGATGACGGTCTTGAGGGCGAGCTCGCTCTCGAGCTTCTCCTCCAGCGTCTCTGCGAGCTTTTGCAAGTATTTGTGGTCGCCGGACGGGGGCAGCTCCTTGACGACCGCGACGTCGGTGTCGCTGATGGAAATGACGAAATCGTGCTGCTTGTCGGGGAACGCGTCCTGCAGCAGCTCCACGGCCGGCAGGTCCATGGCGGCGATGTGGCGGACGACGAGCACTCCCCTTGTCACATCCGAGGCGAAATGCAGCTCCTTCGCGCGCATGTATATGTCGCCGGGCAGGATGTTCTCCGAAAGTATGTTCTTGATGAAGGCGCGCTTGTCGTGGTTTTCTTCAAAGTAGATGCCCGCCTCGTTGATGGCGATGGCCGCCATGAGGCAGATTGTCCTGGCCATTTCGTCCTCGCCTTCGGCAAAAGCCGCGTAATCGTCGCCGGCCCCGATGCCGAGAGTCTTGAACGTCCTTCCCTCGCATTTGACTGTTTTGTTGCCCTCCTCGTCATATTGGAACTCCGCATATTCGATGCTCGTGCCCATGAGCGACAAATCGCTGCTGGCCACGACGAGTCCTTCCGGGTCTATGACGCCGATGGTGCGCGTTGTAGCGTCTTTCATCTGGACTATGACGCTTTGGAATATTCTGCTCGACAATGTGCCACCCTCTCCCCTATTGTCCGTTTTGTATATCTAACGTGAGGGCTCCGCCCTCACAACCTGGACGCCGCGCGCTCCGGCTCAATTCGCTCTACGGTGGAAATGAATTCCACCTACGAATTTTAGCCTTCGCGCCGGCGCACCGCGCTTCGCGCGGTGATAGTAACTAACGGACATTTAATATTCTTGTTTTTTATTTGCTTCGTTAGTCCGTTAGTTACTAACGTGAGGGTTCCGCCCTCACAACCCATCGTGACAGCTCGCTTACATTTGTGGTCAAATTGACTATGTGCGATATGACCATAATATACTAAAACCTTACAAATTTCAATACCCATTTCGTAACTTTCTGTAAATATTTTGTATCGGTGTTACAATTCACGCCCGGTGAGGGCGTGAACAGGAGCGTATCGGTTGACAATTCATGGGGCATGCTGAAATTCTGTAGTTTTGGTGTAGGGGCGCATATCATGCGCCCGTGGGCGGATAGTATCCGCCCCTACAAGCGATATATTGCCATTTCTGCGTAGAATTCAGGTAATCCAACAGCAATGCAGCGAATTCGCAGAAACGCAAAAGCGGCCTTAGCGGCCGCTTTTGCTATATCAGAGATAACGATTACTCGTTGATGCCAATGACGACGCCGGAACCGACCGTGCGGCCACCCTCGCGGATGGCGAAACGAAGCCCCTGCTCGATGGCGATAGGAGTGATGAGCTCGACATCCATCTCGATGTTGTCGCCGGGCATGCACATCTCAACGCCGTCGGGAAGGCGAATGATGCCCGTCACATCGGTCGTGCGGAAATAAAACTGCGGACGATAGTTGTTGAAAAACGGAGTATGGCGCCCGCCCTCGTCCTTGGTCAGCACATAGACCTGGCCGCGGAACTTCGTAAACGGGTGGATGCTGCCGGGCTTTGCCAAAACCTGGCCCCTCTCGACCTCGGTCTTCGCAATGCCGCGCAGCAACGTGCCAATGTTGTCGCCGGCCTCGGCATAATCAAGAAGCTTCCTGAACATCTCGATGCCCGTGACGGTAGTCTCGCGAGGCTCGTCCATAAGACCGACGATCTGGACCTTCTCGTTGAGGTTGATCTTCCCGCGCTCGACACGGCCCGTAGAAACGGTGCCGCGGCCCGTAATCGTGAAAACATCCTCGACCGGCATGAGGAAAGGCATGTCCGACTTGCGCTCCGGGGTGGGGATGTATGAATCGACATAATCCATCAGCTCTTTGATGCAAGCATATTCGGGCGCGTCGATCTCCTTGGACTCGGACTCGAGAGCATCGCGGGCGCTGCCCTTGATGATCGGAATATCGTCGCCGGGGAACTCATAAAGAGAGAGCAGCTCGCGGACTTCCATCTCGACAAGCTCGATGAGCTCCTCGTCATCGACCTGGTCGGCCTTGTTGAGAAACACGACGATCGCGGGCACGCCGACCTGGCGGGCGAGCAGAATGTGCTCGCGTGTTTGGGCCATCGGGCCGTCTGCTGCAGATATGACCAAAATCGCACCGTCCATTTGCGCGGCGCCGGTTATCATGTTTTTGATGTAGTCGGCGTGTCCCGGGCAGTCGACGTGCGCATAGTGGCGCATGTCGGTCTCATATTCGACGTGAGCCGTGTTGATCGTTATGCCGCGCTCGCGTTCTTCAGGGGCCTTGTCTATCGCGTCGTATGCCTCGAACTTGGCTTTGCCCTGAAAGCTCAGGTACTTTGTGATTGCGGCTGTCAGTGTCGTTTTGCCGTGGTCGACGTGACCGATAGTGCCAATGTTGACATGCGGTTTGGTTCGTTCAAACTTAGGTTTCGCCATTTTTATTATCCTCCTTAATGGTTAATACAAGGAATGACATAACATTCTGTCAGTAGCCTTTTTAATTCGTTTGTTGATGTATTATACTGTATGTTTTTACAATTTGCAACAGTTATTTTTGCCGGTATTTTTACCAAAAGCCGCCGGTTATCTCGTCTTGAAGCGACTTTGGCAACTCGACATAATGGCTGGGCTCCATCGCGTAATTTCCGCGACCCTGCGTGTATGAGCGCAGCACGGTCGCATAACCGAACATCATGGACAGCGGGACCAGCGCCTTGATCTGCGACGCGCCGCTCTTCGTCTCCATGCCGGTGATCTGCCCCCTGCGCGAATTGATGTCGCCCATGACATCGCCCATATACTCTTCGGGAACCGTGACGACGACCTTCATGATAGGCTCGAGCAGCACGGGATCCGCCTTGTACATGGCCTCTTTGAACGCCATGCTGCCGGCGATCCTGAACGCAAGCTCGGAAGAATCGACGTCATGGTATGAGCCGTCGTAAAGCGTCACCTTGACATCGACGACCTGGTATCCCGCCAGAACTCCCGTGGACATGGCGCCCCTGATGCCCTGGTCGACAGCCGGGATGAACTCCTTGGGAATCGCCCCGCCCGTGATCTTGTCGATGAACTCATAGCCCTTGCCGGGTTCGTTGGGCTCCACGATGAGCTTGACATGGCCATACTGCCCCCTGCCGCCCGTCTGCCTCACGTTCCTGACGTCGACGTTGGCGGTCTGGCGCACGGTTTCCTTATATGTGACTTGCGGCTTGCCGACATTGGCCTCTACCTTGAACTCGCGCAGAAGCCTGTCGACGATGATCTCGAGATGAAGCTCCCCCATGCCGGCGATGATAGTCTGCCCGGACTCCTCATCGGTATATGATTTGAAAGTCGGGTCCTCTTCGGTGAGCTTCGCAAGCGCGTTGCCCATCTTTTCCTGTCCTGCCTTCGTTTTGGGCTCGATGGCGACGCGAATGACGGGATCGGGGAACTCCATGGATTCCAGAATGATCGGATGGTTCTCGGCGCATAGCGTGTCGCCCGTCGTCGTGTCCTTCAAGCCGACAGCGGCGGCAATGTCGCCCGCATATGCGGCATCGGCATCCTCGCGATGGTTCGCGTGCATCAGCAGGATGCGCCCCAACCTCTCGCGCTGCCCCTTCGTCGAATTATATACCATCGCTCCCGTTTTGATCGTCCCGGAATACACGCGGAAAAACGTGAGGCGTCCGACGAAGAGATCCGTCATGATCTTGAACGCAAGCGCGGAAAATGGCGCTTCTTCCGATGACGGGCGGGCTTCTTCCGCGCCCGATTTCGGATTTATGCCGACGATGTCCTTCACGTCGACGGGGGACGGCAGATATTCCACGATCGCGTCGAGCAGCTTCTGGATGCCCTTGTTCCTATAAGAGGTCCCGCAAACGACGGGAACCATCTTGACGGCGAGCGTCGCCTTGCGGATGGCCGCCCGCAGCGATTCGGCGGACACGTCCTCGCCCTCCAGATACCTCTCCATGATCTCGTCGTCAAAGTCCGAAACGGCTTCGATGAGCTTCTTGCGATATTCCGCCGCGGCATCCACCATATCTTCCGGAATGTCGCTGAGGCGCATGTCCTTGCCCAGGTCGTCGTAATACATCGTCGCGTTCATCTCGACAAGGTCGACGACGCCCATGAACCCGGATTCGGCGCCGATAGGCAATTGGATGGGAACAGCGTTTGCGCGGAGCCTGTCGTGGACCATTTTTATTACATTGTGGAAATCCGCGCCGACAATATCCATCTTGTTGACGTATATGATGCGCGGCACGTCATAATGGTCGGCCTGGCGCCAGACAGTCTCGGACTGCGGCTCGACGCCGCCTTTCGCGCACATTACGGCTACTGAACCGTCGAGCACGCGCAGAGACCTTTCGACCTCGACGGTGAAATCGACGTGGCCCGGCGTGTCGATGATGTTGATGCGATGGTCGTTCCAAATGCATGTAGTCGCGGCGGATGTGATCGTAATGCCGCGTTCCTGCTCCTGTTCCATCCAGTCCATTGTCGCCGCGCCTTCATGGACCTCGCCCATTTTGTACGTGCGTCCTGTGTAGAACAATATGCGCTCCGTCGTTGTGGTCTTCCCGGCGTCGATATGCGCCATGATCCCGATGTTGCGCGTCATTTCCAATGGGTACTCTCCCGGCATGCCTCTCACTCCTTTCCGACATACTGTCTGTCGCATTGCGGTGTCTTATGCTGATCTGCGGTGCGCCGCGCTGCGGTGTCTTATGCTGGTCTGTGGTGCGCCGCGCTGCGGTGTCTTATGCTGATCTGTGGTGCGCTGCGCTGCGGTGTCTTATGCTGATCTGCTGTGCGCCGCGTTGCGGTGTCTTATGCTACCATCTGTAGTGCGCGAACGCCCTGTTGGAGTCCGCCATTTTGTGCGTGTCCTCCCGCTTTTTGACGGCGGCGCCGACGCTGTTGGCGGCGTCCATTAGCTCTCCCGCCAGGCGCTCTTTCATTGTTTTCTCGTTGCGGGCTCTGGCATAATTCGTGAGCCAGCGCAGGCCGAGCGTTTGCCGCCTGTCCGCCCTGACCTCGATCGGCACCTGGTATGTCGCGCCGCCGACGCGCCTTGCTTTGACTTCCAACGTCGGCATGATGTTTTCCAGGGCTGCGATGAACACGTCGAGCGGCTCTTTGCCGGTCTTTTGGTTGATGATGTCAAAGGCGCCGTATACGACTTTTTGCGCTACGCCTTTTTTTCCGTCCAGCATGATGCTGTTGATGAGCCTTGTGACCATCACTGAATTATATAGTGGGTCGGGCAAGACTTCTCGTTTGGGTACATTGCCTCTTCTGGGCACTATGCTTCCCTCCTTCATAATAATGAATTCTTAGGTACTCTCGGTCGTCCTCACAAACTCCACTTCGTTACGCCCTCACAAGTTCGGGCATTCACTCCGTTCCGTTGTTCGTCCTCTCCGATGTCGACCCGTGCTACGCACTGGGCTCGCCATCGGTATTGGACGCTAGATGTCGACCCGTGCTACGCACTGGGCTCGCCATCGGTTTTGGACGGTGGAACGAGGATAACGGACTTCGCTTCGTTTCGTGAGACGGCGAGCCTTTGCTCATTTGAGGCATATATAATCCTCATGGCAAAGCATAAAGTTAAGGCACTATTTCTTGCCGGCCTTCGGCCTCTTCGCGCCGTACTTTGAACGCGCCTGCGCGCGGTCGGCGACGCCTTGGGTATCGAGCGTCCCGCGAATGATGTGATACCTGACGCCCGGCAGGTCCTTGACGCGTCCTCCTCTAATCATGACGACCGAGTGCTCCTGCAGGTTGTGCCCCACGCCCGGGATATAGGCAGTCACCTCATAGCCGTTCGTGAGCCTGATACGCGCGATCTTGCGCAGCGCGGAGTTCGGCTTTTTGGGAGTGGACGTCCTGACGGCTGTGCACACGCCTCGCTTTTGCGGGGACGATAGGTCTGTCTCCCTGTTTTTCAGAGTGTTGAGCCCTTTTTGCATCGCCGGCGAGGTGGATTTGTACGCTTGCGTTTCCCTGCCCTTTCTTACCAGCTGGTTGAATGTTGGCATTGTTTACCTCCTTTCTTTTCCTTGTTTCTTCGCACAAGGAGTAATTAAACCACAAATCACGGCGTCCGTCAACATTTCGCCGAAATTTGTAACTAACATGAAATGGTAGCGTTGCGATTTACCGGGTTTGCTGAAAATGCAAATGCCTACAATCGGCGCGTCTGGGAAGCCGCGCCCTACAATGGATTTATGCATATTGCCAATCTGCGGACGATTATCCGCCCGCGGGCGCATGATATGCGCCCCTACAAGCGATATATTGTCATTCCTATGTGAAATTCAGATACCCATGGACTGCACCGGAAAGGCTACAGCGCGTTGCCGGAGCCGATGAGGACTGACAAATCGATGTCTTCCTCGATCGCGTCTTCGCCGCCGATCTCCGCATAAGGCCCGCCCACGAGGTCCAGCTCGCTGTCGAAGTCGCGATAGACCGACAAGCCGCTCCCCGCAGGGACCAACTTCCCGATAATGACATTCTCCTTGAGCCCGACAAGCTTGTCGACCTTGCCCTTGATGGCAGCCTCCGTCAGAACCTTCGTCGTCTCCTGGAACGACGCTGCGGAGAGGAACGACTCCGTGGCAAGCGAAGCCTTCGTTATCCCCATCAGGAGCGGAGTCGTCGTGGCAAAGCGCAGCTCCGCCTCGCCCGCTTCGACGCGCTCCGCAGATTCGCCCGCTTCGATGCGCTCCTGGACGGCGTTGTTGGCCTCGCGAATATCGATGATGTCGGCCGTCGTGCCCGCGATCAGGTCCGTATCGCCGCTGTCTTCGACCCTTTCCTTGCGCATCATCTGCCTGACGATGACCTCGATGTGCTTGTCGTTGATGTCGACGCCCTGCTGGCGGTAGACCCTTTGCACTTCGGTGATGAGATATACCTGCGCGGCGGCCTTGCCGAGTATCCGCATGACATCATGCGGGTTGAGCGCGCCGTCCGTAAGTCGATCGCCCGCGACGACGGACTCGCCCGAACGGACGCGTATCCCTGCGGAATATGGCGTCTGATAAACCTTGGTTTCGCCAAGCTCGTCATTGGTAATCGTTATGGCGACGATGGCGTTCTTGCGCGTCTCCTCGACCTCGATGATGCCGCTGATCTCCGCCAATATTGACATCTTCTTTGGCTTGCGCGCCTCAAACAACTCCTCGACGCGGGGCAAGCCCTGCGTGATGTCGTCCCCCGCGACGCCGCCGGTATGGAACGTCCTCATGGTCAGCTGGGTGCCAGGCTCGCCGATCGATTGCGCGGCAATGACGCCGACAGCCTCGCCAATCGACACCGTCCCGCCGGTCGCCAGGTTGATGCCGTAGCACATCGCGCAAATGCCGCTAGTAGCTTCGCAGTCCATGACCGTGCGGATTTTAACGGACGTGATGCCGCGCGCCTGCAGAACATCCGCATCCTGCGCGGCGAGCATATTCTCGCGCTGAAACAGCACTTCGCCAGTGCTCTCGTCAATAATATCGTCGGCCGGGTAGCGTCCATGGATGACATCGCCGAGCGATTCGACCATGCTCCCGCTCTCCATGACCTCCGAGACGACGATGCCCTCGTGCGTCCCGCAGTCATGAATCCTGACTATGACATCCTGCGAAACGTCCACGAGCCTGCGCGTCAGATAGCCGGAGTCCGCCGTCCTGAGCGCCGTGTCGGCGAGCCCCTTGCGCGCGCCCCTCGAAGAAACGAAATATTCAAGCACCGTGAGGCCTTCGCGGAAATTGGCCTTGATCGGTATCTCTATCGTGCGCCCCGCCGTGTTCGCCATCAGCCCGCGCATGCCCGCGAGCTGCCTGATCTGGTTCATGCTGCCCCGGGCGCCGGAATGCGCCATCATGTAGACGGGGTTGAACTCGTTGAGCGTGTCGGTGAGGGCGTCCGTGACGTCCTTCGTCGTTTTCTCCCACTCGTTGACGACAAGGCGATACCGCTCATCGTCCGTGATGAACCCGCGCCTGTATTGCTGCTCGATCGCCAGGACCTTCTGCTCCGTCTGCCTGATCATGGGCCATTTCTCGTCCGGCACGGTCATGTCGGAGATAGAAATCGTTATGGCGCCCTGCGTCGAATATTTGAACCCGAGCGACTTCACGTTGTCGAGGACCTCGGCGGACTTCGTGAAGCCATGCTTCGTGATGCAACGCTCGATGATCCTCTCCAGCTCTTTTTTCCCGGTCCTGAAATTGATCTCATATTCAAAAACGGTGTCAGGGTCGGAACGGTCGACGAAACCGAGATCCTGCGGGATGGGCTCGTTGAATATGATCCTCCCGACGGTCGTATCTATGATGCGGCTCTTTTCGACTCCGTTTATGGTCTTTGTGACGCGGACCTTGATCGGCGCGTGGATGCCGACGTCTCCGCTTTGGTAGGCTATTAAAACCTCGTTTGGCGAAATGAACGATTTGCCCGCGCCCACCTCGTCGCTACGCTCGAAGGTGAGGTAGTACGAGCCGAGTATCATGTCGTGCGTGGGCGCCGTGACAGGCTGGCCGTCCTTCGGGTGCAACAGATTATTTGCGGAGAGCATAAGCACCCTCGCCTCCGCCTGCGCCTCGGCTGAAAGCGGGACATGGATCGCCATCTGGTCGCCGTCGAAGTCCGCGTTATACGCCGTGCACACCAGCGGGTGCAGCTTGAGCGCGCGCCCTTCGACAAGGATGGGCTCGAACGCCTGGATGCCCAGCCTGTGCAGCGTCGGCGCCCTGTTCAAAAGCACTGGGTGCTCCTTGATCACGACTTCGAGGGCGTCCCACACCTCGGTCAGCCCCTTGTCCACCATTTTCTTGGCGGACTTAATGTTGTTTGAAACCCCGTCCTCCACAAGCTTTTTCATGACGAACGGGCGGAAAAGCTCGATGGCCATTTCCTTCGGCACGCCGCATTGATACAGCTTCAGGTCCGGCCCGACGACGATGACGCTGCGGCCGGAATAGTCGACGCGCTTTCCAAGCAGGTTCTGCCTGAACCGCCCCTGCTTGCCCTTGAGCATGTCGGACAGCGATTTCAGCGCCCTCGAATTGGCGCCCGTGACGGCCCTGCCGCGCCTGCCGTTGTCGATGAGCGCGTCTACGGCCTCCTGCAGCATACGCTTCTCGTTCCTGATGATGATGTCGGGCGCCGTGAGCAGGATCAGGCGCTTGAGACGGTTGTTGCGGTTTATCACGCGGCGGTAAAGGTCGTTCAGGTCCGACGTCGCGAAGCGCCCGCCGTCCAGTTGGACCATCGGCCGGATCTCCGGCGGTATAACGGGCAGCACCTCGATGATCATCCATTTCGGGTCGTTCCCGGAAAGGCGGAAGGCCTCGACGACCTCGAGCCTCTTAACAAGCTTTGCCTTCTTTTGGCCGGTCGCATCGCGCGCCTCCGCCTTAAGCTGCTCGGAAAACTTTTCTATGTCGATGTCGGCGAGCAGGTCGCGTATTGCCTCCGCGCCCATGCCGGCCTTAAAATCGTCTTCATATTTCTCGCGCATCTCGCGGTATTCCTTCTCCGAAAGGATCTGGTTTTTGTGCAAAGGCGTCTCGCCGGGGTCGACGACGATATATGACGCGAAATACAGCACCTTTTCCAGCACCCTCGGCGTCAGGTCCAAAAGCAGGCCCATCCTCGACGGGATGCCCTTGAAATACCATATATGCGAAACGGGCGCGGCAAGCTCGATATGCCCCATTCTCTCCCGGCGCACGTTCGATTTCGTGACCTCGACGCCGCAGCGGTCGCAAATCTTACCCTTGTAACGTATTTTTTTATACTTGCCGCAATGGCACTCCCAGTCTTTCGTCGGCCCGAATATTTTCTCGCAAAACAGGCCGTCGCGCTCCGGCTTGAGCGTCCGGTAGTTGATCGTCTCCGGCTTTTTGACCTCCCCCTGCGACCAGTTGCGGATCATCTCGGGGGACGCCAGGCCTATCTGCATCGATTCGAAAGGTTGAAAACTCATTCCTCTTCCTCCTCTTTTTCATCTTCATTATCTACAACTCTAACTCTCTTAGCTCCGTCAAAGCCAAACAAGCCGTCATAATCCGCGCCCTCTTCCATGTCTCCCTCCACATCGATGAGATCATCGTCATCGTCTTCGTCATCGTCGGCGAACAAGTCCTCCCCGTCAATCTCCTCGATAGAATACCCGCTCGCGGCAAACTCGTCGTCCGCTCCCTTATAATAGCTCCTGTCGCGGCCGGCGTCCCCGGAATCGGTATCCTCCTCGCCCTTCAAGTCGACCTTCATGCCGTTCTCGTCCAGGACGCGGACATCGAGGCAGAGCGACTGGAGCTCCTTGACGAGGACCTTGAAGGATTCCGGCACGCCCGGCTTTGGAATGTTGTTCCCCTTGACGATGGCCTCATATGTCCTCACCCTGCCCGTCACGTCGTCGGACTTGACGGTGAGGATCTCCTGCAGCGTGTACGCCGCTCCATACGCCTCCAGGGCCCATACCTCCATCTCTCCGAAGCGCTGCCCTCCGAACTGCGCCTTGCCGCCGAGCGGCTGCTGCGTGACCAGGCTATACGGCCCGGTGGAGCGCGCGTGGATCTTGTCGTCCACGAGATGGTGAAGCTTCATGAAGTAGACATAACCGACGGTCACGGGGCTGTCGAACGGCTCGCCCGTCCGCCCGTCGTGCAGGACGCTCTTCCCATCCTCGCTGAGCCCCGCGTCGCGCAGGGTGTCCCAGATGTCCTGCTCGTTGGCGCCGTTGAAAATGGGGGTCGCGACCTTCCATCCGAGCGTCTTGGCGGCATAGCCGAGGTGGACCTCCAGCACCTGCCCGATGTTCATTCGGGAAGGCACGCCCAGCGGGTTCAAGACGATGTCGAGCGGAGTCCCGTCCGGCATGTATGGCATGTCCTCCTGCGGCAGGATGCGCGAAACGACGCCCTTGTTGCCGTGGCGCCCCGCCATCTTGTCGCCCACGCTGATCTTCCTCTTATGCGCGACGTAGCACCTGACGACCATGTTCACGCCGGGGCTGAGCTCGTCGCCGTTCTCCCTTGTGAACACCTTGACGTCGACAACGATGCCGCTCTCGCCGTGCGGAACCTTCAGAGAAGTGTCCCTGACCTCGCGCGCCTTTTCGCCGAATATGGCGCGCAGCAGGCGCTCCTCCGCCGTGAGGTCTGTTTCGCCCTTTGGCGTAACCTTCCCGACCAGTATGTCGCCCGCGGTAACTTCCGCGCCAATGCTGATGATGCCGCGCTCGTCGAGGTAGCGCAGCGCGTCGTCGCCGACTCCGGGAATATCGCGAGTGATGTCCTCCGGGCCGAGCTTCGTGTCGCGCGCGTCAATCTCATGCTCCTCGATGTGGATCGACGTGAACACGTCGTCCATGGCGAGGCGCTCATTTATGAGGATGGCGTCCTCGTAGTTATACCCCTCCCAGGTCATAAACCCGACGAGGATGTTCTTGCCTAGAGAAATCTCGCCCTCGAACGTCGAAGGCCCGTCCGCGATGATGTCGCCCTTGCGCACGACGTCGCCGGCGGAAACTATGGGCCTCTGGTTCGTGCACGTGCCTTGGTTGCTCCGCGTAAATTTCGTCAGCATATGGTCGCGCGTGCCGATATAGTCGTATTTCATCGTTATCCGCGTCGACGAGACATATTCAACGACTCCATCCTCCAACGCGGACAGGACCACCGTCGAATCGACGGCGCATTTGTGCTCGATGCCCGTCGCGACAATTGGCGCCTCGGAAATGAGCAGCGGCACCGCCTGGCGCTGCATGTTCGCGCCCATGAGAGCGCGGTTCGCGTCGTCGTTCTCCAGGAACGGGATCATCGCCGTGGCGATGGAAACCATCATGCTGGGCGAAATATCGACATAATCGATCCTGTCCCTGTCCGTCTCGATGATCTCGTCGCGGTGGCGGCAGGTGATGCGCTCGTTGACAAGGCAGCCATCGTCGTCGACGGGCTCCGTCGCCTGCGCGATGATGAACTGGTCCTCCATGTCCGCCGTGAGGTATTCGACTTCGTCCGAAACCTTGAAAGTCTTTTTGTCGACCTTGCGGAACGGGGCTACCATGAATCCATATTCGTTGACCCTCGCATAAGAAGCGAGGTATGAAATCAAGCCGATGTTCGGGCCTTCAGGCGTCTCGATCGGACACATGCGCCCATAGTGGCTGTAATGCACGTCGCGGACGTCGAAACTCGCGCGCTCGCGCGACAAGCCCCCCGGCCCGAGCGCGGAAAGCCTGCGCTTGTGCGTGAGCTCGGCGAGCGGATTCGTCTGGTCCATGAACTGCGAAAGCGGTGACGAACCGAAAAACTCCTTGATGGCGGCCGTCACGGGTCTGATGTTGATCAAGGACTGCGGCGTGATTATGTCGAGGTCCTGCAACGTCATGCGCTCGCGTATGACACGCTCCATGCGCGAAAAGCCGACGCGGAACTGGTTTTGCAGCAGCTCGCCGACGCTCCTCATGCGGCGGTTGCCCAAATGGTCGATGTCGTCAGGCTCGCCCACGCCGTGCGCGATGCAGTTCATATAGTTGACGGACGCGAAAATATCGTCCGGAATGAGATGCTTCGGGATCAAAATGTCGAGATTGTCGGAAATGGCCTCCTTCAGCTCGTCGCCCTCGTATTTCTCGAGCAAATCGCGCAGAATGATGAAGCGCACCTTCTCCTTGATGCCAAACTCGGCCTCGGGGTCGAAATCCACAAACCCTGCCAGATCGACCATGCCGTTGGAAAAAACCTTGACCTCACGGCCGTCGGCAACGATGAACGCATCGTTGACGCCGCGCGCGTCCAGCTCCTCCGCGCGAGCGCGCGATAGAACTTCGCCGGCCTCGGCGATGATCTCGCCGGTCAACGGGTCCGCGACGGGGCGCGCGAGCTCATAGCCGCTGATGCGCGACCAAATGGCCAGCTTTTTGTTGAATTTATAACGCCCGACCTTCGAGATGTCATAACGCCTCGGGTCGAAGAAAAGGTTGGTCAGCAGCGCCTGCGCGCTGTCCACCGTCGGCGGGTCGCCCGGCCTGAGCCTTTTATACAGCTCTATCAGCGCGTCTTCATAAGACATGCACGTGTCTTTTTCCAGCGTCGCCGCAATCCGCTCGTCATCGCCGAATATTTCCATCAGTTGCGCGTCCTTCTCCGCTCCCTGCTCCGCGCCAGAAACCGAAAGGAACGAATACGGGCTCTCGTTCGGCCTTCCGACTGCGCGCAATAGCCAGGTCACGGGCAGCTTGCGGTTTTTGTCGACGCGGACGTAGAAGCCGTCGGAAATGTCGGTCTCGTATTCCAGCCACGCCCCGCGATAAGGGATGAGCGTTGCTGCATAGATCGTGACGGCGGTCTTGATGTCCACCTTCTTCTCGAAATAAACGCTCGGCGAACGAATGATCTGCGACACGACGACGCGCTCGGCGCCATTGATGATGAACGTGCCCGCGTTCGTCATGATGGGGAAATCCCCCATGAAAATTTCCTGCTCCTTTATCTCCTCGGTCTCTTTGTTGCGCAGGCGGACGCTCACTTTGATGGGCGCCGCATAGGTCGCGTCCCTGGTCTTGCATTCTTCGACGGAATACTTGGGATTCTCGTTCATGTTGTAGTCGATGAACGTCAGCTCGAGGTTGCCTGTGTGGTCGGTGATTGCCGCGACGTCGCGGAACACCTCGCGCAGGCCGGTGTCAAGGAACCATTGGTACGACGTTTGCTGGACCTCCAGCAGGTTTGGCATTTCCTGGATTTCCTTAGTCTTTGCATAGCTTTTACGCAGTGTTTTGCCGTATAGAACATCATGCGGTTTCGGCATTTGCTCCACTCCTTATATGAAATGATACGCCCGGGTGGGTGGTAATATATTTCGTTTCAGTGTTGACAATAAAGATGCAGCTATGATACAATACTTGCGGTGAGAGTGTCGCGACTCTCCCCTTTTTTTGTCGCAACAATACATAGTAACATAGCGGCACCGCCGGAGTCAAGTGTGAAAATATACAATAATACGATGAATATTGACACAATTCATGAAAATAATTATAATGAGCATGGAAACTGATAACAGAAACAAAGGAATGATGAAAATGGACACCAATCAAGCGATCACAGAAAAAATCATAGCAACGGAATGGGAAATGTTCATTGCCGTCAATGAAGGCGAGGAACGCGCGAGCTGCCAGGAAGATGCCGAAACTTTCGGAGGCATGCGCAGGGCCCAATACGATGCATGGTCGGACGAGACCAGGCAAGCCTATCTGGACGACCTTGAGGCCGCGAAGCAAGCCGGACGCAACCTTGTCGAAGAAAAGTACATTCACATGATGCAAACGACGGAACCGTCGAAATACGAAGCGCTCCTTCCCAGGGTCAAGCTGCCCACGGAGGCCGCGCTCTCGCTCGCGAAGGACGTCTCCGACATGCTGCTGGAGCAGACGCGGCTGCTTTTCGAGGACTACCCCTATGTGTCCGGGCACGGGCGGCCGCTGTATTCGGAGCTGGATTATGGGTACACCTCCGTCGAGACATACCAGCTCTGCGAGCTCTACACATATTCCGAGGCGACGTTGGCGGCATTGAAAAAGCACATACGCGCGCTGGCGGATGCCGGAGGGTCCCTCGCGCGCATGATCCTCGAGAACACCGTACGCTATTACGGCTACGAGTCGCTTGACACGGCGGAGGCCGCGACGAAGGCCCGCGTAGACAAACTTGGCATCCAGGTGTCGTTTGGCTGTTGCGCCGACGAAGAATGCGAGCTGTAGCGCCTTGACATCCGCATGGTAATAATTCACGCCCCATGTGGCAAGGGCGTGAACAGCAGACAGCATGGGGCGACGGGCGCATCGCCCCGCCCCAGCCTGCGAAAGGACTGATTCAAAATGAACGAATTTTACGATAAGCTCGACGAGCTCTATGCCGCGGGCGACCTTGGCGCCGTCGAAGCATTCATGCGAAGCACGATCGACGACACCGACGAAAACAGTGCCATCCGCGCCGGCCTTTACAACGAACTCGCAGGCTTCTACAGAGGCGTGAGCAGATTTGCCGAGTCGGAAAGCGTGTTCAAGCAGTCGCTCGGAATATTCGAGTCCATCGGCATGGGCGCCACTCCGGAATTCGCGACAGTCCTGCTGAACCTCGCCGGCTTATACCGCATAATGGGCGACGCGGACAAAGCAATCGAATTATTCATCGACGCGAAAAAAAAGCTCGAAGACGCCGAAGCGTCCGAAAGCTACGCCTACATCAGCGTCCTCAACAACCTGGCGCTCGCCTATCAAGCGAGGCTCGAGCTCGTACCCGCGCTCGAATACGCCGGGCGCGCGCTCGAGCTCATGCGAGCCGGCGGTGGAGGCGGCCACGAAATTGCGTCGTCGCTCAACAATCTGGCATCCATACGCTTCCAGCTCGGCGAGCTCGACGCCGCCGATACGCTGATTTCAGAGGCCCTGCAGATATATGATGGCATGGACGAGCCCGACGTCCACCACGCGGCCGCGCTGGCGACGAAAGCGGCGATCATGTGTAGGCTGGGGGACTATAAAGGAGCGCTTCAGGGGTTTCAACAAGCGCTGGGGCTGACAAGGCGGTTCTTTGGCGAAAACATCGAATATGCCATATGCAGGCGCAACACGTCGGAAGTCTTCGAGCTGCTGGGCGACGTGCCCTCGGCGATTGAGGAGCTGTCCGATGCCGTTCGCATAATGGAGCAGATCAGGGGCAGCGACCACCCGTCGGTCACGGACGCCAAGGCGAAGCTGGCGAAGCTGCGCGACGGTGCACGCGCATGAACGGGCAAAACCGTCAAGCCCCGTCGCCATCTTGGGCACAGCGAAGGATCACCGTCATACAAGGAGGTGCCCGCGCATGAACGGGCTGCAACTGAGCCGCGAATACTACGCCAACACCGCAGAGCCGTCGCTCAAGCGCGAATTCCCGGACATATACCCGCGCCTTGCAGCGGGGCTCGCCGGGAACGGCTCCGAATGCTTCGGATATGACGACGAAATATCTCGCGACCACGACTGGGGCATCGACTTCTACATATGGTCACTGGAACAAGACAAAGATCGCATTCCATCTCTTACCGATTGGAAGCGCGATCTTTTTGACAAACACCCCCCGCAGCATGCGCGCGAGCGGTCGGATTACGGAGCGCGGATAGCCGTCATGTCATGCGGGGAATTCTACTCGAGCCTCATCGGGGCGCCTAACGGCCCGACGACGATCAACGAATACCTTCGCGCTCCCGAGGAGAATTTCGCCATGGCGACTAACGGCGCAGTTTTCTACGATGGCCCCGGCGAGTTTTCGAAAACACGCAGCCTTCTGTTGGAATACTTCCCGGAGGATATTAGAAGAAAGCGAATCGCTGCCAAGTGCATGGCGCTGGCGCAGACCGGCCAATACAACCATTCGCGCGTTGCGAGGAGGCGCGACTGGGTGACGCTGCGCACCGTGCTCTCCCGCTTCACGGACAGCGCGATTGCTATGGCATTCCTTCTCAACAGAGCATACAGACCGTATTATAAATGGGCTTACAAGGCATTGGAGGCCTTGCCGATTTTAGGCGCGGAGACCGGGCGTCTGTTGCTGCTTATCGCAGAAGCGGGAGCATTCGACGATGTCGCGTTCGGCGCGCGGGAATGTTATATCGAGGAGCTGTGCGCTCTATTCGCAGAGGAGCTCAGGGCGCAAGGCCTGTCGTCATCGCGCGAATCGTTCCTCGTCGCACATGGAGAAGAGGCAATGTCACTCATAGAGGACAAGCTCCTGCGCTCGCTCCCCGCGCAATATGAGATATGAGCGCATCAACCAATTGATCGACCCCTGCGTTTCCAGGCCAGTATATCAGTGGTCTCGAACCATCGCTCTGATCCAAATCTATGTTCAAGTAGCACGTTCAGTAAAGAGTCTTATCGATTCCTTCACATCAAGCGTGTGGAAGCCTTCATACAGCATATACGCTTTTTCAACTGGTGCGATCTCGATGATTTTGCTGCTGGATACACCCATCCATGCCCAATAGCGATATGTGTACCCAAGCCAGTAGAGAGCTTCCGTAGACCTTTTTCGTTTGATTGGCAGCACGGTTGTAATTTCCAGAAAATACTCGCCCAGCTGCTTAGTCCCTGTGTTGTGGAAGGACGACACCTTTTTGTCCATTTGAGCAGCGACTTCCCCGGTCATGAACTTCTCCACAAAGTCAAACGCATCGCACCCATAAGCAATCTGGCATTCTTCGAATAGGGTTGCCTGATTCTCGCACACAGCTAATTCAAAGCCGGTCAACTCCTTATCCCAATCCATCAGCGGTCACACTCCTTCCAAAAAACTCCTCAGATCTTTACTCATTGGCTGTCCCGCAGAGGTCCAATCATCCACAATGTCAGCAAAAAACCTGCCCTCGAAGCTATGGTCACCTTTGCCGTGCTGTCCTTTTCATGCTTCCATCGGGGGTGTTCCACCACCTGCTCTGAGGCATGGAATAATGTCAAGTCATTCATAATCACCATCTCCTGTCGTGATTATACTTTGAAGTGACGGTAATTGCAAGTGGCGAGGGTGGCAAACACGGCAAACAAGCCTAACAGCGGGCGGCTGCTACATATCATAGTAACTGGCGAACTCACAACGCATCAAAAACAAGATAATTTGCTCCGTCAGTTACTATCGCCGCACGAAGCGCGGTGCGCAGCGTAGCTGCGTGAGGGACAAGCGAGTAGGGCGGATTCATTCCGCCCGTGAACGAGCTGTCCCGATGGGTTGTGGGGGTGAAACCCCCACGTTATAGAAAACGGACAGCGCAAAGAAAGCAGGAGCCTCAGAAATGAGGTCCCTGCTTTCTTTTGGGAACATGGCCGGGGCATCAACTGAGCATCAGAATCCTCCCGCTGTTCCACGAGTTGGCTGGCCTGTCAGGCGAAACTACAGAAGCACGTACAGTTCCTCCAGCCTGTCCATGTGCGCCTTCAGCGCCTTTTTAAGCAAGTTGCGGTCGGCCCTCCTCGACACAAGGTTGAGTTCGGAGCGAATATTGGCTTCCGCCTTGGCGACTGCTGCGCCCAGCTTCTCCAAATCCGCAAGAACGCGCTCGACAGGAGCCGCCTGCCTCGAAAGCGCTGAGGCGGCTGCCTTCTTCTTCTCATATTCGCCGTTTTCAACGGCTTCCACGAAAGCCTCGATCTCCTTCCTCGGCTTTTCGGAAAACCTTTCCAGCTCCTTTTTGTCTATGCTCACTTCGCCGGAGAGGATGCTCCTCTTCGCGGCCAGGGACACCTCTCCGATGGAGTTTATCCCTTCGGCGACCTTCGCGTCGCGCCTGATTGTCATTGGCGAAACTTTGTATTTTGCTGCCAGAAACCCTGCTGTTGACAGGGTTTGAGCTTTGTGTTCATTATGAACACTAACCTCATTGTGTTGATTTTTGCCGGTTTCATTTTTTATGATTTTCTTTTCCGTCTGATAATGTAGGCCCCTCAAATGGCTCAGCTGCATCGGCGTCAGATTGCGCCGTGACACCTGCATGTTTATAATCCAGATCAGAGCCTCCTCCCTGGACGAAAACTCCATCTCGACGGTCTCGAACGGTATGTCGTGCTTGAGGCATATCTCGTAGCGGTAGTGCCCGTCCATGAGTATGCCGTTCCATGTGACAAGCGCCTCCATGCAGCCGTTTTGGATGATGCTGCTTTCAAGCGACTTGTACGTCTCTTCGTCGAGCTTCGGAAGCAGGCTCTGAAATTCTTCGTCTATTATTATTGTCTGCATATGCAAATCCCCTTCGTATGTTTTCGGTCATAATTCAACCTCGTCGCAATTATCCCGTAGGGGCAGGGCTCGCCTCTGCCCTAAACTGGAGAATTGTGTGTTCTGGGCAACCGCAAGGGTTGCCCCTACATCTTGATTATGGGTTTGGTTATCCATCATTGAATCCTTCGTAATGGCAGCCGGACGCTTGGTGCTCTCGCGCCTTCATGCGCGGTATCCGCTTCAAGCCCGGTCCCGATCTCCGGAATATCATCTACCGCATACGATAAGGCTTAAAGCAGCTTTAATGTCAAGCAGAATATTTTTATAAAGTGAACACAGCTCTGATACTACTACAAACTCCGGTACCACTGCCTTGCCAGCCGGAAACAGGCATGGTATACTGGCAGAACCATCCTGGAACAATTGTCAAACGTGGGGGTTCTATCCCCACAACCTAGGAGCTGGGTCAAAAGTCCCAAACGCCTGTCTTTTGGCAAGATTTTCGCCATTCTGCGATAGATTTCCTTGAAATACACCATTTATAGCATCAGATGAGCAGCAGCCATCGGAGGACAATAAATGAGCAAACTCTTACACAGCATTGGCGCATCAAATACGGAAATGCGGCAATGCCAAGAAGGCTTCAACCCGAAAAGCATACGCCGAAACCGCTCGGTTTACTATTTGGCCTATGCTTTCGAGCTGCTGTTCTACGCATACCACAAAACCTTTCTGCACACGGACGCGACATTGTTCGGCATAAACTCGAGCATGATGATGTACGCGGGTCACATCATCATGTCCCTGGTGATCATGCTGCTCTGGACGGACAAGTTCAAGCGCTTGATACACGTATCATTGGCCGTGACTGTCATCGGCTTTGCAGCGTTCCTCCTCCTCCCCGACGGCATTCCGAAACTCCTGTGCGCGGTCGCGACAATGACAGGCCTTGGCGGGTGCGTCACCTCCGCGCGGTGCGGGTTTGCCTTTGGCGCAAACAACACCGAAAGACTGCTAAGCGTGGTGATCGCGCTTGGAGGCAGGGCGCTGCTGGGTTTCATCGACGCCGTTTTCCCCGACGGGGCCTTTTGGGACAATTTTCTGTTCTACTATGCCTTCCCCATAATTTTCCTCGCGGCGATGGTGTTTTGCCTCTTGCGCTTTCGCGAATCGGACTTGGAAGCCAAAGAGGATGCCAACAACGAGGAAAGGTTTGGGCTGTATTGGGCGTTTGCGATCTTTATCGCATTTTTCGCGATAGAAGGCTACTCGCGGTTCATGTACATCAACAGCTACGCGCCTGCAGCGGCGCTGTACGCGGGCGGGCAGCTCGTCGCGGCCGCTCTTTTCATAGTCATTTTGTTCCGCCTGAAAAAGAATATCTGGCACATCTGGAACCTGTTCTTCGGCATCTGCATCATAATGTCGCTCCTTGCAGCCTTCGGGCGCAACGGGAACACGAACGCGCCCGTCCACGTGCTGCTTGGCATCAGCGAGGTCGGCTGGATTGCCGCGCTATACTTGCTCGGCTGCGCCCAAAGACGGTTCGCGAGCTACAAGCTGTTGAAGAAATGCACGTTGGTCTTCGTTATCGTGTCGCCAATCACGACCTTGTCGGACGAGCTGGTCGAGTCAATCTTCCCGGAGAGCCTCGTTACGGTCACATTGATTTATATTCTGTTGATAACCGTCGCATTTTTGATGGTTTCGCCATATACCTACAAGTTTTTGTTCGACGAAAAATGGCTGAACGAGCTGTACGAGCCTGATATGAGGATTTATGCGGATGTCCTCGAGCAGGCCGAAAAGATTGACAAGGAGAACACTTTGGGCCTAACGCCCCGCGAGATGGAAATATTCGCGCTGCTTTTGACCGACGCGTCGTTCAAGCAGATTTCCGCGTCGCTTAATGTCAGCGACAATACCGTAAGGTTCCATTCAAAAAACCTATACCGCAAGCTCAGTATTCAGAGCAGGGCGGAACTGTTCGCGCAATATGGAAAGAGCGGACTCATTAAGTAGCGCGGGGGCACAGAGGCGACGACGCAGTCGCGATAATAAATTTTCAGCCATTGTTGAAACTAAGTGTAATATTCACATAAAATATAACAGTTGCAACCCCTACCCACATATTTATGTAGGTAGTAAATACCGGGAAATTGGTATACTAATAGTAGATTAGTGACTCGCAACGCTAACAAATAACAAGATACTTTTCTGCGCTAAGGTGCTATCGCCGCGCAAAGCGCGGTGCGCCGATGCGAAGCGCGGTGCGCCGTTGCGAAGACGAAAATTCGTAGGCGGAAATACCATGGTTTACCGACAAATAAACTCAATATAATGGGAGGATTATGTATGGCAAACAACTTATTCGGAGGGCTCGAAAACCTCGGCGGCCTGCTCGGCGGGCTAGCGAAGAGCGTTGTCCCCAAGGACACGCCGGAAGGCAAGCTGCTGGCCGTACAGAGCGATCTTTCCGACCTGCGCAAGCAGGAATCGGACATATTGCTCGAAATCGGGCAACAGGCATATCGGCAAAACCCGTCCGCCTGGCCGCAGGACGCCAAGCTCAGGCTGATTCAGGAAAACATCGCATCCGCCGAAGCGGCGCTCGAAGAGGCGAAAGCGGCGCAGGAACAGGCGGACGCCGCGAAGGCTGCCGAGGATGCCGCAAAGGCCGCAGAAGACGCGAAGGGCCGCTGTCCCGAATGCGGGCATAAGAACCCGGAGGGCGTCAAATTCTGCCAGGAGTGCGGGACACCGCTTGCGGCGGCAGGCCCGAAACATTGTACGTCATGCGGCGCGGAGCTTGCCCCCGGGGTGCGGTTCTGCGGCGAGTGCGGCGCGAACCAATCGGAGGGCTGATATGGCGACATACAAACAGCCCTGCATACATTGCGGGGAGATGATCGAGCGCGACAGTAGGCTATGCTCCAAATGCGGCAGCAGAAGCCCGTTCGGCTATCGCTGCCCTAACTGCCTAAAAGCGATTACGCGCGGCAGCCCCGCGTGTTCCGGATGCGGAAGGCCGCTGGAGACCACCTGCTTCCACTGCGGGCAGCCGACTTTTGTGGGCGTCGACAAATGCGACGCGTGCGGGAAATCGTTGATGATTCGCTGCGAAAATAAAAGGTGCGGCGAGCCCCAGTTTTTTGAAATATCGAAATGCGTCGTTTGCGGCAAGGACATCAAAAAAGCGCAGAAACAAATAGAGTACCTCATTGACCAAAACCAGCAATAAGAAACAAGAGAATTCCAGATGCCACTTAAGTTACTAACGTGGGCTACGCCCACAGCCCATCGGGACAGCTCGCTCACGAGCGAATTCTTCCGGGGTCGCAGCGAAACAGAGTTTCGTGGGGTGGAAGTTCGCCCTACTCGCTTGTCCCTCACGCAGCTAAGTTTTGGGGGTTCCACCCCCACGATAAAATATGATGAAAGGTGCGATATAAATGCTTCAAGCGTTTACAAGAAACTATCAAGACAACTCCACCGACGCGGGATTCCAATTCACCTTCTACTGCGACATATGCAACGATGGGTACAAATCGAGCTTTTTGCAAAGCGACAGCTACAAAAAGAAAGGATTGCTGCGAGGCCTCGGCCAGGGCGCCAGCATCGCGGGAAGCCTGCTCGGCGGCAGGGTGTCGCAAGTCGGCTACGCAGGCGACAGGGCATCGAACGTGCTCTCCCAGAGGTTTGATGGGAAATCGCCGGAGTGGCAAAAAGAGCACGAGCAGGCGTTTGAGCGCGCGCAGAACGAGGCAAAAGAGCACTTCCACCGCTGCCCCAACTGCAATAAATACGTCTGCGACCACTGCTTGAACGAGGACGCGGGGCTTTGCACCGCTTGCGCCCCCCGCCAGGAGGTCTACGTTGCCCAGGCGCACGCGGCGGCCATGAAGCGAAACATCGACGAGGCGGGACAGTCGGCAACGGTATGGCAGGGCACCATTGAAGCAAAAACCACGATGTGTCCCTCCTGTGGAAAGCCCGCCGGGTCGGGCAAGTTCTGCAACAACTGCGGAGCATCTATGGAGCTGAACGAATGCCCCAGGTGCGGGGCGAAGAATGCTTTGACAGTCCGTTTTTGCAACAATTGCGGCGAAAACCTGCAAGCAGCGGCCGCGCAGCCGAGCGGGAAGTGCTCCGCTTGCGGTTTCGAAAATCCGCCCGGCACGAAATTCTGCGGCGAATGCGGGAACAAACTATAAAAGGAAGTCATCTCGCATTGGCGATAACGCCTGTTCGGCGATAGATTCTTCGGTCGTAAGTACCCTGTAATGCCTAAAAGTGTACTATAATTGCGGTAGATTTTTTCGTCTGTCAAGGCGAAAGACCGCAGGAATGCCACTGGCCTTTCAAGGGATTTCAACGCAGACAGGCGGAAAAAGATAGCGTAAGAATAGTAAACTTTTAGGCGTTAAAGGGTACTAACTCCCTCAGAATGACACCACCGAATACGCGACGCAGCAGCATAAGCAAGCTGCAGCAACATAATCAACCGGACCGGGAGGGCCACGATGGACATTTCATCCCTTTTGGGCGGCGGCAAGCCGGAAAAGGAAAATCAGCCGGCGTTCGAATATACCGCCCAGGCAGCCTCGGCCATCGTGAACGGCGAGGCCAAGCTGACAATCGGCGAAAACGCCTTCACAGCAGCCGCGTTGTTTGACACGGCGGAGGTCACATATGCGACCGTAAATGCGATTGAATATGTAAATTATACCGTGGCCGTCAAAACCGACGACGGCGACTACGCATTCTCGCGCATGGGGCAGTGGGCGCAGCCATTCTACGATTCATTACGCGAGGCATATAACAATGCGGTGCTTCGTGCGTTTTTCGTCCGGGGCAATCCAATATTGACAGCGACCGGAGATTATCGCTTTGATGAAAACGGAATGGTTCTGAGCGGAACAAAAGCCCCCATCCAAGTATATGAGAACTGCATCGCCGCCTTGCCTCCAAACGGAAACGCGCGCCGCATCCCCTTATGCTTTGTTGTTGGTATGGAAAAAGGCGACTATCAACTCACGTTGAAACTGCTCACAGGCGAGAGCTATACGTTTTCCAAGCTTGGCTATGACACGGCCCCCTTTGCAGACGCTGTTGAAAAGCAAATCAGGGCGCTCCGCGAAAACTCGCTGGCTGCAATAAAGGAGCTGGACCCGGGTCTAAAAGCATCGGAAGCGTCGCAACTGGTTAACATCATTCGCGAAGGCGTGGCTGCTCCGATGGGGCAGATTGCGAATATTGCTCCGTCTTTCGTGCAAACGCTCGAGAGCACGCTGTCGCAGACACGCGCCGATGAGAGCTACGCAACGTTTAAGGAACTATGCGGCTCCGAGCATATCTGGGTAGGTTTCAAGAAAAACGACATCGGCGCGGGCGTGGGCGTAGGCTCCCTGCCCGACATCGGCGGCGGCGCGGGCGTGGGCGCACTGGCAAACATCAGCGGC
>WRMX01000023.1 GCA_009776905.1 Oscillospiraceae bacterium
TTGCGCTCGGCAGACGTTTTTTTGCTTCCTCATCGCTCAGATGCGCATCCATGCGCATATTCGCGCCGCTCCGCTTCCTTGCTACGCGGTCGGAAGCAAAATAAACGTCTACCTCACCGGGCGTAAATTGCAGCCATCTCACACCTTTTTTACAATTTTGTTACATTTTGCTATTCCGTTTGCAAAATAATATGGTATACTGTTTGTTGCGCTTTGTTGCGCTCATATCAGATATCAAAGACCATNTGACTAAAAAAGCAATAGGAGGATTATAATGAGCCACAAGTATGTATATCTATTTTCCGAAGGAAGCGGGCAGATGAAGCCGCTGCTCGGCGGNAAAGGCGCTAACCTTGCGGAAATGACGAATCTGGGGCTGCCGGTGCCACGCGGATTCACAGTTACGACTGAAGCATGCACAAAGTATTACGACGATGGCGAAGCCATCAGCGGCGAAATACAAACCGAGATAATGCAGTATATCGACAAACTGGAGGAGCTCACGGCAAAAAAATTCGGCGATGCCGAAAACCCGCTGCTCGTCTCCGTGCGCTCCGGCGCCCGCGCCTCCATGCCCGGAATGATGGACACGATCCTCAACCTTGGCCTCAACGAGAATGTCGTTGAAGTCATGGCAGTGAAAAGCGGCAACCCGCGATGGGCGTACGATTGCTATAGAAGGTTCATCCAAATGTATTCCGATGTTGTCATGGAAGTCGGAAAGAAGTACTTTGAAGAACTCATCGACGAAATGAAAATAGAAAAGAAGGTTTCCGAAGATACGCAGCTTACTGCCGACGACCTCAAAGAGCTGGCGCACCAATTCAAGGCCGAATACAAGTCAAAAATCGGCGCGGACTTCCCTGACGACCCCAAAGAGCAGCTCATGGGCGCCATCAAGGCCGTCTTCCGCTCCTGGAACAATCCCCGCGCCATCTCATACCGTCGCATGAATGACATCCCGGGCGACTGGGGGACTGCGGTCAACGTGCAGGAGATGGTGTTTGGCAACCTGGGCGACACCTCCGGCACTGGCGTTGCTTTCACCCGCAACCCCTCCACGGGCGAGAAGAAGCTATATGGAGAATTCCTCATGAACGCGCAGGGCGAGGATGTCGTCGCGGGCATACGCACGCCGCAGTCCATCGACCAGCTCCGTGATGTCATGCCGGAGGCATATGGCGAGTTTGTGAAAATCTGCGACACTTTGGAAACCCACTACCACGACATGCAGGACATGGAATTCACTATAGAAGATAAAAAGCTGTTCATGCTCCAGACACGCAACGGCAAACGCACCGCTGCCGCCGCATTGAAAATCGCTTGCGACCTCGTTGAAGAGGGCGCGATTACGGACAAGGAAGCGGTCTTGATGATCGATGCCAAATCGCTCGATGCTCTGTTGCACCCGCAATTCGACGCTGCTGCGCTCAAAGCCGCGAAGCCGATTGGCGCAGGCTTGGCAGCTTCGCCCGGGGCAGCGACGGGCCGCGCCGTGTTCACGGCGGAAGATGCTAAAAAATGGGCTGACGGTGGAGAAAAGGTCATCTTGGTACGTCTGGAAACATCCCCCGAAGACATCGAGGGAATGGCTGCGGCGCAAGGCATACTCACGGTACGCGGCGGCATGACTTCCCACGCTGCCGTCGTCGCGCGCGGAATGGGCACATGCTGCGTTGCCGGCTGCGGAGCGATCAAGATGGACGAAGAAAACAAGCAATTCACCCTCGGCGGCAATGTATATAAAGAAGGCGACTGGATTAGCCTTGACGGTTCGACGGGCAATATTTATGGCGAGGCCGTCGCGACAACCGATGCCACGACAAGCGGCGAGTTTGGAACCATCATGGAATGGGCGGACAAATACAGAAGGCTGCGCGTCAGGACAAACGCCGACACGCCCCACGACGCTCAAGCTGCTCGCAAGTTCGGCGCGGAGGGCATCGGCCTTTGCCGCACGGAGCATATGTTCTTTGAAACGGACCGCATCGCTGCGATCCGCGAGATGATTTGCTCCGACACGATGGAGCAACGCGAAAAGGCCCTTGCGCTCATCGAGCCGATGCAGCAGTCCGACTTTGAAGGCATATATGAGGCGATGGAAGGCACTCCTGTCACGATCCGCTTCCTCGACCCGCCGCTGCACGAGTTCGTGCCGACGGAGGAACACGACATCGAAGGGTTAGCGAAAGCGATGGAGAAGAGCGTTGCGGAAATAAAGTCCATCATCTCGTCCTTGCATGAGTTCAACCCGATGATGGGGCACCGCGGCTGCAGGCTCGCGGTCACATATCCGGAAATCGCCGTGATGCAGACGAGGGCCATCATCAAAGCAGCCATTAACGCAAAGAAGGCGCATCCCGAATGGGAAAACTTCGTTCCTGAGCTAATGATCCCGCTTGTCGGCGAGGTCAAAGAGCTGGTTTATGTCAAGAACATCGTTGTCAAAACGGCGGATGAGCTCATTGCTCAAGAAAAAAGCGACCTGAAATACATGGTCGGGACAATGATCGAGATACCGCGCGCATGCCTTGTCGCGGACGAAATCGCCAAAGAGGCCGAATTCTTCTCATTCGGCACCAATGATTTGACCCAGATGACATTCGGATTTTCGCGCGACGACGCAGGCAAATTCCTCGACGACTATTATGCCAAAAAAATCTTTGAGTCCGACCCATTCGCGCGCATAGACCAGACCGGCGTCGGCAAATTGATGGAAATGGCAGTGCAGCTCGGGCTAAAAGGACGCCCCGCATTGAAAATCGGCATTTGCGGCGAGCATGGCGGCGATCCGTCGTCCGTCGAGTTCTGCCACACAATTGGGATGGCTTATGTTTCGTGTTCGCCGTTCCGCGTGCCGATTGCCCGCCTCGCGGCGGCGCAAGCAGCGCTGAAAGACTGATCTAACGACGAGGTAGATATGAAAAGAATCGTATGTGAACATTATGGCGAGATGAGCCGCGCAGCCGCAGATATATTTGCGGCTCATCTCCGCAACAAACCTGACAGCGTTTTCGGCTTAGCGACCGGCAGCACGCCGCTCGGCCTCTATGCGGAGCTTGTGAGGCGATACGGCGCGGGGGAACTGGATTTTTCAAAGGCGCGTTCGTTTAATCTCGACGAATATTTCCCCATCGACAACAATCATCCGCAAAGCTATCACTATTACATGCACGAAAACCTTTTCAGCAAGGTGAACTTTGCTTCCTCCCGGCTTCCCAATGGCGAGGCGCCCGACCCGCGCAACGAATGCGAAAGGTATGATAATGAGATAAAGGCGGCAGGTGGCATCGATCTGCAGCTCCTCGGCATCGGCAACAATGGGCATATCGGCTTCAATGAGCCTGCCGTTTCATATTCCATGGTGTCCTACCTTGCGGATTTGTCCGAGAGCACTATTGAGGCGAATTCCCGTTTTTTCGCTGAAGGCGACGTCCAGCCGTCTTCAGCGCTCACGATGGGCTTTGAGGCTATCTTCAGCGCACGGAGCATATTGCTTCTCATTAGCGGCGAGAACAAAGCCCCTATCGCGAAGCGGCTTTTTGATGGCATGCTCCATACTGATGTCCCCGCTTGCCTCTTGATGCTGCATCCCAACGTCACGGTTCTTTTGGACCGCGCAGCCGCCGGCGATGTTTGACAATTCACAGGGTATGCTTAAAATGCTGTTGTTTTGGTGTAGGGGCGGATATTATCCGCCCGCGGGCGCATGATATGCGCCCCTACAAGCGTTATATTGTCATTCCTGCGTGAAATTCAAATACCCGCGACCAAAACCCCGGCGCTAGAGCGCAAAGTGTGAATTTTCCGAATAATTTGACATTTCTGACGTATTTTCGTATAATAACCCCCCGCAAACGTTGAAATCCTACTCGCTTCATTCGACAATCAAACAGTAAAGGGGATAGACCGTGCAAAACACAGGAGTAATCGCCAGAGGCATCATGACGCCGATTTTCAGGCAAGGCGACGACCTCGTTGGCAAGATATGCGACTGCATACAAGAATCCGCAAAAAACGACGGCTTCACTCTCTGCGAAGGCGACATCGTCGCCGTGACAGAAGCCATTGTCGGGCGCGCACAAGGCAATTATGCAACCTTTGACCAGATTGCAAAGGAAGTGCGGGCAAAATTCGGAGGCGGCACGCTCGGGATCGTGTTCCCAATACTCTCGCGCAACAGGTTTGCGAATGTCCTCGCAGGCATTGCGGCCGGCTGCGACAAGCTGTATATTCAGCTTTCCTACCCGTGCGACGAAGTCGGCAACAAACTTGTAGACCTCTCGACATGCGACGACAAGGGCGTCAACCCATATTCCGACAACTTCACGGAGCAGCAGTTCCGAGCGATATTCGGCATGGAAACCGTCCATAGCTTCACGGGCGTGGACTATATCGAGCATTATAAGGAAGTTGCGAAAAACTGCGAAATCGTTTTCTCAAACGACCCGAGGCATATCTTGAACTATACAAAAAAAGTCTTGTGCTGCGACATACACACAAGACGGCGCTCGCAATCGCTGATCAAAAAAGCCGGCGCGGAGCTGTGCCTTTGCCTCGATGACCTGCTCAACCAGCCGGTCGATGGCAGCGGGTATAGCGAATATGGCTTGCTGGGTTCAAACAAGGCAACGGAAACCTCCGTCAAACTGTTCCCCAGAGACACTAAAGAGTTTGTCTTGGCATTGCAAAGCGAATTAAAAAAGCAGACAGGCATCGCGCCGGAAGTCATGGTATATGGCGATGGATGTTTCAAAGATCCCGTCGGCGGCATATGGGAGCTGGCGGACCCTGTCGTTTCGCCCGCATACACCGATGGGCTCTCGGGAGTCAAAAACGAGCTGAAAATCAAATACATTGCGGATAATGATTTCGCCGATCTTTCCGGCGACACCCTTACGGACAGCATTCGCGAAAGGATCAAAGCCAAGCAGTCCAATCTTGTCGGGAGCATGGAATCGGAAGGCACGACTCCTCGCAGGATACATGACCTCGTCGGCAGTCTTTGCGACCTTGTTTCCGGGAGCGGCGACCGGGGGACTCCGATCGTTCTCGTGCACAATTATTTTAAAAATTACGCAAGCGAATGAGAGGCAATATGTCCAATCTCAACAGTATAAGCAATGTCGGCACGGCTTCCGCCACGAAGGCTGCAAGCATGTTCGGCACGCCGCTATACCTCTATGACGAGCATACAATTCAAAAGCGTTGCCGCGAATGCCTCGAGATGCCGAACGCATATGGTCTGACGGTGCGATACGCCATGAAGGCCAATTCCAACAAATCGCTGCTTGGGATCATCAGCAACATTGGTTTGCATTTCGATGCAAGCTCGCTTAACGAAGCCATGCGCGCCCATCTTGCGGGGATTCCATACGAAAACATCATGCTCACGACTCAGGAGGTCTATCACGGCGACGCGATGAAACAGCTCGAAGACCTGCTGTTGCTCGGTCTGAAATACAATGTCTGCTCGCTGCGGCAACTGGCAATGGTCGCTGATTTCGCCGAAAACCATGGGATCGACCCGGGCATACGCGTCCATCCGGGGATTGGTTCCGGGGAAAGCGCAACGCGCAACACGGGCGACGACTACGCTTGCTTCGGCGTTCATCTCTCCGATATTGATGAGGCGCTGGCCATTGCCGCAAAGCACAATCTCAGATTCCGGCATATCCATGAGCACATCGGTTCCGGCGGCGATTCGCAAGTATGGCGCAAGAACATAGACCTCGAGCTGGGGATTGTCGAAAAATACTTCCCGGACGCGGAGTCGATCGGTTTCGGAGGCGGTCTCAAAGAGGCGCGAATGCCCGAAGAAAAGCCTGCCGACATCAATGATCTCGGCAACTACGCAAAAAAGCAAATTGAAGCCTTTTTTCATAAGACCGGCAGAAAGCTCCGAATGGAAATCGAGCCCGGCACATATATAATCGCCAACTCCGGATATGCCATCACCCGCGTCATCGACAAAAAGCGGACATCGCGCTCAAATTTCGTCATAATCGACGGTGGAATGGAAATTAACGCGCGCCCGTTGCTATATGGTTCGCGCCATCCGATATATATTGTCGCCGGCGACGGAAGCGCGATTAAATCGTCTGATTTTGACGAGGTCCCCGGGGGATACGAAGCGGTCATTGCCGGGATATGCTGTGAAAGCGGCGATTGCCAAACGCTTGACCCTGATGGCCATTCAGTCCCTCGCGCGATGGCGGAGCCGGAAATCGGAGACATAGCGATCATCGGCGGCACGGGGGCATATTGCTCCTCGATGGCCCCGTTCAATTACAATTCGCACACGCAAATACCTGAAGTCCTTTTGTCGGAAAATGGAGAATTGAAGCTAATCAGAAAGAGGCAGACTCTGGAACAAATGTTGGAAAACGAGGTATAGCAAATGCGCCATTTGCTCCTGATGGGAGCCCGCAAATGATGCGCAGAATGGTCATTGTTTTTAATGGCTGTTTTGTGCCGGAGAATCACTGATTCCGGAGAATCACTGAAAGGAAAGACCATTTCTTATGATACGAATAGGCATAGCAGGTTATGGCAACATCGGAAAGGGCGTGGAAAAAGCAGTCAACGCGGCGACGGACATGGAGCTTCGCGCTGTCTTTACGAGGCGCGGCACAGACACGATCAAGCTCGCCGGCCGCTCCATTCCCATTTTGCCAATCGACGATGCGGAGAAAATGAGCAGCGAGATAGATGTCATGGTGCTCTGTGGAAGTTCATCAAGCGATCTGCACGACCATGGGCCGCGATTCGCCTCTTGCTTCAATATCGTCGATAGTTTTGACACTCACGCAAAAATCCCCGAATACATGGCTACAGTACAAGCTGCCGCAACGAAAACGACCGCAATAATTTCCGCGGGATGGGACCCCGGGCTGTTTTCGATGGTGCGCGCGCTGTCGGAAGCGGTTTTGCCCGATGGCTCCAATTATACTTTCTGGGGGGAAGGGGTATCGCAAGGACACTCCAACGCGATACGGAGCATCGAGGGCGTCAAAATGGCCGTGCAGTACAGCGTGCCTATTCAGGACGCGATAGACTCCGTCCGTCGAGGAGAAAGACCGGACCTCACCGCAAGGCAGAAGCATCTGCGGAAGTGTTACGTCGTCGCCGAACCGGCCGCCGACAAGGCATCAATCGAGCAAAAGATCGTAACGATGCCCGACTATTTCGCCGACTACGACACCACGGTGACTTTCATCGGCGAGGACGAATTTATCGCGAACCATCAAAAAATGCCTCACGGCGGCCTTGTCATACGCAGCGGGAAAACCGGCAGCAACGAGCAGGTCATCGAATATTCGCTGAAGCTCGATTCAAATCCGGAATTCACCGGCAGCATCATGGCGGCTTATGCGCGCGCTGCATATAAGATGGCGGCAGATGGGCTCTTCGGGGCAAAAACCGTCCTCGATGTCCCGCTTGCCTATCTTTCGGATAAGGACCGCAATACATTGATAAAAGAGTTGCTGTAGCTCTGTACCATAAAAAAATTAGGAGGTCAATTATGAAGAAATACGTTTGCAGTGTGTGCGGATACGTCCATGAAGGGGATGCGCCGCCCGAACAATGCCCGGTTTGCAAAGTCCCCGCATCGAAATTCATTCTCCAGAGCGAAGATTTGACATGGGCAGCGGAACACATCGTCGGCGTCGCGCAAGGCGCTCCGGACGACGTCATGGCAGACTTACGCGCAAATTTCGAAGGCGAATGCGCGGAGGTCGGCATGTACCTTGCGATGGGCCGCATGGCATATCGCGAGGGGTATCCCGAGATTGGGCTGTATTACGAAACAGCCGCATATGAAGAAGCGAACCATGCATCCAGGTTCGCGGAGCTGTTGGGCGAGGTGCTGACCACCAGCACGAAGAGAAACCTGGAACTGCGCGTCGACGCGGAAAACGGAGCCACGCAGGGCAAGGTCAACCTAGCCACTCGCGCAAAGGAATTGGGGCTGGATGCCATACATGACACAGTGCACGAAATGGCCCGCGACGAAGCGCGCCACGGCAAGGCGTTCAAAGGCCTGCTCGACAGATACTTTAAGTAGAAGGCATTTTTGTAATACGTCGAGGTAAAGAGGTCGCTGCACCGGCGACCTCTTTGAATCGACTATTATGAAAACTACGCATCATCATGCTTACCACGCCGTGAGCATTTGTATCAATATGCCTCACCGACCTTGGATAGGTGAAAACACCAGCTCGTCATATACGCAAAGGTCGCGATAGCCGATTTTCCTATATATCCCGCAAGAAATGGGGTTCGCAGCATCCGCAAACAGGCAGCAGAACTTGTTGCCGCGCTCCAGCAGCAGCACGGACAGCTCCGCAACGACAGAGGACGCATAGCCTTTGTTCCTGTAATGTGGAGGCGTATAAACCATGTTGACCACCGCGCCGTTCTGGGTGCTGCGGCCGTGGACAGCTTGCGACACGGGATGCCCGTTAACCCAGATATAGTGGGTGTCTTTCCCGAGCCGCCCCCTCAAACGCTCGACGATCGTTTTAATCTCATATGCCTCCGTGCCGCAATCCTCGCTGAATGCGCGCTCCCAAAACGGCACGAAGTATAGATCCTCTTCGCGCAATGTGCGGTATCTTCCGGGAGCTTTTGCGATATCAGTAACAATATCGAGACGCATGATATTCATCGATAGGTGCAAACTATATCCGTTTTGCGTGTATTCATCGGCAAAACGCTGCGCCAGCCCTTGCGCCGCGACCACTCCCGGCACCATGTGCTCCATGCTCTTGAGCTCGTCGGACAGCAGCTTTACGGCCGCGTCGTTTCTAATATTGCGCGTTTCATAAAGCACGATGTTGAACGGAGGCGTGCGAGCGACAACGAGCAAGATGCTGCCATGATCATCTTTCACGGCGCCCAATAACCATTTTGACGTGTCGGAAGCGAGTGAATTGTTGATGAAGCTGACAGGCAGATTGTTTTGAACCTCGTTTTCCAGCAATATCTCCAAGACATCATCGCTGAATGCATTTATATCGGCATATCTTTCAAATCGCATTTTTGTTTGTCACTCCTCCTTGTTTATTTATCATTTGTAGTGTATGATAATGCGCCGATTTATGAAGGCAATATATTCCTTATGCCGGATGATAACGTTGATCTGTACGCTGTGGGGCGGAGCCCTCACGTAAGATACATTCTACACAAAGAAAGCGGGAAACTCAATGACTTACGCGTTTATATTTTTTGCAAAATTATTAGAGGTAGCAATCGCCACCATAAGGACGGTCCAAACCGCGCGTGGCAACAAGACGGTTGCGAGCATGCTGGCCGCTGTCGAGATCACGATTTGGCTCATCGTCACGAGCACCGTGCTTCTGCGCATCGCGGAGGATCCTCTGCGCGCTGTGGCATATGGCCTTGCATTCGTCGTAGGGATTTATATGGGCATTGTCCTGGAGGACAAGCTGGCGCTCGGGCTTGCTCAGATAGAGGTCATCGCGGAGTTCGAGATTGCAAAGCAAATTGCAAAGCAGTTCAGAGACCACGGATACGGAGTGACGACGTATGATTGCGAGGGACTGGAAGGGAAAAAGCTGGCAATCGTCCTAAAGATCAGAAGGAAGGATGTGCCTTGCACCATCGAAGTCTTGCAGGAGTATAACGATTTGTTTGTGACAATTACGGACATCAGGAAGCTATCAATCGGCAGCATTGGCAGGCACATGGTGAAGAGGTAGGGTTACAATTCACGCCCGGTGAGGTGGACGTTTATTTTGCTTCCGACCGCGTAGCAAGGAAGCGTAGCGGCGCGAATATGCGCATGGATGCGCATCTGAGCGATGAGGAAGCAAAAAAACGTCTGCCGAGCGCAAGGGCGTGAACAGTACTGCGCATTCACGCCTAACATTTTTCTTTACAACTGTGAAAAACTGTGTTAATATGCGATAGTCGCCGTCCGCGAGCCGTGTTTCGGGACCACGCCGGCCAACTCCCGGTATCTTTTCCGCCCGATACTCAGCCGCCGGACAAAATGCGTGGCTTTGCCGCGCAACACACCATAAAAAGAAAGGAACACCAACTGCAATGATCACAAAGGAGCAAAAAAACACCGTCATTGAAAGCAACCGCACCCATGAAACCGACACGGGTTCGCCGGAAGTGCAAATCGCGATTCTGACAGAACGCATCAGGCAACTCACGGAGCACCTCAAGGTTCACAAAAAAGACAAGCACAGCGAGCTAGGCCTGCTGAAAATGGTCGGAAGACGCCGCAACCTTCTTGACTATTTGGCAAAAAAAGACATCGAGCGATACAGGGCGTGTATCGCAAAACTTGGTATCAGGAAGTAATACGGCAATGCCGGAGCCGGTCTGCACATATCAGGCCGGCTCTGTTATTGAATAAAAATCGGAGCCTTGTCCCATAGCAGTTGAAAATGCCCCCGATCAGACACGCATAGCATCCGGACACGCATAGCATCCGGAATCCGCGTTCAAAGCCACCAACGTGGTGCCCATGGACCCGCGGCAAATCAGAGGCGTTTTCAAGTGCTAAGAGATAAGCGGCTCCGGGAAGAGGAGTAAAGAATGATAATTAACAAAAGAGAATTCCCGCAAGAAAAAAAGTACACGATTGATTTAGCGGGGCGCCCATTGACGCTCGAGACCGGCAAGCTGGCGGAGCTTACCAATGCCTCGATACTCGTTCGGTATGGAGATACCACCGTCCTCGTCGCCGTGACAGCCTCGCCGAGGCCCCGCGACGGCATCGACTATTTCCCGCTATCCGTAGACTTCGAGGAGAAGCTATACGCAGTCGGCAGGATTCCCGGGGGGTTCCTCCGCCGCGAAGCCAGGCCGTCTGAACGCGCCGTGCTGGCGGGACGCATGATCGACAGGCCCATGCGCCCGTTATTCCCGGACGACCTCCGCAACGACGTCGTCATTACGTGCACCATACTCGCCGTAGACCACAACTGTTCCCCGGAGATTGCCGCCATGATCGGCTCGTCCGCCGCCGTTTCGATATCGGACATTCCGTTTGGCGGCCCCATCGCAGGCGTCGCGCTCGGATATAAGGACGGCAAGTATCTCATCAACCCGACGACTGCCGAGCGGGAAACATCCGACATGTATTGCACCATCGCATCGACTGCGAACAAGGTCGTCATGATCGAGGCCGCAGGCAACGAGATCCCGGACGACGTCATGCTGGAGGGCATCAAGCAAGCCCATGAGGCCATCCAACCGATCATCGCGCTCATCAATCGAATGGTCGCGGAGATTGGAAAGCCCAAGTTTGAATATGCAAAGGCAGCGTTTAATGATGAATTGTTCGCGAAACTCGTCGACAAGTACCTTGAAGATGTAAGGTTCGCCATGGACACGGACGACAAGAACATCCGCGAAGACCGCTACAACGCGATCGTCGAGCGGATGATCGGCGAATTTGGCGAAGAGTATCCGGAAATCACCGCCCAGCTCGAAGAAATCACCTACAGGATTCAAAAAAAGGTCGTCAAGGCTTGGCTGATGGAAGGCAAGCGCGTCGACGGCAGGGCGATGAACGAAATACGACCGATGGCCGCGGAAGTCGGGGTCATCCCGCTCGTGCACGGCTCGGGTCTTTTCACGCGCGGGCAGACGCAGGTGCTGTCCATCGCGACGCTCGGCACCGTGTCGAACATGCAGCGGCTGGACACAATTTATGAAGAAGAGTCGAAGCGCTATATGCACCATTATAATTTCCCGTCGTTTTCGACCGGCGAGGCGCGCGGTTCCCGCTCGACATCGAGGCGCGAATATGGGCATGGCGCCCTCGCGGAAAAAGCGCTCGAGCCTGTCCTGCCGAGCGTCAACGATTTCCCATATGCGATACGCGTGGTGTCCGAAGTCCTTTCGTCAAACGGCTCGACGTCGCAGGGGTCGATATGCGGATCGACGTTGGCGCTGATGGACGCAGGCGTGCCAATATCCGCGCCCGTGGCCGGCATATCATGCGGGCTCATCTCCGATGGAGACGACTGGACGACGTTCATCGACATTCAAGGCGTCGAGGATTTCCACGGCGAGATGGATTTCAAGGTCGGAGGCACGAAGAAAGGCATCACGGCCATTCAAATGGATCTGAAGAATGACGGGCTTACGTTCCCGATAATTGAGTCCGCATTCACTATGACGCATGAGGCTCGCATACAAATACTCGATGAGATCATGCTTCCCGTGCTCGCGGGACCGCGCGAGGAGCTTGCGGCGACGGCGCCGAAGATGATCATGATGAGCATTCATCCCGATAAAATCAGGGAAGTCATCGGATCGGGCGGCAAGGTCATCCAGAAGATCTGCGCGGACACAGGCGCGAAGGTCGATATCGAGGACGATGGCAGCATATATATCGCATCAATCGATATCGAAGCATGCCGCGCTGCAAAGAAGATGATAGACGATATCGTGTTCGTGCCGGAGGTCGGCGGGCTGTACTACGGCAAGGTCGTGCGCATCATCCCCATTGGCGCATTTGTCGAGCTGGTTCCGGGCAAGGATGGGATGGTCCACATTTCAAAACTGGAGAACCATCGCGTCGACAAGGTCGAGGACGTGCTGCAGGAAGGCGACATGACATGGGTCAAGGTCACGGAGATCGACGACCGCGGGCGCATCAACCTTTCTAGGAAGGATGCCATCAAAGAACGCCTGCAGCAGGGATACAAAGATTAACGTGAGGGCTCTGCCCTAACGTGGGGGCTCGCCCTAACATGGGGGTCCGCCCTATAACAAACGCAGGAGCCGGGAAAACCCGGCTCCTATATTGTTGTCACTTGGTTGTCACTTGCTGTAGAACTTGCGTTCGTATTCGATGCGGGACATGTCCGCCTCGAAGAACATCGCAATCGTCCCGGGACCCGTGTGGGCGCCGATTACGGGGCCCATCATAGTGATGACGACTTCTCTGACGCTGACAGCCGATTTGACAAGCGTTGCGACTTTTCTCGCGTCTTCCTCGCAGTTGCTGTGGCAGATTATGACGGTGTCGAGCTTCGTGCCATTGTTCAGGCTGCGCTTCATTTGGCCGACAAGCCTTTCGAGAGCGCCGTTGCGCCCGCGCGCTTTGTCCTTTAGCTTGAGCGTCCCGTCTGGCGCGACGTTCAAAAGCGGCTTGATGCCGATGATCCTCCCCGCGACTGCAGACACTTTTCCAAGCCGGCCGCCCCTGTGCAGGAACATGAGGTCGTCCACTGTGAATAGCGAGATGCAGCTCTGCTTCTTTTCATCGAGCCATGTGACAGTTTCCGCCAGGCCGAGTCCTTCATCGCGCTTTTTGACGGCAAGGGTCGTTAATAATCCTATACCCCCGCAGGCATTCGCGCTGTCCACTGTGAAAATCTTGCAGTCGGGATATTTCCTTTTCACCTCGTCCAACGCAATGCGCGAGTTTTGAAATGTCCCGGAAAGGCCGCTGCTCAACGTGATGACAAGCAGCTCCTCGCCGCGCTCGGCATATTCAGTGAAGACATCGACATATGTCTCCGGGTTGATCAAGGCCGTCCCGGCCATGCTGCCGTTTGCAAGAGCCGTGTAGAACGCAACGGCGGATATCTCCTGCCAACGCCCGCTGCTGTGCTGCACGCCGTCCAGGTTGAAGGAAATGGGAATCGTTTTGATGCCATGCGCGTCAATGTATTCGTCAGGAAGGTCGCAACCGGTGTCGACCATAATGGAGAAAGGGTTCATAGGCAAATTTACCTCTCACAGAGTTATATATCGCTCATAATAATATCCCAAAAGTATTATTATGACATATTACATGCTGCTATGGCGCGGTTTCTGCCGCGAGCAGCGCAAGCAAGCCATTCATGTCCATCGTCCCGATGTCGCCTTCGGCGCGCTTGCGGACGGTGATTGTGCCGGCATCGGCCTCTTTATCGCCCAATACGAGCATATACGGAATTTTCTGCAGTTGGGCCTCGCGGATCTTATACCCGATCTTTTCGCTGCGAAAATCAGTCTCGACGCGGAAGCCCTTTAAAATGAGCTCATCGGCGATGCTCCGCGCATAATCGCGCGAGCGGTCGGTGATAGGCAAGACGGCCACTTGCACCGGGGCGAGCCACAGAGGGAAGGCTCCGGCATAATGCTCCGTGAGGATGCCGATGAACCGCTCCAAGGAGCCGAAAACCGTGCGGTGGATCATGACGGGGCGGTGCTTCTCGCCATCGGCACCGATGTATTCAAGCTCGAAGCGCTCAGGCATCTGGAAATCGAGCTGCAGCGTCGCGCATTGCCAGGTGCGCCCAATGCAGTCGACCAGATGGAAATCGATCTTCGGGCCGTAGAACGCGCCATCTCCCGGATTGATGCGGTAGCTTATATTCTTCTCAATCAGCACGCCTTCCAAAGCGTCCTCCGCAGCGTTCCATGTCTCGATCTCGCCCATGAATTTATCGGGGCGGGTGGACAGCTCGACGCGGTATTCAAAGCCGAATACCTTATAAATCTTGTCTATGAGGTCGATGACGCCCGCGATTTCATCATGCACCTGGTCCGGAGTCATATATAGGTGGGCATCGTCTTGCGTGAAGCAGCGCACGCGCATTAAGCCGTGCAATGTGCCGGAAAGCTCGTGCCGGTGCACGATGCCGAGCTCCGCCATTCGGACGGGCAGCTCGCGGTAGCTCCACATCTTGCGCTTGTAGGTCAGCATACCGCCCGGGCAGTTCATGGGCTTGATGGCATAATCGCCCTCATCGATTTTTGTGAAGTACATATTGTTGATGAAATGGTCCCAATGCCCGGAACGATGCCAAAGCTCCTCGTTCAAAATCAATGGGGTGCTGATTTCTTCATAGCCCGCCAGCTTATGCTCGTTGCGCCAAAATGCAAGGAGCTCGTTGCGGAGAGTCATCCCTTTGGGGAAGAAGAACGGGAAGCCGGGACCCTCGTCATATAGCGCGAACAAATCGAGCTCGCGGCCTATCTTGCGATGGTCGCGCAGCTTTGCCTCTTCAAGCCTTTTGATGTGTGCATCGAGTTCGTCCTTGCTCGGGAAGCATGTCCCATATACCCTTTGCAGCATTTTTCCCGTGGCATCTCCGCGCCAATAAGCGCCCGTGCAGCTTGTGAGCTTGAACGCATTGGCTTTGATCCTGGCCGTCGAATCCACATGGGGGCCGGCGCAAAGGTCGGTGAAGTCGCCTTGCTTATAAAAGCTGATGACAGCGTCGATTGGCAGGTCGCGTATCAATTCGACTTTGTAGGGTTCTTCTTTGTCTTGCATCAGCTTGATCGCGTCTTCGCGTCCCAGCTCATAGCGTTCGAGCGGCAGCTTTTCTTTGATGATTTTCCGCATCTCGGTTTCCAGCTGCTCCAAGGTATCCGGCGTAAATGGCTCCGGTGCGTCGAAGTCGTAGTAGAAGCCGTCGTCTATCGACGGGCCTATTGCAAGTTTGACGTCAGGGAAAAGCCGCTTGACCGCCTGCGCAAGGATATGCGACGTGGTGTGGCGGTAGGCGTCTTTGTATTCTTTGTTTTCAAATGTATATATGTTATCTGGCATTATTATCATCTCCCGGTATTTTTGGAGATTATCACGATTGCGTCATATTGTCAAGTTTTTGATTATTGGCAGACCAAAACATAGGTTGAAGAATGTGGAGAAATATGTTATGCTTCGGGAAACGATGAAAAGGAAACTTTCCAAATGGGCATAGAGACACCGTGGCTGAACTCATACGGCAACGTGCCGCATAACCTCGACTACCCCGACTGCTCAATGGCGCGGATGGTGCTTGACGCAGCGGAAAAATATCCGGACATAATCGCATATAACTTCTTCGGATGCAAAAAAACATACAAAGGCTTCGCAGAAGAGATCCGTCGATGTGCCCGGGGCTTCCTTGCTGCCGGCATCTTGCGCGGGCAGCGCGTGACCATATGCATGCCAAACACCCCGCAAGCGGTTATTGCGCTATATGCGCTCAACCACATCGGCGCCGTGGCGAACATGGTGCATCCTTTGTCGGCATCCGAGGAGCTCGTGCGCTACATCAATGGCAGCCACAGCGTCGCCGTGCTAACGCTGGACCAATTCTGCGAAAAGCTCTTGGAAATCCTGCCGAGGACGGATGCAAAAATTCTCATTCTCTGCGGCATTGAAGATGGGTTGTCCGGCATAAAGAAGCCATTATATAAACTGACTCAAGGCAGAAAAATCCGGCGTTCGCCATCCGGCGGCAACATTCTCAGATATGCCGACATGCTGGAGCGGGGAGGTAATTACTCCGGCGATGCCGATGCGAAGACAAAGGGCGGGGACGTCGCCGCCATTCTCTACAGCGGCGGCACCTCCGGCACCACAAAAGGCATTTTATTGACAAATTTAAACATCAACGCATTGGCTATGCAAACGGAAGCGTCGAGCGAATGCGTGGTCGCCGGCCACAAGATGCTGGCCATCATGCCGATATTCCATGGTTTTGGGCTTGGCGTCTGCATTCACACGGCGCTGGTTTTCGGCGCGACGGCCATCCTCGTGCCCCAGTTTTCCATTCGCTCATACGCGCAGTTGCTGAAAAAGCACAAACCGCATTATATCGCCGGCGTGCCAACTCTTTATGAGGCTCTGCTGAGGCTTCAAAATATTGACAAGCTTGACATGGACCAGCTGGAGGGGGTCTTTTCCGGCGGCGACTCGCTCTCTGTCGAGCTCAAGCGGAAAGTGGACGCATTCTTGCAAGCGCATGGGGCAAAAGTGCAGGTGCGTGAGGGCTATGGCCTCACGGAGTGCGTCACGGCAAGCTGTTTGACCCCTAGCAAGTTCCACAAGGAGGGCAGCATCGGCATCCCATATCCCGACACATATTATAAAATCGTCCGCGCCGGCGCGCAAGAGGCGCTCCCATATGGCGAAGAAGGCGAGATTACTCTTTCCGGGCCCACGGTCATGCTCGGCTATGACGAAAACGACGAAGAGACCGGGCTTGCGCTCCAAGCCCATCCCGACGGGCGCACTTGGCTGCATACCGGCGACCTTGGCGTCATGGACGAGGAAGGGTTCGTCTATTTTAAGCAGCGCATCAAGCGCATGATCATTTCATCAGGCTACAGCGTTTATCCGTCGCAATTGGAAAACCTCATCGAATCGCACGAAAATGTCCTGATAAGCTGTGTCATTGGGGTGCCCGACGACTATAAGATGCAACGGATCAAAGCGTTTATCGTCCTTCGCGATAATGCCGAGCCGACGGAGGAGATTAAGGCATCGATTCTTGAACATTGCCGCAAAAACATCGCGAAATATGCCATGCCAAGCGAGTTTGAATACCGTTCCGATTTGCCGAGAACGCTTGTCGGAAAGGTCGCATATATCGAGCTTGAACGCGAGGAACAGGAAAAAGCGTCGAAAGCCACGCAATACGCAGAACGCACGGCAACAAAGTGAGGGGACCGCGCGGTATCCGGGTTGGGTGCACAGCGTCCGGGTTTTGGGGGCTGCCTCCACGTTAGCCCCCTCGTTAGAACAGGTAAATTGCAAAGGGAGTTGAGTCTCATTAGCTTTTTTGATGACATGGAATCGCAAATCCCGCATGGCCGAGTCAGGACAAGGTTTGCGCCCAGCCCCACGGGGTATATGCACGTCGGAGGCTTGCGCACGGCGCTTTATGCGTATCTTGTCGCAAAAAAATCCGCAGGAACGTTCATATTGCGAATTGAAGACACCGATGCGGCTAGATTCGTCGAAGGGGCGACGGAAATTATAATCAAAACTCTGGAAGAGGCCTGGCTGCATTATGACGAGGGACCGGGAATCGGAGGCCCTGTGGCGCCATATACGCAAAGCGAGCGGAAGCACCTCTACCGTCCATATGCCGAACTCCTGTGTGAAAGAGATGCGGCTTATTATTGTTTTTGCGAAGCCAAAGGCAGGGAACAGGGAGATGCCGACCGGGCCAAGGGGGATACCGTCCACGATCATAGCTCCCCCGATTCTCCTAATTCCCCTGACTTTCCTGACTTTCCTGACTTTCCTGACTTTCCTGACTTTCCTGTGCAAGACGATCCTTGCCGCGATTTGCCATACGAGGATGCAAAGCGGCGCGTCGACTCCGGCGAGCCTTTCGCTGTCCGCATGAAGGCTCCCCGGGAGGGCGCGACGACAGTCGTTGATATGGTGTTTGGCGAAGTAACGACGCCAAATAAAGACCTCGACGACATGATTCTATTGAAAAGCGACGGGATGCCTACATATAATTTCGCGAATGTCGTTGACGACCATCTCATGGGAATCACGCATGTGCTGCGCGGGAGCGAATACATCAGCTCCGCTCCGAAATACAACCTTCTGTATGAAGCTTTCGGCTGGGAAATCCCGGCATATATTACGGTGTCCCTGATCATGCGCGATGCGCACAATAAACTCTCCAAAAGGCGCGGCGATCCGACATATGACGACTTGCTGCGGCAGGGTTATCTCCCGGAGGCCGTGCTCAACTACGTCGCGCTGCTGGGCTGGAGCCCCGGAGGGGAGCGCGAAATATTCACTTTGCCCGAAATGGTCGAAGCATTTGACGTTTCCGGCATCTCAAAATCGCCTGCGATATTCGACATCGAGAAGCTGAACCACTTCAACAGCGAATATATCAGAGCTCTGGACCCGAATGACTTTGCGAGCAAAGCGTATGAATATATCAGGGGCGCTGTGAAGAGCGATGATTTTTCCATCAATGACATAGCGTCGATATTGCAAGCTCGATGTGAGAAACTGAGCGATATACCCGAGAAAATCGACTTTTTCGACAATTTGCCGGAATATGACACCGAGCTGTTTGTCCACAAGAAATCAAAGACAGACGAGGCGATCTCGCTGGAAATGCTGCGAGCTGCGCATATCGCGATCGATTCTATGGGCAATTGGGCGAAAGACTCAATCCATGATACCCTTTCCGCTTTGGCTGAGAGGCTCGGAGTCAAGAACGCGACGCTATTGTGGCCTGTGCGCATTGCGTTATCCGGCAAGGCTGTCACACCGGGCGGAGCTGTTGAGATTTGCTGGATTCTGGGCCGGGAGGAATCGTTGAGGCGCATATCCTCCGCGATAGATCGACTAACGGCATTCGAGAGCAATTAAGACGAGGAGGTGTCCTGAATGAGTAAAACAACGAAGAATGTACTCATTGTCATAACATTGGTATGCATATTTGTCTTCGCCGTGTTTTGTATCGAACTGATTGTTTTGAACAGGGGCAGAAATAAAGAAGAGGCGACAGTTGAGTCGCCAAAAACGAGCAGTCCGATAACCGGGACGCAGAGGCCTGACAACACCTCATCCGTGCCATTGGATGACACAACACCGCCATCCGACACAGACGAAACAGAAGACTCCCCTGCGGAATCTCCGATCGACCGCTCGGGAAAGCGGTATCTATTGCCGTATACGCCGAATGAAATGCTTGTAGTATATGCCGACGAGGACATATTCGAATATGAAGAGATCAACGATGGTGACATATTCACGTATATAGACGGCGGCAGCACTTCATTGGAGATTTGCTTTGTGTCGCTCCCATTGGGCGCGGAGCAATGTGCCACAGAGACAATCGATGCCTATCTCGACGGAAATGAGGCGTTTATCGGCGGCGAAGGGCCGATTAAACGCTCGTCGCTCAATGGGGTGTTCATAACCGGAGTCAATGATGGGGAAACCTTTGAGGTGTGGGTACATCGCATACCGGACGATGATGACGATGCCTTCAATGACATAGGCATGGCGTTTATCATTCGATATAAAGACAATGAACAAAAGAACGCGCTATATGCCTTGCTCGACACTCTCGAATTGGTGGATGCATAAGCTTTGCGGAATACCGGTATATTGGCCGGTATAATGGCCGGTATAATGATCTGAGCCGGGAGTTTGGGTTGGCAGGCTTCATGAAAACCGGAATTTTGGTTTCATTCGACTTGGAAACTCGGACGACCTGGAAACTCGGATTGGACACTCGGATTTCTAGAACCCCAGGTTTAAACCTCCAGTGAGTTTTGACATGGAAGCGCTCATATCGTCGCTGGCCTTGCGCATCGCCTCATTGACGGCTGCGACGATTAAATCCTGGAGCATTTCGACATCCTCAGGATCAACAGCATCAGGATCGATGATAAGCTCGGACAATTCATGCTTTCCCGTAACGACAGCGGTGACGACGCCGCCGCCCGATGTGGCAGAATATGTCTGTTCTTCCATTTCTGACTGCATCTTGATGAGATCGGCTTGCATTTTTTGTGCCTGTTTGATCATGTTCATGTTCATGCCGCCGCCGCTGTAGCCGCCGCCGCGAAATCCGCTTTTTGCCATATTTGTGGTCATCCCTTTCTATCAAGCTCGGGGCAATAGCCCCAAACGCTTACCCTTTTATTATGCTGCCGAAGTTTGCAATCAGGTTGTCGAGTTTGTCGCTCCCTGCGTTTGATGCGTTATCGGCCATAATCTCCACACGGATCTTGACTGCTTTGCCAAAAACCGTCGATGATGCTTCAGCGAGCGGGACCGCAAACTTTTTTGATTCGATCAGACCGGCGGTAAACGCATCCCCGACATGAATGACAAGGCCATTGTCGCGCATTTCCGCTTGAACCCTGGAATCATCGCTGAGCAGCGAATATATTGACATATCGGTTTTCAATTGGTCCAGAATGCTGCTCCAGAATGCCGGTTTCTCGGCCGTTGGCGCTGCCGTTGCCGATGCCGGCTCCGGTGCCGCTGCTTCCGGTGCCGATGCAGGCTCCGTTAGCGTTGCTTCCGTTGCCGATTCATGCTCCGTTGGCGCTGCTTCCGTTGTCGCTGCTTCCGGTGCCGATGTAGGCTCCGGTGCCGCTGCTTCCGATGCCGATGCAGGCTCCGTTAGCGTTGCTGCCGATGCCGGCTCCGTTGGAGCTGCTTCCGCTGCCGATTCAGGCTCCGTTGGCATTGCCGGTTTTGCCGGAGGCGCGGATTCCGCAGATGGCTCGTGCGGCGGTTCAGGCACCGAAGGCAGTATATGAGGCGCAGGCGTTGAGTGTCCCGCAGAGCCTTCCAAAGCAGCAATCCGCGAAAGCATGGCAGCAGGATTGTCCGACAACCGCCGGTCGCAAATCCTTAGAATGCACATCTCGACCGTAATCCGCACGCCCATGCCATGCGAGATGCTATATGTAGCCTCACGAATAACATCAAGGTACGAAAACAACATTTCGGGCGTCAGTTTCGCAGACAGCGGAGACAACTCCGCACGGCTGAAACCACCGCTCAAAAGCGGAGAGCCGGGAGACAGCTTAAAGACAAGCACGTCGCGATATAATGAAGCAAGCTCCCCCAGCAAGGAAGCCATATCCCTCCCGCCGCTGTATATGTTGTCAAGCACGTCAAGCGCTGCAGCAATGTTTTCAGCGGCAGCGGCCTCAGCCAAACTGACGATATCCTGCTTCCCAACGAGGCCGACGGTGTCGAGCACCCGCTGCAAATCGATGGTAGTATCAATAGCGCATTGGTCAAGCAGCGATATCGCGTCGCGCAATGAACCATCCGCTAAAGATGCAAGCTTCTCAGCTGCGTCATCCGTAAGCGACAACTGCTCGTTTTTAGCTATGAGCTGGAGGCGTTCGATGATAGCATCAGGCGATATTCGTTTAAACGAAAATCTCTGACATCTGGACAGTATCGTGGCCGGCACTTTATGAAGCTCTGTTGTTGCAAGAATGAATATCAGATGCTCAGGCGGCTCTTCGAGAATCTTCAACAGAGCGTTTGAGGCCGAAGTCGACAGCATATGAACTTCGTCCAGAATATATACGCGCTTCTTGACAGAAGCGGGGGAGTATATTGCATCGTCCCGCAAAGACCTGATGTTATCAACTCCGTTATTAGAAGCCGCGTCAAGCTCCAGCACATCGAGGATCGATCCGTTTTCGATGCCGATGCATGACGCGCATTTGTTGCAAGGATCTCCATCGATGGGGTTCTCGCAGTTCATCGCGCGAGCCAGGACTTTCGCGCAGGATGTCTTCCCGGTCCCTCGCGTCCCGACAAAGAGATATGCATGCGAGAGCCTGTTGCTCATGATTTGGCGGCGCAAGGTGTCGGTGACATGCTCCTGCCCCGCGACATCGCTGAAGCTTCGCGGCCTGTATTTTCTATATAATGCCTGGTACATTGGCGACCTCCGGTTTGGAAAACATGACTATTAAGAGCTTGAACTACCCACGGCAAAAGCCACAGGAGTTCTCGGCAGATTTAAGCCCGCATGCCATACAATATAAACAAGCTCCGCTGAAAGGCTGCACACCGGCCTTTGAAAGTGTGATATCCCCGCTGACTCGACAGCCGGCTCCGAACCGGTTGCCTTGCGGCACACGCAAGGTTTCGCTTAATGCTGCTCGGTTCCCCGCCTGACATGGTTCACGAATTTACGTTGCGCAAGACCGGCTCTTCATCGCTGCTTATCGAGAGCTGACGACACATCACAAGTCCGGGGGCCGGGATTCATCCCTGCTATAGCGGGTTGCAGGCCACAGGGCACCGCTGACTCCCCGACTAGTGCAGCCTTTCGCCGGAGCTTGTTATTGTTGGCAAATTGCAATATGACGATTATACAATGGATTGATGTTTAATACAATATGTTTTTGTTTTTTGAAAGGAATGATTTGAAGAATGTCAAAAGTAGCTCTGATACGTTGCGAAAGCTATGACGAAGCCGAAGTGAAAGCTGCAGTAGAAAGAGGGATCGCCCTTTTGGGAGGCGCTCGCGAATTTATTTCGCCGGGTGAAAAAATCCTGCTCAAACCAAACTGGATTATGGCAGTGCCGCCGGAACGATGCGCCACGACGCACCCATCTGTATTCAAAGCAGTTTGCGAGATATTTTCCGATGCCGGCGCCGGCTTATGTTATGGGGACTCTCCCGGCAGGGGCACGACAGAAGACGAGGCTCTTGAGGCAGCGAAAGCAACGGGCTTTCACGAGGTTGCAGCCGCCTTGAACATACCGCTAGCGGATTTTATCAACGGACGCGAAATAAAGACGGACACGCAGGAGTTTTTCCTCGCCAATGGGGCGCTTGACTGCGACGGAATCATCAGCCTACCAAAGCTTAAGACTCAAGGGTTCCTCAAGCTGACGGGAGCGGTAAAAAACCAAATGGGCTGCATCCCGGGCAGACGAAAGGGAGCATACCATCAGCAGCTCCCCAGGCCTGCGGATTTTGCCCGCATGCTCATTGACTTGAATATGTACCTCAAACCCAGGCTGTATATCATGGATGGGATCATGGCAATGGAAGGCAACGGCCCGATGAACGGCGACCCAAAGAAAATGAATGTATTGCTACTGTCGTCCGACCCCATCGCATTGGACGCCACGGTCTGCCGCCTTGTCGATGTAAATCCGGAGTACTCCTATACGGTTTCGCTCGGAATGCAGGCAGGGCATGGCACATATATCAGCTCCGAGATAACTCTGATGGGCGATCCTTTGGAAAGCTTTGTCGCGCGTGACTTCAATATCAACCGCAACCCCATCAGCAACGTACGCGGGGCGGGTGTATTCTCGTTCGATAACGACGCAGGCGTCCCAAAGCCCTATATTGAAGAAGAGAAATGTCGCTTCTGCGGAGTTTGCATCGATATCTGCCCTATCAGCCCAAAAGCTCTGGCCTGGAAGGACGATGACAGGACGCACCCTCCGAAATACGACTACAGCAGATGCATTCGCTGTTTCTGCTGCCAAGAGCTGTGTCCGCACGGCGCAATAATGATAAAAGACCCGGAGCAATAAGACCGTCTGTGAAACTCCGATAAGGACAATTACTTGAAAAACTTTGAGCTGTCCACGGAGGAAAACGCGAACACGATTGACGGCATTTTGAACCAGCTTGCCGTCAGGGTGAACACCTATGGCGGCATAGATTCGCGGGAATTATCGGCGTTGCAAAATGACACCTGTTACAATGATGTGAGCATGTGAGAGAGGTGTGCATTATGGAGTTTGCCGAATAAATATGTTCCTGCATGATGTGGACTATGATAAATTCGATATTGGCCATGGCGACACGCTGACAGACCCGCTTCACTGGGATGATGAACCCTTTGAAGCCCTCGTATCGAATCCGCCATATTCGATCAAGTGGGCAGGTGATGATAACCCTCTGCTTATTAATGACCCCCGCTTCTCTCCCGCAGGGGTGCTTGCACCGAAGTCCAAAGCAGACCTTGCTTTCATCATGCACAGCCTGACATGGCTCGCGACAAGCGGCACGGCGGCAATTGTCTGCTTCCCCGGCGTGATGTATCGCGGCGGAGCAGAGCAGAAAATCCGAAAGTATTTGATTGATAATAACTTCATCGACTGTGTAATCCAACTGCCAGACAACCTGTTCTACGGAACGAGCATTGCAACTTGTATCATGGTTGTGAGGAAATCCAAGAATGATAACAGTACGCTTTTTATCGATGCGTCAAAGGAGTTCGTGAAGATTACGAACAATAACAAGCTGATGCCTGATAATATCAAAGACATACTGGGATATTACATTGACCGCTCGGACTTTTCATATAAGGCGAAGCTCGTTCCGAACGCCGATGTCGCCGCACAGGACTACAACCTTTCCGTAAGCTCCTATGTGCAGCAAGAGGACATGCGGGAGGTTGTTGACATAACTTTGCTTAATGCCGAGATTGATCGAATCGTTGCCCATTCCGACGTGCTGCGGCGAGACATTGCCGCGATCGTCGCGGAGATTGAGGGGGAATAGAATATGGACGAACAAAAAATCGACAAAATCCTTAGAAACGCCAAGACGAGCATGGAGATTGAGGGCTTTGTTATTAATGAGGAGCTTGAAGAAATAGGGCGAAAAATTGTAACAGGCGAGTTGAATGTAACCGATTATGTTGCAAATTACATAGCCCAATACAAGCAAAAAGTGGCGGTGTAAGCGCATGAAGTATGAGTACGGTGGCGTAGAGTACGAGGGAAACGACTTTTATTGTTATCCGGAATCCAAAGTGCTTATGAACAAGCTGGATATTAGAGATAATGATGAATTACAGCAAGTTGAGCGTGATTTGTCATACCCAAAAATCACATATCTTGGAATAAATCCGATTAAAGGGGTCCTCGACCTGAAATATCTTCAAAAAATCCATAAATACGTTTTCGGAGATATCTACGGTTGGGCAGGGCATATACGCGGTGGAAAATTCTTCTCCAAAGGTGATACGCTTTTTTGTGTCGCTGATATGATTCCGGCTTATGCTGAAAATATCTTTGGAAAACTCCGCTCCGAAAAGTGGTTACGGGGTCTAGTTCGCACAGAGTTCATAGAGAGGCTTGCGTATTACATGGGTGAAATCAATGCTCTGCACCCCTTCCGCGAAGGCAATGGCAGGACACAGCGGATTTTCTTTGTGGAACTGGCGCGTCGGGCAAAGTACGAACTTGACTATAGCCAAGCCGAGCCTGACGAGTTGCTGGAAGCCGACATCGCGGCATATAACAAGGATTTTTATTTGCTTAAAGCGCTGCTGGATAAGATGCTGACAAAAATAGGCGGAGGTAGCGGTGATGACGAGGCTTGACGATGATTGGCGGCGTTTTGTACAGGAGCGCTTCGATGCAGATATTGCTATGCTTATTGCTGACGAAAAGCTGAAAGACGAGGAAGCCCGCCGCTTTATCGACATTGCATTCCGTGACGGTATCTTAAAGACTACGGGAACGGACATTGACAGAATAATGCCACCAGTATCACGCTTCAGCGGCGGCAACCGCGCCGAGAAGAAGCAGGGCATTATTGATAAGCTTTTAGTGCCTTAGCGATTCGTAACGCTAACAAAAAACAAGTTAATATCAATCGCTAAGGCACTAACGCCGCGCGAAGCGCGGTGCGCAGCGTAGCTGCGT
>WRMX01000024.1 GCA_009776905.1 Oscillospiraceae bacterium
CGAGCCGCCGATGATCGTCTTTACGGCGGCGGATGGGTCTCTTGAAAGAGAGAGGGTCGATGCGATGTCATTTGCCGTCCCGATCGGGATATAGCCGACGGGGATCGATTTGCCCGTGCGCAAGATCCCCGAAATGAAAGAGCTGAGCGTGCCATCGCCGCCGGCGCAGATGGCCAGATCGTGGTATTTCGCATATTCATACGCCAATGTTTCCGGGTCGGACTCATTGGCGTAATATATTGTCACAATGTGGTCGCTTTCGCACAACTGCGACACGATTGCTCCGAGCGACTGCCGTGAGAGCCCTTTCCCGGAGTGCGGGTTTATGACAAGCATTGTCTTCATGTTATTATCCGGGACCCGGCAGCGTCCGGACCATCGTCACGCCGGAGATGCTCATGATCGCATCGCCCACCCCATCGGGCAAAGCGCTGACATCGAGCATGGTATATGACGGCAAGCGCCCTTTCGTGCCTGAATTTATCATGTTTTCGATATTCACGCCGAACGACGACACCGCGCCGGTGATTTTTGATATCATCTCCGGGACATTATCGTGGATGACGCATATGCGCGGGTCGCTTGTGCGAGGGAGGAAGGAATACGGCATATTGACGGAGTTTAGAATGTTGCCGTTTTCAATATATTCAACAATTTCGGAGCAGGCCATCGTGACGCAGTTATCTTCGCTTTCCGGAGTGGACGCGCCGAGATGGGGAGTGGCGATGACCCCCGGCGCGCCCGCTGTCTTCGCTGTCGGGAAATCCGTCGCATAGCATGTCACCTGCCCCGACGCCAGAGCCTCCAGCATATCGTCGTCGCAGACAAGCTCCGCCCGAGCGAGGTTGATGAGGCGGACGCCGGGCTTCATCTTTTCGATGCTTTCTTTGTTTATGAAGTGGTGAGTCGATTCCAGATATGGGACATGAATGGTGATATAATCGGAATTTTTATATATCATGTCGAGATCGCTTGCATGGATGATATCGGACGAAAGCTTCCAGGCGGCCTCGACCGACAGATATGGATCGTAGCCATAAACCTGCATGCCGAGCACGGAAGCAGCCTGCGCGATCTTCGCCCCTATCGCCCCGAGCCCTATGACGCCAAGCGTCTTGCCGAAAACCTCCGGGCCGACGAAGCGGGCTTTTTCTTTTTCGACGAGCGCGGCGATGTCTCCGCCCTCCGCAGCGGTGGATTTCACCCAATCGATGCCGCCGATGATATCGCGTGAAGACAGGAGCATGGTGCATAAGACAAGCTCCTTGACAGCGTCCGCATTCGCGCCGGGCGTGTTGAAAACGATGATGCCCTCATCGGCGCAACGGTCGATGGGGATGTTATTTACGCCTGCGCCCGCGCGGGCGATGCAGAGGAGCCCGGGGTTGAACACCGCATCGTGAAGGCTTGTCGAACGGACGATGATGGCATCAGGATTCTCGACCTCTGTCGAAACAAAGTATTTTTCTTTGTCCAGTTTATCCAGCGCGGCTGACGTAATATTATTAAGTATCTTTATGTTATACATATTATTTGTTCTCCAACTCAAATTTTCGCATGAAATCCGCGAGCGCTTGCACGCCTTCGAAAGGCATTGCGTTATATATTGAAGCGCGCATTCCGCCCGTGACGCGGTGGCCCTTCAGGTTGTCGAACCCGGCAGCAAGAGCCTCTTTGACGAATTTTGCATCAAGCTCCTCGCTGTGCGTCCTGAAAGTGACATTCATGTCGGAACGGGAGCCCGGCTCGGCGCTGCCTATGAAAACTTTGCTATCGTCGAGGATGTCATAGATAATTTTGGCCTTGGCGGACTTGATTTTTTCCATACCCTCGACGCCGCCCTGCGTTTCGAGCCATTTCAACACGAGACCCAGGATGTATATTGTGTAGCACGGGGGCGTGTTGTGCATTGAATCGGAATCGATCATGAGTTGGTAGCTCATGAGCTTTGGAGTCAATGGATGTTCGTTGCCCGCGATCGATTTGTCGATGATCACGACGGCCATTCCCGCAGGCGCCATGTTCTTTTGGACGCCGGCAAATATCAAAGCAAACTTTGAAACATCGACGGGGACGGATAGCATGTTGGAAGACATGTCGCTTACGAGGGGGATGCTGCCCGTATCCGGCGTGTACTTCCACTCTGTGCCGTATATCGTGTTGTTGGCGCAGTAGTAAAAGTATGACGCATCCTGCGAGAGCTTTATATCGCCTTGAGAAGGGATGTACGTGTGCTTTTTATCTGAAGACGAGCAGGCGATGTTCACCTCGCCGTATTTCTGAGCTTCCTTCATTGCAAGCTCGGAGAAATTGCCTGTGACAGCATAGTCGGCTTTCCCGGTTTTTCCGATGAGATTCATCGGAACGGCGGAAAACTGAAGCGTAGCACCGCCTTGCATGAAACAGATTTCATGCGTGTCAGGAATTTTCAATATGCGTTTCAGGTTTGCTTTTGTTTCATCAAAGATGTCGATGTAGACTTGGCTTCTGTGGCTCATTTCCATCACCGACATGCCTGAGCCGCGGTAATTCGTCATCTCGGCCGCCGCCTGTTCGAGGACGGGCAATGGCAGCATTGACGGGCCTGCTGAAAAATTGAATACTCTTTCTGTTGACATGATATCGACCACCCTTTGTAATGTGTCCGTTTCGGAGCCTCACGTTTAATGATTATATCTCACCGGATTATGTATTGTCAAACTACAAAGACACCCGATGAGCCAAAAAATGTGGGCTGAATATGGCAAATCACGTGGCATTTTGCACAAGCATTTCTCCGAATATGAGCGGAGGCAGAGATTGGGGGTTTGCGTGGGTGATATGGATCGGGAGGAGCATGTTGCGTTCAATCGCGCCGCGGGCAGCGACTTCAACGTAATTGCTCGAATGTCCATACCAATATCCGCAACGTTCGCGCTCAAACAATACATCGAGCGTTTTTCCGACTTGAGCCTCGCGGAATGAAGCCGACATTTCCGAAGCAATGGCAGATGCGGCAGAAGCGCGCGCACGGCNGATGTCCAAGGGAATTTGCATAGGCATATTTGCGGCAGCAGTGCCGGGGCGGGGAGAAAACGGGAAGATGTGCATGAAAGCGAAATTGGCTGCCTTTATAAAACGAAGCGTCTCGTCGAATTCTGCATCTCTTTCTCCGGGAAAGCCAACGATAAGGTCAGCAGCGATTGCGCATCCCGGGAACAGTTCCCGCAGCAATGCTATGGAACGCAGAGTGTCGGCTGTATTATATTTTCTGCCCATTCGTTGCAAAGTGGCGTCGCACCCGCTTTGCAGCGACAGGTGGAAGTGGTTGCAGATGCTTGAGATGGCGCTCAATTCGCGGCAGAAACTATCGGACAAGATGCCGGGATCGAGCGAACCGAGGCGCAGGCGGGCATTGGGCGCAGCATCGCTGATGTCACGGACGACGTCGAGCAGCGGCGCGCGCGCCGGCACGGAGGCTGACACCGGAGCGAAGTCCTTCCCATATGCGGAAATCTCGATGCCCGTGACGACTATCTCGCGGTAACCTTGCCCCGCGAGCGAGCTGGCGAACTCGATTGCGCGCGCGCGTGGAAGGGAGCGGGCATGTCCGCGCGCATATGGTATTATGCAGTAGGCGCAATAATTGTCGCAGCCGTCTTGAATCTTCAAAAGCCCTCTGGTGCGATCTGCGGAAGTGCCCGGCGCGAGCTCCTCAAATTCTGCGTTTCGTGCGGGTTGCGAATTGCCGTTCTTAGGGGAGCTGCATATGCCTGCGGCATGCGTGTGCATGAGCGTATCTATAGCATTCGTTTCGTGGAGGCGATCCGTTTCCTGCCTGTTGGTTTCGCCGAGCTGGGAAAGCATGTCTTTTAGTCGTTGCTCTATTGCCGACACGAACTCCAGCTTGCCGCCGCTGCCCCCGACGACATCAACGCCGAGCGTCTCAATTTCCGATGGATCGAGCTGCGATAAGCATCCGCAAACAGCGACCAAGGCTCCCGGCTCCGATTTTTTCGCTCTGCGTATCGCTTGGCGTGATTTTCGCACGCTTTCCGCTGTAACTGCGCAAGTGTTGATTATGCATACGTCGCAGCCTGCTCCGATTTTCGCGCCGATATGCCCTCGCTCCGTTAATATGCGCTCAATTGCCTGCGTTTCATATTGGTTGACCTTGCACCCGAGCGTGATGTAACAAAATTTCATATAATCAAGCCTTGTAATTTTCTTGTAAAAGTGTATAATAATATCATAAATCGATGGAATCCTCCAATAATTTAACATAATTTGTGTATCAATACAATGTGAAGTTTCGAGCGTGGGGGTTCCACCCACATAACACAGATGAAGTGGAGGCTGCTGGATCTCCTTGGAAGTTTATTATGATAATGCGGCGGCGACAATGGTGTGCGTCGAAGCTACGGGAGCCATATTCCGCGTAATGCGAGAGGAATATGGCAATCCGTCGTCCCTGCATTACAAAGGCCGCCGTGCCGCCGCCGCTCTTGAGACCGCGCGAAACAGCATTGCAGAGACTCTCGGGTCGAGGCCAAACGAGGTTTTCTTCACATCCGGAGGGACAGAATCGGACAATTGGGCGGTTTTCGGCGCATGCGAAGCAAGCGAGCGGCGCGGGAAGCATATCGTCACGTCCGCGATCGAGCATGATGCTGTCGCGGAGCCCATTAAGAAGCTCGAGCGCATGGGATGGGAAGTGACGTATATCATGCCTGACAGCCACGGCAGGATACCTGCAGACGAATTTGCCAAGGCGTTGCGCGACGATACCACGTTTGCCTCGATCATGCTAGTCAATAATGAAACGGGAGCAGTTAACCCAATTGGAGAATATGCGAGCGAAATTAAACGCAGAAAACTTGCCACGATACTGCATACTGATGCGATTCAAGGCTATTGCAAGATACCGTTCACCGTGAAATCGCTCGGAGCGGCGCTCGTGACGTTGAGCGCGCATAAGATCCACGGGCCGAAAGGCGTGGGCGCGTTGTATATTAAGGCGGGGACAAAGCTGCCGCCGCTGATATTGGGCGGGGGGCATGAAGACGGCAAGCGCGCAGGCACGGAGGCATTGCCGGCAATCGCCGGATTTGGCGAGGCGGCGAGGACTTGTAGCATCAGGTTGGAGGAGACGGCTGCAGATATCCGCAAGATGAGGGACTATATAATCAAACGCCTTATGGAAGACATCCCGGAGACGGTGATCATCGGAGACGGGGATTCGCCATATATTCTCAGCCTGTCGTTGCCGGGGCACAAGGGCGAGGTTTTGATGAGTTTTTTGGAGAGCGAAGGCATTTGCGTTTCGCGGAGCGCTGCATGCAAGAAGGGCGCCAGAAGCCGCGTCCTGGAGGCGATGCGTTTGAGAAACGATGTCATAGACGGTGCGTTGCGGGTGAGTTTTTCCAGGTATAATTCGATGGACGAGGCGGATTTTTTCATCAGAACGTTGAAGAAGGCGTCGCAGATGCTTTTCAAACGAGGCTAGGATTATGCAGGGAAAGGCTTTAGTTGCAATGAGCGGGGGCGTGGACAGCACCGTCGCGGCGCATCTCATGCTTGGCAGCGGGTATGAATGCGCGGGCGCGATGATTAGAATGCACCACGGCGATAATAGCGGGGAAAACGATGCGCGAGCTGCGGCAGAGCAGCTTGGCGTATATTTATATATGCTCGATTTCTCGAAGCAATTTGATGAAAACGTCATAAAAAAGTTTGTCTACGAATATGGCGAGGGCAGAACGCCGAACCCATGCATCCTATGCAACAGGCACATAAAATTCGGATTATTGCTGGAGTGGGCGCGCGAGCTGGGATATGATTTTTTGGCAACAGGACACTACGCGCGCGTGAGCCGGGAGGCGAGCGGGCGGTATTTATTGAAAAGAGGCACGGATTTTACAAAAGATCAGAGTTATGTGCTATATAGCTTGACGCAGGAGCAGCTTGCCGCCGCGAACTTCCCGCTTGGGCAGATGTCGAAGCAGGAAGTGCGAGAGATTGCTGCCGGCATGGGTTTTCGCAACGCGCAAAAGAGCGAGAGCCAGGACATTTGCTTTGTTCCCGATGGCGATTATGCGAGATTTATCGAGGAGTATGTCGGCGCTCCGTCGCAGGCCGGGAGATTTGTCGATGAGGAAGGCAACGACCTCGGAGAGCATAAGGGCTTGGCGCATTACACTATCGGGCAGCGGAGGGGATTGGGGCTGTCGATGCAATATCCGGCATATGTATTGGAAATTCGAGCGGAAGACGGGGCTGTGGTTGTGGGCAGGAACGAGGCATTGCTATCAAAATCGCTGATGGCAGACGACATAAATTTGATAGCCGTCGACAGTTTGGAAGCTCCCATGAGGGCGCAGGTGAAAATACGGTATGGCCATGCTGCGCAGCCGGCCATCGTTTCTCAGGTCGATGATGGGAAGTTTATTGTTGAATTTGACGAGCCGCAGAGGGCGATCACGAGAGGACAGGCGGCAGTTATATATGACGGCGATGTTGTAATCGGCGGTGGCACGATTATATAAAACGGGGTGTAGATTTTTTCCCGAAAGTGTGATATTTTTGTTACTGTGACATTTATGCGCCGATGGTCTGAATGCTTCAATATGAGCAAAAAAACCGTAAAAAAAATTATTCCGCATTTCTAATGATAAATAGCATTCAGCGAAAATGGAAACAATTCACCGTTATATATTGCCAAAAGGAGAAATATTCCAACAATCAGATAACATAACGTGTAAAATTCAACAAGTCACTTTTGTTTTGACATACGCGCCAGATGTGACTTTCGTGTGACAATTATATAGTATTATTCACGTGTACACAGCGATATCGGGACTGTCACGAAACTTGTAAATAGCCATGAGCGTCAATTAGCTGTTGACTAATGACAAAGTATGTGACAAAATGGAAAAAAGAGTACCTATCAGGCTGTGATCGGCGAAAATGATATCGGACCGCTTCGATGCTGCATGATGCAGGTCCGGCCATAATGATGAAGGAGGATCACAATGAAAAGAGAAGTAAAGTTTATCGCGATGATAATGGCTGTCCTGATGATATTCGGGACGGTTGCGGGCTGCGCCGCGACCGAAACGGTGGAGCTAATTTCCCCGACCGACGTCGAGCCTTTCGATGGCGAGGAAATCTATATCGACCTCGCGATGGAGATGGTGCCTTTGACCGAGGCTCCGGCGATGTTCGGGACCACGCCCATGCCTTCTGCGCCGGGCACGGCCATTAAAGATAACAGTAAGGCTGTCATCGATTACTCAAACTCCCGCGATGGTTATGTCATGGCTAAATACAAGAGCACGACCACAAAAGAGCTGCGCGTTTTGATTGCCGGGCCGAGCGGCACGCAATATCAATATACGCTCAAAAAGAATGCCACTTACGAGGTATATCCGCTTTCCGACGGCAACGGCAAATATAACATCGGGGTCTATGAGCAGGTCGATGGGAGCAAATATGCGGTAGCGGTTTCAACGCAGATCGACGTCACGCTTTCGGACGAATATGCTCCGTTCCTCCGCCCCAATCAATATGTGAACTTCACTCCGGAGAGCAAGGTCGTTGCGAAGGCCGAAGAGCTCATCAAGGGCAAGACCGTTCTTACGGACAAGATTTCCGCGATTTACACATTCGTCGTCACTAACCTCACTTACGACAAGGATTTGGCTGCCAACGTGAAGAGCGGTTATCTGCCGGATGTTGACGCTGTCATGGCAAAGGGCAAGGGCATTTGCTTCGATTATGCGGCGGTGATGGCGGCCATGCTCCGCAGCCAGGGCGTTCCGACAAGGCTGGTCGTCGGATATGCCGGGACTGCCTACCATGCATGGATCGATGTGTATTCTGCGACCGAGGGCTGGATCAACGCTGTCATCTTCTTTGACGGCAAGGAGTGGAAGCTGATGGATCCGACGTTTGCGTCGAGCGGGAACCAGAGCACGGCTGTCATGCAATATATCGGCGACGGCACGAACTATACAGTGAAGTATCTGTATTAGTACCTGACGGACACACGAGGGTTTCGCGCAACAGCGCATAATCTGTTTTGGTTATTACGAGCCGGGCTTGCGAATTTCGCAGGCCCGGTTTTGTTGCGTGTTTTTTGTGTAAAAAACACTTGCAAATGTGGTTTTATATGAATATAATGGCATAAGATTGTAGTTAAACTTCGAAATTTTGTGATGAGGGGAAGGAAACGTGAAACAAAAACTATTGAACAACACCTACCTATCCATGCTTTGCTCGGAACTTGCCATGCTTCTGGATGCGGGATTGACGGTCAGCGACAGCCTGCAAATACTGCAGGAAGACGAGCCGACAAAAGAAGGCAAGGCGATAATGCAAAGCATTATCGAGAGGCTGGAGATGGGCGACCCATTTTCGATGGCATTGCAGAAGACGGGCCATTATCCGCGTTATATGGTGCATATGGTGGAAATCGGGGAGAAAACCGGGCGGGGCGTCGAGACGCTCAAGGCGCTGTCGGAGTATTATGACAGGCAAGTCCGGCTGTCCGCGACGATCAAGAGCTCGGTCATGTACCCCGCGATCCTGCTCATATTGATGATCGTCGTAGTGTTGATCCTCATCGTCCAGGTTCTGCCAATATTCAACGATGTGTTCAGCAGGCTGGGCACGCAAATGTCACCGCTTGCGGTCAGCTTGATGAATTTCGGCAGTTGGCTTGGAGACGCTTCCATCGTCATTGCGGCAATATTATGCGCGATATTCATACTCGCGATACTCGCGTGGGCGCTGCCCGGGCTGCGTAAGGGCTTTACGAAGATATTTTCCAACAAATGGGGCAACAGCGGAATATTTGGCAAGATCGCTTCATCTCGCTTCGTGTTTGCAATGACCCTCGCGATGGCGAGCGGGCTGGACATGGAGGAAGCTATCGGCATCGCGTCGAACGTGAGCGGCGGGTCGAAGGCTGTCGACAAAAAGCATTCGCAATGCGCTGACATGCTCCGCGCGGGGAAGACATTGTCGGAGGCGCTTTGCGGCACGGGCATTCTTTCGCTGCAAGATGGCAAGATGCTCTCGATCGGAAGCCGCAGCGGCAAGGCCGACGAAGCCATGTCGGAAATCGCGCGCAGGAGCGACATCAACGTGCGCGACGCCATCGACCGCGTCGTCGGGCGCATTGAGCCAACGCTTGTGATATTATCATCAGTCGTCGTGGGCGTCATATTGCTATCGGTCATGTTGCCGCTCATGGGGATCATGACGTCGATTGGGTAGTTATATGAAGAAAAGCATTTTCAGGAAAAGCGCCGGGGATGTCATACGCTCTGTATTGGTGCCTATCGTGTTTACGGTCGTCGTGATGGGCATGATATTATTTGGGCTGCGCCAGACGGAGCAATCCAGCAGGTCTGAAGGTCTGCGGGTATTGGAAGACAGCATCCGCCGCGCCGTTGTCATCAGTTATGCCGTCGAAGGGCAATATCCCGAAAGCATCGCATATATCGAGAAGAATTACGGAATCCACGTGGACAGAGCGAAATACGTGGTGCATTACAGTATATTCGCATCGAATATTATGCCCGACATTACTGTGATAGAAGTGGCGGGGAATCAGTGATATGATGAAATCAGCAGGAAAAAACAGAATAGAGACGGTTTTCGTGCTCGTGATATTCAGCGTGTTCGCGTTGTCAGTGCTTATGGTTTTGATGCTCGGGGCCAACGTGTATAAAAACATGACCGAGATATCGCGTTCCGGGCAGGACGAGCGCACGGTGCTGTCTTTCATTTGGACAAAAGTGAAAAACGGCGACGATGCCGGTAGCGTTTATGTTGGCGAATTTTGCGGCCAGCCGGCGCTCTGCTTTGACAAAGATTATGGCGGGGCCATGTACCAGACTGTCATATATCATTACAACGGCTGGGTATATGAGCTTTTTTATGAAACGGGTTATGAGTTTTTCCAAGAAGACGGCGTGAAGGTTTATGAGATCGGCGACCTGAGGTTTGAGGAAGCTGAATATGGGATGATCAAAGTCTCATCGCACGACAGGAGCTTGCTCATTTCGCCGCGCGGAAATGTCTCTGACCCATGGTCGGACTGGATTATCGAATAGAGGAGGGGGTGCCCCTGTGGAGAGACGTTCGAGATCGACGCTTTTCTTGATGGAGCAATTGATCGTCGTGGCAGTTTTCGCGATTTGCGCTGCTGCATGCGTCAGGATATTGACCGCATCTTATTATATGGCGACGGACACCAGAGACATCGGCAACGCGATCGAGGCCGCGGAGAACGGCGTCGAGAGGTATAAGGCAGTTTCCGGCGACATCGGCGTGACAGCGCGGCTTTTGGGCGGGAGCCCCGTCACTATCGACGGAACGCCTGCCGCCGTCGTGTATTATGACAAGGACTGGAGCATCTGCACGGCAGAGGACGAGCCCGAATATATCCTCAGCTTGAAAAACAACGGGTCCGGCGCCGGCGCTTCGACGCTTTTGCAGGGTGAGTTGTCGGTTGTGAAGAAAACGGGAGAAGTGATCATCGCTTTCCCGATAGCAGCGCAGAAAGGATAGGGGGGGAAAGCATTGAAACAAGGAGGAATCGGAGTCGGCAGCGCGTCCATCGTGCTAGTGTTCGCGGTGCTTTGCCTTACCGTGTTTACCCTCATCACATTCGTCGTATCAGGGAACGACAAGGCGCTTGCCGATGCGGAGGCGGAATTGGTCGTGGGGTATTACGAGGCTGACGCGCTTGCGGAGCAGATTTTCGCGGACATTGCCGAAATGGACGACTTGCCCGATACTATCAGGGGAGTGGAGATTGGCGAAGGGTTCAGCAACGAGCTTTTTACGAACACGGTCTATTATTTGTGCCCGATCACGGAGGGCAAGTCTCTATACGTGGAGCTTGCGGACCAGGGCGGGTATTATGATGTATTGAGCTGGCGCATGGTGGATACCGAGGATTGGGAATATGACGACAGCTTGCATGTTTGGCTGGGCGACGACAACCTTGACGTGTGGCTGCAGGTGGACTGAGCCGGCGTGAGCGGGCGCTGAGTTGCGACGGCGATGGCGGCGTGGTGTTCGGGGGTTGAGTTGCGAGCATCGGCCGTGGCTGTAATGGAGCGGGGCTCCATGTTAAGTACTTGAAAAAGGGATGATAGGACAGTGATACAAGAATGGTTGCAGAAGGCTGTTGACAACGGCGTTTCTGACATATTCATCGGAGCCGGGCGGCAAATTACATTCAAAAGAAACGGCGTTATCGTGCCGCAGGATGGAGAGATTCTGAAGCCGGACGACTCCGCCGAACTCATAACCAGCCTTTTTGAAATGGCGCGCAGGCCGATGACGAAATATATGGACACGGGCGACGACGACTTTCCCGTGACCATACCCGGACTTGCGCGGTTCAGGGTGAACACATATCGTCAGCGGAGCACTATGGCGGCGATAATCCGCGTCGTCCTGTTTAATGTGCCTGATTACAAGAATCTGCTGATACCGGAAGAAGTTATGAGAATCGCGAACGAAAAGCGCGGGCTTGTGCTTGTCACGGGGCCTGCCGGCGGTGGCAAGACGACCACGCTCGCGTGTATCATTGACGCGATTAATAAAAACCGTAACTGCCATATCATTACGCTGGAGGACCCCATAGAATATTTGCACAGGGACAACAAGAGCCTTGTGAGCCAACGCGAAATATCCACCGACACGGACTCGTACATGATTGCGCTGCGCGCGTGTTTGCGTCAGGCGCCTGATATCATTCTTCTGGGAGAGATGCGCGACCACGAAACGATCAGGACCGCGATCACCGCGGCTGAAACCGGCCACTTGGTCATATCAACGCTGCACACTGTCGGAGCGGCGAACACGATTGACCGTATGATTGACATTTTCCCGCCGGAGCAGCAGCAACAGATCCGCGTCCAGCTCTCGATGGTGCTGCGGATGGTCGTGTCTCAGCGGTTGCTGCCGAACATGAGCGGCGAGTCGATCCCCGCGTTCGAGATCATGCGCGTCAACAATGCCATCAGCAACCTGATCCGCGAGGCGAAGACGCACCAGATCGACAATGTCATCCAGACCTCTGCTCAGGACGGCATGGTGGGCATGGATGCGTTCCTGCTGAAGCTGTTCCGCAACGGCGAGATTACGGCGGAGACTGCGTTGCAAAATGCGGCGAACACTGACGTGATGCAGCGGCAGGTCGGATCGGCGTGATGATGTTTGCGCGTTTTGGGTGTTGCGCTGTTGCATGACGGGTGTCGTGCTGTTGTTGACGGATGCCATGCTATTGCGTGGCAACGGGATGTGGCGACATGATGTGGCGCGAGAGCGATGAGTATTGGTGTCCGGCAGGATAATTGGAGCTGCCGGGCACTTTTTATGATGTGGGATGGATTGGAGGATGGGCATGGTTTATGACGTCGCGGCGATCGGCGAACTTCTGATAGATTTCACGAGCAGCGGCGATTCCGAGCGGGGTAATCCGGAGTTTGAGGCTAATCCGGGCGGCGCTCCGGGGAACGTCTTGGCGATGTTAGCGAAGCTGGGGCATAAGACAGCATTCATCGGGAAAGTCGGCAACGATATGTTCGGAGAGATGCTGACCGATGGACTCAGGCGCCTTGGGATAGAGACTTCCGGCATCATAAAGACCTTTGAGGCGGGGACTACTCTGGCCTTCATCCGTAACAGCGACGACGGTGAAAGGGAGTTTTCGTTTTATCGTAACCCGGGCGCGGACACAATGCTGCGCGAGGATGAGGTTTCGGCGGAAATCATTGGGAATTGCAAGGTTTTTCACTTTGGCAGCTTGTCGCTCACTGATGAACCGTCACGGAGCGCGACAAGGCGCGCGGTCGCTGCGGCGGGGGAGAACGGCGCATTGATCTCGTTTGACCCGAACCTACGTCCTTTGCTGTGGGGTGATTTGGAGGAGGCAAGGCGGCAGATTGCTTGGGGGTGCTCTGTTTGCGATGTGTTGAAGGTGTCCGATGACGAGCTGGAGTTTATCGTTGGCGGTGGTGGCGTTGATGGCAGCGGCGGTGGCGATGGCGGGAGCGAATGCAGCGATGGCATTATTGCATTGCGTGAACGATTCCCCGGCATCAAAGTCATATTTTTGACAAAAGGAGCGCTCGGCGCTGAGGGCTATTGGGGGGAGTATTCTGCGGCGAAGCCTGCATTCACAGGAATTAACGTAATTGACACGACCGGAGCGGGAGATGCGTTTTTCGGCTGTTGCTTGTCGCATTTGTTGCGTTGCAATATCAATACGCCAAATCAGGAGGCGCTCGAAAACATGATAATTTGCGCAAATGCGGCTGCCGCGATAGTTACAACAAGAAAAGGCGCATTGCTATCGATGCCAAACGAAGACGAAATACTGAGATTGCTTGCAAAGGCTTATTGAAGGGAGCAGATATGCTTACAAAAGTTGTATATGAAGAGGCGAGGAGACGCGCGCTCGAATTTCTGTATAGAGCGGGGATTGCCGTGAGCGATGCGGAGAAGGAGAATATCGAGGTCGCGGAATATGGGAAGGGCGATTTGGACAGCATCGGCCTCGAGCTGGTCGTATACGTGAATACCGACCGCTGCTGCGCCAAGGAGCTCGTGCTGTTCCCCGGCCAGACCTGCCCGGAGCATAGGCACCCGGCAGTCGGCGGTGAACCGGGCAAGGAGGAAACATTCCGCTGCCGCTGGGGCGAGGCATATTTGTTTGTCCCGGGCGAGCGCAGCGAAAACCCGCAGGGGAAGCCACCTGCGGGATATGAAAAGCACTTTTCTTGCGAGCATGAGATCGTATTGCGCCCGGGCGACCAATACACGCTGGAGCCAGATACGCTGCATTGGTTTCGCGCGGGGCCGGATGGCGCTGTCATTTCCGAGTTTTCGACGAAGAGCCGCGACGAGCTGGATATATACACGGACCCGCAGATCGTCGCATCGCAAGCAAGGACACTGTGAGCTTTGTGCCTGCATTACTGAAAACACATTGAACGCACGGTTTAATGCGATGATAAAGTCTTTGCCATAAGTTACCGAAAATAGCCGACGGGCAGCGGTGGAGGACTGAAGATACCCACCTGAGGGGATCAATTGAACTGTATCGTTTTGGTGGCGATGTTGTTGCAGAACGCCCGGTCGTGCTCGACGAACAGCAACGTCGATTTATATGCCAGAATCAGTTCTTCGATCTGCATCCTGCTCAGGACATCGATGTAGTTGAGCGGCTCGTCCCATATATACAAATGTGCCTGCTGGCAGAGGCTCCGCGCCAGCAGCACTTTTTTCTTTTGCCCTGCGCTGTAGTCTCCGATGTCCTTCTCGAACTGTACGCGGGAGAAATCGAGCTTCCTTAAGATGGTTTTGAACAACGTGATGTCTATGTCGTTGGCGCGGGCATAATCGTCCAAATCGCCGCAAAGGTCGGAAGCGTCCTGCGGAACATAGCTGATGACAAGCCGACTGCCGGTCGCGAAGGCGCCGGAATATGAGATGGCATCGCCGCAGATGAGCTTGAGCAAGCTGCTCTTGCCGCACCCGTTTCCACCGACCAGCGCAACGCGGTCGCCCTGCTCAACCACAAAACTCATGTCGCGGAAAACCGTGTTGCTGCCATACGAAATCGAGAGGTTCTCGACTGTCAGCAACCGCGAAGCATGGTATTGCAACGGATGCAGCTTCAAAGGGTCAGCAGTCTCGATATTCCGCAGCAGCTTTGATTTTTCCTCGACAGCGTCGCGACGGCGGTTATCGGCGGACTTCGAACGCTTCATCATTTTTGCGGCTTTGTGGCCGATGTACCCTTTGTCCGCGCTGAGCCCGGATTTGAGCGGCTGCTTTTTGCTGCGCTCGACCTTGTCCGACCACTCCGCCGTCCTCCGCGCCGCAGCCGCCAGATGCGAAATATCCTTCTTTAGTTTTTCGTTTTCGGCGATCTCATACTCGTCCTGCATTTCCTTGTTGCGCCACCACGATGAGAAGTTGCCGCCTTGAATGTCAATATTCGCACGGTTGATCGACAAGATATGGTCCACGCACCCATCGAGAAAAGCGCGGTCGTGCGACACGAGAATGAACCCGCGTTTTCCGCTCAGATACCGCGCCATGATCTCGCGTCCCGCCATATCGAGGTGGTTGGTCGGTTCGTCGATGAGCAGAAAGCTGTTCTCGCGCAAGAAAAGCCCGGCAAGCAGCGCCTTTGTCTGCTCGCCGTTCGACAGCGTCGCGAACGGGCGGTGAAGCGCGTCCTCGTTTACGGACAGTAATGAAAGCTCCCTCTCAACCTTCCACTCTTGCGCATCGGGGGCGATCAGGCTGAGTATTTCTGATGTGTTTAACGAGGCGTCTGCGACAGGGTAGGGGAAGTATTCGAAATCGACGCTTGCCGTTATCGTACCCTTATACTCGTATTTCCCCATCAATAGCTGCAGGAATGTCGTCTTGCCGCGCCCGTTGCGCCCGCAGAAGCCCAGCCTCCAGTCCGTGTCGAGGGTGAACGATACGTCGGTGAATATGTTGTCATAGCTGCCGTCATAGGCGAATGTGAGGTTTGAAACGCTTATCTGTGACATAAAAAAATCCCCTTCCAGTTGGAAAAGGATCATGCGCATAATCTCAGGCATAGGGCGAAGCGTGCCCGCTGCTTAACATATGCCAGTCCGTTTCCAACACAAACAAGGCTCGTACGAGCCGATTGATATGTACAAGGAGCAGACTAGCGTATCATTCTTACACCTCTTTCGCCTTTGATAGCGACATATTAGCAGAACCGCGCGGAAAAAGCAAGAGCAGTAATATGCCGGGTGTTAAATGCTGAGAATGTTAAGATATTATGATTTCAAACTATACATTCGCAATCAAGCGGATGATGTCATTAGCCTCGGCGTTCAGGCTGAAGATTCCAAATCCCAAACCTTGAGTCTTTATAATCAAAGCCTTCAATTGATATAACATTAAGCTCAGTGATATCGAATCTTGGTTGCAATGTTATTATACCGTCTTTTGCTGCATCAGAATTATAGGACATACCTAAGTTGAAGTTTTTAAGTATATTCATGCCAAGTATAACATCATATCTTGTGTCATCGGAGAACTCAGCCACAAGTGTTGCAACAGGACCAAGATGGACTCCACCGATGACCAAATCGGACAGAATCGCGTAATCAGCACTCTTTTTACCACCGAATCCTGATACCTCTGTTTTATCTCCGACAATCATCCGGTGATCAACACTCATAATGAGATCCATAGATGTTGCAGTCATAGATGCACCTGTATCGAAAAGGATAAATGCTCTTTTATATTGATAAATGTTGGTCTTTAGCTCTATTAGAATTTCCGGTACATTTGACACAAGTTCAAACTGTACCTTTATATTGTTCATAATGATAAACCACCGAGAGTATTTCCTTTGTTCCCAACGAAAAAAACTGTTGTTTCTCCAAATATCTCAGGAGATTTATCAATTTCTCTCATTTTCTCATAAAGCCCTGTACGTTTATCAGCATAGTAGCGTACAATACCGCCTTTAATGCCCTCTCCCGGCGCAATGTTACATAATAGAAGCCAACATCCCCAATATTGTCGCTTGATCTCATCTAACTCCATATATACAGGGTTCTCGACTGTTTTTACATCGTTAAGCATAGTGTTGTATATCCTTTCGTTGGTATTCAGTATTCGATGGGTTTGTCCTCATTATAACAGAGGCACTCGCGTTACGCAAGAAGTATGGGCGCGATGATTGCGTAATGTCGTATTTTGGTCGCTTTTCTGATGCTCTAGCCCACGTTGTTTTTTGACAATGTGGGCCGGATGCTTGATATCAATAATAATTTATTGAGATTGCCGATATGATAATGGAATTATTTTGGCGAATTTTCACCCATGTGTATTGTTTTGTTCTGGCCAGCTTCCAGCGCCTTTTCAGCTTGCTGAGTAATAGTTGCACGTGACGTGCTTCTTGCGAGTGTCTCATATTGTAGCGTGATTACACGACAAAGACAGAGGACTGCATTTGGTGAGTACAGGAGCTGATAGAATATTGTAAAGACACTATATAGTGGTCAGGTGACCTCTACCTAACGTTTTCTCGTCATATTTGGGTGCAAATCGCGAAATTTTGTGTGGAAAACGTCGTCCGGCGTGGTGATGGTGGACAACCGGGAGAGGGGAGATCCAATTTGATCGATGTCTTATTTTTTCATGGGCATTCATATTAAATGCAGAAAACGGTGAAAGAATTGCTCGAAATATGACGCGCATATTATACTTATAAGGCAAATTTTGACAAATTAATTGATGAAAAATCGACGCGAAATATGTGAATCCGTGGTGTAATAATTGGATAAAATGGGCTTATTCGGTAGATCAGCCTTCATGCTCGGATAAAACAATGCAATTATAGAATTGGCGAACGGGAAAATATGACCTCTAAAGTGTTACAAATTACAATTTTCTGTATGGAAAACGTAAAAATATCTTGAATATAGTATTTGTAACAAAAATGTAACGTAAAATGTGGCTTTTTACACAGTAAACTACTTGACAATGTCGTGTTTTCAAAGTATGCTTGCATATAGGTATACAATTCGGTGTATTAGGCGAGATGTCGCCGCATTATACTGAAAAACTTTCGATTTGGGGTGACTGAATGAAAATTATCAGTAGAAGAGGTAAACGACTTTCAAGGGAGGCAAAAATGATAATGAAAAAGACGAAAGGAAAGACGAAGTTTTTCGCGATGCTCCTTGCCATCATTATGGTAGTGGGCTTCACGATGCCGGGCTTTGCTGCTGTTATAGCAGGGGCAACAATGGATGATCTGCTTGCACTAACCGCAGGGCAAGAGACTTCAGGCGATGTTCGACCAAGCGATTGTGGCTTCCACTGCGACCACGGTGGAAATGGCAATGGCAGTGTCGATATCGCTAACTACACGAAAGGCAGTATACTGCAGTTTGCACGGCTCATTGGCAGCGATGATACATGGGTGTTAATGTCTATCGACTATGCGTGTCCTGTATGCGGTAATAATGTATGGCTGTCTTTCAGCAATAAAAACGGAGTGTTCGATGGTCAGAACATTCAATTAGGACTCATCAAAGAGCTTCCGCCGCCACCACCGCCGCCTGATCCTATTGTAGGTGATTTGCTGATTGTTAAAGAATTCAAGCTGAATCACAGAACTGTCGAGAGTATTGGAGAAGATTTTGATGCGACGTTCACGGTTTACGATGAAGATGGCAACATCGCCGCCGGCCCTATGTCGTATAAGGACTTGACTGATTCTGAGCAGAATCCCATAAGCTTGCCGGTTGGTAGCTACACAGTAAAAGAAACAGGAGCAAGTGGACACCCTGATACATATACAGTAGTGAGTATCAATGGGGAGACAACTGTCGATGTCATTAAAGACCAGCCGGCAACAGCAAAAATCATCAACAAGTACTGCGAACAAAGCATACCTGATGAAGGTGATTTGCTGATTGTTAAAGAATTCAAGCTGAATCACAGAACTGTCGAGAGTATTGGAGAAGATTTTGATGCGACGTTCACGGTATACGATGAAGATGGCAACATCGCCGCTGATCCTCTGACATATGCAGATTTGTTTAATTCTGAGCTGAACCCCATAATTGGTTTACCGGTTGGTAGCTACACAGTAATAGAAACAGATGCAAGTGGACACCCAGACATATATACAGTAGTGAGTGTCAATGGGGAAAAGACTGTCGATGTCGTAAAAGACCAGCAGGCAACAGCTAAAATTATAAATAAGTATTATTATGATTCAAGCACCCCTGATCCTGATTTAGGTGACCTACTGATAGTAAAAGTATTCATGTTGGATCAACAAACCATTGAGAGTATCGGGCCTGATTTTACCGCGACATTCACAGTCTACGATGCTGATGATAATCAGGTAGGAGAACCATTGTCATACTTTGATTTATCAAATGAGGAGGTAAATCCAATTAAAGGTTTACCTATTGGAAGCTACACAGTAAAGGAAACAGAAGCTAGTGGACATCCAGAGGCATATACGGTAGTGAGTATCAATGGAGAGACATCAGTCAATGTCCTGATTGATTCAATTGCAACAGCGACATTAACAAACTCATACTCGACTCCGGAACCGCCGCCGCCGCCGCCGCCGCCACCACCGCCACCGCGTACATATAATGTAACGGTTCGGCATATCACACGTGACGGAACGGTGCTGCGAGTCGATGGACCGACAACCGGATATGTATATGGAGATGCTTACAACACGTCAAGCGGAGCATTTACAGGTTATGTGCTAGTTGGCTGGGATGAGACCAGCGATGCCGTAAGCGGATCGGTGACAAGAGACATGGTGATTGTATACATCTACGAGCCGCCTACTGTCGTGAACATACCGATCATACCGCAGCCGGTGCCGCTGACCGAGGAGCCGCCGATAGAAACGACCGCGCTCCCGCTCCCGCCGATGCAGGTGCCTCTGGGCAACTTCGACCCGGAGCCTGAAGTGGACCTCGACATAGTCCCGCCGGACGTGCCGCTCGGCGACCTCCCGGCAACAGGAGTCCTGTCAGTTTATGATGTGTTCTTCGTGATGGGTGCGGTGTTCGCAGCAGCTGGTGTGACAATTAAGCTGCTTTCGAGGAAGCCGCGCAGGGATGAGCAATAAGTCACAAGTTGCAAGAAACTGTTGAAAACACGAAATTTCATGTGACGAAAATTTGAAACAAACTAATGGTAAATATGGAAAGACTGCGATTATCGCAGTCTTTCCGCGTCACAAGGGCTTATCACGAAAAGTGTTAAAAAGATAGATGGAAATATGAAAATGTGACGCTTGTGTGACGATGCGGGTGTAAGATAGGCACAGAATTCATAAAAAACCAATTTAGGAGGCAATAACGATGAAACAAACTATGAAAGGTAGAAAAATCATTTCCCTGCTGCTCACAGCCATGCTGCTGGTGGGCTTGCTGCCGTTCGGCATCATCGCAGGGGCCGCAGTTCCTGGCGAAGGCGATATTCCGATTCCCGCAGAAGCTTTTAAAACAGACAGCAATGGAGAAGAAACTGCGAATCCAGAAAAGTTAGAAGAGGGTCAGATATGGGTCAACAAGAATGTTGTTGACATGGGAGCTGGAGAATTTGAAATTACATTATATGTATGGGGCGCGCCATTTATCGAGAATGGAAGCTCTGAAAAACCGTTAGTTGCAGATGATGAAGGTATAGCGAATGTAGATATTACCGACGTCATTGGCGACTGGTTTTCGTATAATGCGGATGCTGATTACGAGGTCGGTGAGTTTAATCATGACAATGGCGTTGTGACGTGGATTGTATCACAGGATGATATACTTGACGACATCCAATCATGCACATTCACGGTTTCACTTAAAGAGCACTGGGTTGTTGAGACACCGTACGAAACGAATAAGGCAGCAACAGCCACGTTCAAACCGAAGATGAGCAACCCATACTATTGGACAGAAAGAGAAGAAATTCCTGTAGAATTTGAGATTAGTGGTCTGAACTGGTCTGATAAAGCAATGAATAATGCGAATCTGAAGGATGTGGAGTTGATTGGCCCAAACGAGATCTATGTTGGGTTTAGAAATAGCGAAGGACCAATTATGATCAACGGGTTGAGTTTTGCAAGGCACAGCAGCAATAACAATCCAACGTATCCTCCTGTAGGGTTTGCTGGTAGGTATTATGGATACTATATTGTTGATGCTCCTGCTGATGTATTGCAAGAATATAATAAGGCGAAAGTGTATACCATCTGGTTTACCGGGCTTGAAGGAGATAATGTTCTTACAGAGTATATTATTACAGTGACAAATCCTGGAGGGAGCGAGCCTGGAATTATTAAGTCAGTTAGAGCGATTGAGTATACTCAACCAACGCAAAGAAGCAGGTTTAAGTGGCTTGAGGGAGATATTGTCGAAGAAAACATGCCCAATAGTGGAATTATCGAGATACACTACAAGACAGTTATTGTTGACTCAATTGATATCACGGTTAATAAAGCCATTAATAAGAGTGAGTATACAGACATTCCTGATGGAGTTACTTTCTGGTTCTATCTGAAGGACGATAAAGGTAATGATGTTGGAAATAGCCCGCAAACCATCAAGAGTGAAGACTATAAGGATGGTAAATCATCAATAACATTGACAATACCTTCCAACGAGTATGGTAACATCTCTGAGACAAGAGAATATAAGATCACAGAAAGTGTTACTGGTGCAGACGAAAACTGGATTAATGATACGCATACATTCAATGTAGTCGTATCGACTGGTGGATTTACAATTGATGGACAGAAAAACAATAGTGTTAAATACACCAATGCGTATACCTTTGTGCCTACAGGAAAGCTCGTTGTTAAGAAAGATTGGGGTTCTGTTGAAGAAGCTGACCAAGAGCCAATTGACTTTACGCTATCGAAAGAGGGCGATACCGGGTTTGCAATGAATGGGACATTAACCGGCGACAGCCCGGTGCCTTGGGAGTGGGAGATTGAGGGTCTTGAGTTAGGTGCTACTTACTATGTTAATGAAGGCGTTCTTAGTAACGGAGCCTTAGCAAACATGAAAAACTCTGGCAGTGTGGTACTTGATGGGAGTAATATTGGTCAAGCTGCGGTAATTACACTCACGAATGGATACATTCCTGGGAGAGGTAGCATCACAGTTATTAAAGAGTGGGTAGATGCTGAATACGACGAGGGTACTCTCCCGACTGTCTATGTGACGATTCAAAAAAATGATGATACGAGTTTCTCAAAAACACAAAAGATTACATTAACTGATGGTGTATGGTCGACAATATTTAGTGCGTTAGAAATGGGTACATATACTGTCTCTGAGGGTGATGTAGCTGGTTATGAGTTAGATGGCAGCAATGATAGGGTAGTGACTCTCAGCGATGTGAACGGCGATATAAGCCGTAACACCAGCATCACGTTAAAGAACGTGTATTCTCCTGTGGCGAAACTAACTATCAATAAGACTTGGGTAGGCAATTACAGCGAAACAACACCACCCAGCATTGGTGTTGAAATCTATAAACTTAATGATCAAGACGAGTGGATGAAATATGGTGAAACAATAACACTGAGTGCAAATAGCGAAAACCTATGGACATGGACTGGTGAGGTTGAGTATGGTACATACAAAGTCGAGGAACTGTTAGGAGAATATGCTGACGTATATACTGTGAACGGAACAGGCGATGATCACCGCGTCACACTTGATAAGGAAGTTCCTGAAAACGGATTCGATATTGTAAACACGGATGTTGTTCTTGGCAAGATTACGATTACCAAAGAGTGGGCGACTAAGTATGGAGACCTTATACCCGACTCATTAACCGTTACTCTTACAAGTACCGATGGGGATACCTATGAATCATCAGAATACATTGTGAACGCTGATGGTAATTGGGAGTACGTATTTGAAAACCTTCCTCTAAAGGAATACGTAATAAGTGAAGATAGCATTCATCCGAACTTCAACCTATTTTCACAGGATGTACCTTCGCTAGTCAAGCTCTCGCCTACAGAGAGGACTGCAAATGCAACAATTGTTAACAGTTATGCAATTAACTCCGGTATGATTACTGTTAAAAAAGAATGGGAAGGCGTATATGATCCCCAGAGACCGTCATCAGTGAGTGTAACGCTATCCGGAGTGTATGTTGGCAGCATCGATAACGAAGGACTTGACATTGATGATGAAGAATATGTGGAGATACCTACATTTGAAACAATCACTAAACAAATGCACGGTAGGAGTTGGAGTTACACATTCTATGACTTGCCGCTAGATTTTGAGTACACAGTCACTGAATCGCCGGTTGAGTACTACGATACCTCATACAAAGACAATATCAATGTTGTAACTTTAACCGACGATACACCAGCAAGCACATCTGCTGTGATTACAGTAATCAACGACTTCACAAATCCAAAAGGCACGCTCATTGTCAATAAGGAGTATATTGGAGCGCACAAGCCTGCAGGTGGTGGAGATTTCCCGGGAACAGTATCATTCTATCTCATTAAAAATGGTGTGGTTGTGAGTTATAGTGAAGCACTGGCAGAAGGATACGGAGCAGCAGGGGAAGACGCAAATGGAAGAGCAGTGTTTGAAACAAACAATGGATCCATAACGATAAACAACCTTCCACTTGGATACCCAAGAGCAAACGTCTATACTGTCCGCGAGAGCACTTCTGAACTCGGCGAGGGATACAGCTTATTCAACAACGGTGGAAAAGCTCAAATGACTAGAACAAGCCAGACAGGTGCAATTACGATTACAAACAGTTACTCAATTCCAACCGGAGACCTCAAAGTAAAGAAAATCTGGGAGGATACGGGATTTGAGTTTGCGAGACCAGCCGATGGTATCACGATCACCTTGTATCGCCATACTCTTGACCACAGTGATAGATTCGTGAATTCCATAGTTTTGAATGGCAATGAGGAAGATCCGTGGACTGGAGTGTTCGAGAAACTGCCACTATATGACAATAATGGAAATATGTATACTTATTCGTTGTCTGAAAGTGGGATTAACACTACATACTATGATTTCACGTATGACGGAAGCTTCAATCTTGTGAAGAATGAAGAGAAGACAGTTGAGGTAACTAACACCGCAAACAGCGCTACAATAAAGGGAAGAGTAACGGTTAATAAAGTATGGGTTGGTACTGATGAAGATTCTCCATTCCCCGAAGACTTGATCAAGAGCGTCACTGTCAGATTGCTCGCAGATGGCAGACTAACACATTACTGGGCGACTCTCAGCGATAGAAATTGGAGTGCAAGCTGGAGAGTTCCGGTGACAGACAACGAAGGAAATAGAATCAAGTATACCGTTATGGAAGTTACTGAATCTGAGCATTGGAAGTATGATATTACCAGTAGTGAAGAAGACTTCAAAATTAACGGAGCAGATGGCAAACTGGTACTTACGTTGACGAATGAGTACATACCGTTTGAAGGTGATATTAAACTCGACAAAGAAGGCAAGGATGTTATCCTTATCGAAGACGAAGAAGGAATTGATTCTGCAATAATCCCCTATACTCTAGTAATCACAAACCAGGGTAACAAATCACTTGAAAACATCGAAGTTACCGATACACTTGATGCAGGCATGACATTTGTAGAAGGATCGCTAGATAAAGCGACTCTAAAAAGCAATACTGACGGAGAGCTTGTTTTCATCATCGATGGAACGCTCGCACCAAAGGGCCATGAGGGTGACAGCATAACAGTCACATACAAAGTTATGGTCAGCAAAGAGGGCGACTATGAGAACAAAGCTGTGGTTAAAGCAAAGGTTGTTGGCGAAGACGAAACTGTTGACGACGACACGAAAACGGAATCAAATGTAGCAAAGCCAGTCCTTGGCATTGAAAAAAGTGTATCACAACCATCGATAACATCCAGCGGAACGGCAACGTACACCTTCACATTGAAAGTCTATAATCAGGGCGACGTGGATCTGTATGATGTGGAAATCACAGATAAGATGGTTGGCCCAAACGAGAACGCGAAGATGACTTACAGCTATGATGGCGATTATGGATTCATTGAAGGCGAAGACGGCGAAGTAATCTTTACGATTGGCACACTTGGCGCAGGAAAGAGCAGTGACGACATCGTTTACACAGTGACGGTTGACACAGCCGGCGACTATAACAACACCGCTACTGTAATTGGTTGGTTCAATGATGCAGATGGAGAACATTCATTGACACATAACGGAAGTGCGAAAGTCACGCTGAGCCGTCCGTCAACTCCTCCGCCGACGCCAAGACCCGACCCGGATCCCGATCCCACGCCGGAGCCGGAGCCCGATCCCGAAGTAGAGACCTACATTGACGAGGATTACACGATTGTGGACCAGGAAGTGCCTCTACTGCAGCTCCCGCCGATGCAAGTGCCTCTTGCTGACCTCCCGCCGGATCCCGAAGAGTTCCTGGAAGTCATCGATCCCGACACCCCGCTCAGCAATCTCCCGCAAACAGGCAGCCAGCAGATTATCCCGATTGCAGCGTTCGGACTCGGAGCGGCAGCCCTGGGCGGCGGTCTCCTGATCAACAGGAAGAAGAAGGAAGACGACATCATCTAAGTTGCGGCGATGCTGCATGGTTCATAGCAATTGCGACTTATGGGTTGCGTGCGCAGGCTTCCCAAAAAATACAAAAAATTGAACATTGCCAAGGGCGGCCGGTCAGTGATGACCGGCCGCTCGCGCTATTGGGTGGGGGGGAAGATTCTT
>WRMX01000025.1 GCA_009776905.1 Oscillospiraceae bacterium
GCAAACCCGGGTTTGCGCCCCGCCGTCATATTATGATGATAGCAGTAACGAGAGCGGTTGTCATTACACGTTTAACATAAAGCAAGGCTGGCTGCAATTCATAAAATATCGTAGTTTCTATCCCGCGCTAATGCGAGAATGATGTCAACTAAGTGTTAAAAATGTGAAACATAAAATGAATACGGATGCTTGTTCGGGGATTGTTTTTGATTGATTTGTTTTATGCGGTGTCGCGCTTTGAGTAGAAATACACTCCCATCGCCGTGAGAACAGCTGCAATAACCGTCAGAATAATCAACGGAGGGAAGCTCAGCGTAAAGTGCTCGAACGGCTCCGGCATGGGTATGTGGTGCAAAGGTGAAATGTTTAATGCCCAGTCAGGCAAGGCCATAGCCCCGATGAACGAAACGAAGAAAACCGCGCCGAAATATCCCCATGCTATGCCCACTGCTTTTGGGAGCAAGCCAACAAGGAGAACGGCAAGGCCTATCAATACCCACGCAGCCGGCAACAACGCGAAGTATGTCTTCAGCATTTCCCCAAAATTGAAGGGATTCGCAGTGCCTGTGAGCGCGGCAGTTGCGGAGTATAAGCCGGCGGCCGTGGCAAATTGAATGACCACGCCGGCGATATATGCGAGCGCGACATATCCCATAAGGTATTTCACGCGTGGCACGGCGCGGGCCAGGATGTGTTCCGTTCTGCCCTCTCTTTCTTCAGACCGCGCTTTCATTGCCGCGTTCAACATCGGAACAATGCATACCAGGGTCATTATTATTGTGACGAACTGCCCGAAGCTGTCGACTATGAGTTTCTCCTTGTCAGCAGAAGAGAGCTGATCCAGCATCTCCATAGGTACGCCGATGACAGTCATATACTCGGGGCTGTCGCCGATGAATGAGCTGATATTAGCGACCACCGATCCATATGAGGCGCCAAGAACGAACATTACGACAGCCCATGTGATCAAGCGTCCGCGGAGCAGCCGCCAGGCAAGGCCAAATGGCGATAAAAGGCTAGCGGGCGCATTTGCATGGCCCGGCTTTGCCGCAATGAAGCCTTGGCCTAAATCGCGTATGGAGTTTAGTTTATATGCTATCGCAGATATAACGACTGCTTCAAGCAGAAGCAGCAGCGAAGGCCACACGTTGTTTTCCACATATGCTTGCGACCGTTGAGCAAGCCCCAAAGGGCTAATGCAGGACACAAGCTCGATGCCGCGTATGTCGCCGGCGGCGCGTAGCATATACAAGACGCCAAGCATGATGAGCGACATTCCCGAGGCTCCGCTCGAGTTTGATGAGAGCTGCGAGAACAATGCAGCGATGGACGCGAAAACAAGACCGGAGGTGCAGACAGCCGCTCCGAATATCATGCTCCCGCTAAATCCTATGCTTTCAACATTCAAAACTGCGAGACACAACCCCATGAACAGACCTAACGCGACATTCAGCACAAGAGCCGCGAGCATTGTAGCGTTAACATTCGCCAGCCTGCCTGCCGGCAGAGAACGGATTAATTCCGTGCGCCCATGTTCTTCGTCGGCGCGCGTATGACGGACGACAAAAAAGATATTCATCACGCAAGCTGCTATTATGACCCAAAGCAGCATCATCCCGCTGTACATCGCTCCTGCGGTGTAGTTGCTGAGGCCATAGATCGGGCCCATCATGGCGACCATAATGGGATTATTAAATGATTCGGCGAAATTATTCCTGGCATCGAGGTCAGGGAACATCGCTAGAATCGCCGGCGCGACCGAAGCAGAAAATACGACCAGAATCACAATCCAAATTATGGATATGATTTTTTCGCGCCGTAGAACAAGCCGAAATAGCTTTCCTGTGTTATCAAAGCTCCCGCGTAACATATCTTGCCGCCCTCCTTATAATCACATGTCCTCAAAAACTCGTAATCCTTGCAACACCTGTCATTCTGAGCGAAGCGATGAATCTTTAGCTCCGTCCTTTCGCAAGCGCTCAGATAAGATCCTTCGCTATCGCCTAGGATGGCAACGGGAGTTTTCGAGGAAACGCTCATGTTTTGTTAACTATAATGTCGCATGAAGAGTTCCTCGAGCGAAGGGGGCATGCTCTCAATTTTCTTCACGCCATATTTCGATATATACGATATAACAGCGGCAAGTTCTCCGGAATCTACCTGGAAGCTCAAGCTGCCCTGTTTATCTATTATGCCGTGCACGCCTTTCAACAGCTCCAAGCCTTCTATCTGCCTCTGTGTCTCTATGGTCATATCAATTCTCGTCAGATGCCGCAATTCGCTGAGCGTGCCGACGTCGACAAGCTTTCCTTCACGGATGATACCTACTTTATCGCATAATTGCTCCACTTCGGAAAGAATATGGCTGGATAAAAACACGCCCTTTCCCGCATTCTTCTGTTCAAGGACGCATTCGTTGAAGACCTGCCCCATCAGAGGGTCGAGCCCGCTCGTCGGCTCGTCAAGGATGAACAGCTCGGCATCTGATGCAAACGCGGCGACCAACGCTACTTTTTGTCTATTGCCTTTTGAGTATGTGCGGCATTTCTTTGTGGGGTCCAGATCGAACATCTTAATGAGCCTGTCCCTGCGAGCCCTGTCGATTTCTCCGCGCAAACTGACGAACAAGTCTATGACTTCGCCCCCTGTCAGGTTTGGCCAGAGGTTCACATCACCGGGCACATAGGCGATTCGTTTGTGTATCTCAACCGCGTCTTTCCAAGCATCCATCCCAAAGACGCGAGCGCTGCCCTCTGTGGTTTGCAGAATCCCAAGAAGCACGCGAATTGTTGTCGTCTTTCCTGCGCCGTTCGGCCCGATGTATCCGAATACTTCGCCATGGCCGAGCGTGAGGTCGATCCCGTCGAGAGCTGTGATTTTTCCGAATCGTTTGACCAGTTTGTTGATTTCCAGGCTATAGTTTGACATGATAGACAGTCATCCTTTCAGTTTGCATCAGCTGTTAACACTTTATAACGCTATTGACGGCAATAGTCAATAGCGTTATAAGCATTTTCCTGTATCAAGTTGATGTTTATTCGGAGGTCTTATCTATTGCAATAAATTTAAACTATCTTGTTTTTACTTTTTGCCACAAAAGTGCTGAAAAGATGCAAAGTGCAGCAGAGCAGCAAATCATTATCAACCACTGCATGATTGTGCCATTAATCCCCGTATTCGGAAGCTCTATGCTGTCGTTAGTGTATCCGGCTCCGGGTTCGTCCAGATCACCTAAATCTTCCGTGTCGATAGAATCATCAATTTCACGACTCATGGCAGTATGTCCAACTCTGGAGTCGACCGGGTCGTCAATTTCACGATTCACGGCAGTGTATCTCGTTCCGGGGTCTTCGTGGTCTTCGGGATCTTCGCGGGCTACCGGGTCGTCAGGGTATTCAGGGTCTTCGAGGTCTTCGCGGGCTACCGGGTCGTCAGGGTATTCAGGGTCTACCGGGTCTTTGAGGGGTTCCGGGTCGCCGGGGTCTTCGGGGTCTATCTGGTCTCCGAGGGTTTCCGGGTCGTCAGGGTCTTCGGGGTCTATCGGGTCTTCGAGGTTTTCGGGGTCGCTGGGGTCTTCGGGGTCTTCGGGGTCGCCGGGGTCTATCGGGTCTTCGGGGTCTTCGGGGATACCCCGGAGCGGCTCGTGACTACATTCGAAATACCAACCACCACCGCTCCACGGATAGTTATGGTGTTCTGTTCCTTCGCCCGAACGGGTCAAGTTTCCATTTACAAACAATCTTCCATTGGTATGGGCGGTGATATTCACTGTTTCTGTATAGGGCGCTATAATTGTACCCATTACCTGCGACGTTCCGATAATATTTAACTCAACAGCGTCTACAAAGTTCCAAAGGATAGCAGAAGCGGCATTACCAAAATCCAGCGACTCGAATATATTCACTTGAGCATTGCCAAAAACTACAGAGTTTTGATACATGGTCACAGTTTCACCGGTTACGTTGATAACGATTGGGGCGAACCGGCCATTTTCCAATCTGTCAATATTGAAAAACTTGAACCCTCCCCAAGAAGAAAAGTTAAGTAAATCCTCTGCACTGATCTCGAATACTTGTATTGACGTGTTTGGCTCATTGCCGGTAAATACCGCATAATCAAGAAGCGAAGTAACAGTACCTGTTGATTCCATCATCGCGAGCTTGGCGGATTCTATCCTCAATTCAGCTTCAAAGTTCGACCAAAGAGAGGTTGCCGTAGCGCCCAACTTTGTAAAAATATTCATTGAGCCTTCTGTTTCATCGGAATATACAGCCATGACGGATCCATCTTCGCTTATTTCTCCGCCAATCAACGCAAGGGCAGATATTGTTCCGGCTGGAATCGTGGCGCCAATTTTCACTTTGCTGCCGGTCGTTGTGGTTATGTTACCGCCCACAGCAAGCATAACGCTGTCCATAGTTGGAAAGATGCCGGAACCTGCTCCCACAACCCCAATGCCAAGCAGTTCGCCATTTTGTACAATCAAATCTCCTCGAATTACATTTAATCCTTCTGACTCAATAAATCTGGGATCTACCGTGAAATTGCCTCCTACCCAAACAGCAGGGGAGTTATCCTCATATATAATTAACGGAGGCTCCACTCCGGGCATGTTCTCAATGCAGTCATCTGCATATACCGTTATTGGCAATCGCATTATAAGCAGTGTGATTATTGATAGCGCCACAAGGGCAGCTTTGTTTTTCATAGATAAGCTCCTCTCTCGTTGCCATCCATACCTCCCTCATATCGTGCGGCGTCCGGGTTGTGGGGGTGGAACCCCTCGCTAGAATAGGTACTCTATGCTTATTTTATTGCATAATACACAAACTGTTTTAATGCAGTAATACCCCAAAATGTATAAAGTGATACACAAAACACGCCCACACCAATTTATGGATCGATTTTTCTGTATATAAGCCAAAAAGCCTGATAAAAATCAGGCTTTTTAGATGGCTCCCCAAGTTGGACTCGAACCAACGACCCTGCGGTTAACAGCCGCATGCTCTACCGGCTGAGCTATTGAGGATTATATTAACTTCTCGAAGCATATGTGGCGCAGATGCCGCTTGGGCTTTGGAGAGCTCCGCATATGCCTTGACCATCATGCTATATTAAATGCATCCCTTTGTCAAGGGGGTATTTCTGTTTTTGTGTGTAATTATGTTTTTGTTGAAAACAAAAGTGGTGACCCGTAGGAGAGTCGAACTCCTGTTTGCGGCGTGAGAGGCCGCCGTCTTGACCACTTGACCAACGGGCCATTATATCGCTTTGCTGATGCTTAGCAAGTATACAATTCGCGCATATGCTTTGTCAAGTGAAATTTTCCGGAGAGACAGCCCTATGCGTCTTCATAACGTCTGCGCTTGATGAAATCATAACGCCTTGCTCCCGCAGCCCATTCATCGCGCTGCTCATCATTTTCGAGGATTAGGCCGGGTACGGGAACAGGTTTCTCGTTTTCATCAATAGCGACCAGGACGACATATGCTTTGTTGATCATATTCCGTTCGCCGCGCAGGTTTTCGGCATATGTCTCCACCTTGACCTCAATCGAAGTGCGGCCGACATATGTGACGCGCCCGATCAGGACTACGGTTTCGTTCACATAAGCCGGAGCTTTGAAATGCAGATTGTCAATGGAAACGGTGGTTACTTCATGGCCTGAGTGTCTCCTTGCGACGACGACTGCAACAACATCGATCCATTCTGCAAGGCGTCCGCCGAAGAGTCTGCCATATCCGTTGATGTCGCCGGACAGCACGATTTGTATTTGTTCGGTCTGCGATTCGGACACGAGTTTGTTTTTGTTTTCCGACATAGCGCTGCGAGTCCCTCCTCTGAGCGTGTTTATCGTTTTGCATACAACATACATTATCTCCGTCAGAAATGCAAGGATTATGCAATTATAGAGTTCTGTTCACGCCCTACCTCACCGGGCGTGAATTGAAACGTATCTATTCAAATACGCAAACGAAAAACTTGCGGAGTGTTGACAATTCATGCTTAATATTATATATTATCCAACACGACATGCAAGGTGCTTGGGACAGAGTCCCAAAAGACGCGCATTTGTGACTTATGCCCCGGGCTCCTGAATATTTTGGAGGTATATTAATGAGAGACATCTATCTTGTAAGCTGCTGCCGTACGGCCATCGGCAGCTTTGGCGGAACGCTGAGCAACACGTCCGCCCCCAAACTCGGCGAGATCGTCGCGAAAGCGGCTATCGAACGCGCAGGTATTACCCCCGGCGACATTGACGAAGTCATGTTCGGATGTATTCTGACTGCAGGGCTCGGCCAGAACGTCGCGCGCCAGGTTTCGATCGGCGCGGGCATCCCCGTTGAGGTTCCGGCGTATACTGTCGGCATGGTGTGCGGGTCTGGAATGAAAAGCGTCATCGAAGCGGCGAGAGCGATTGCTGCTGAAGACGCGGAGATCGTTCTCGCAGGCGGGACTGAAAACATGTCCGCCGCGCCGTATTCCGTCCCTGCTGCGCGTTATGGAGCGCGTATGGGCAACTCCACGCTCGTCGATACTATGGTCAATGACGGCCTGACTGATGTTTTCAACAACTACCACATGGGCATCACTGCTGAAAACGTCTGCGACAAATGGGGCATCACGCGTGAGGATCTCGACGCTTTTGCGTTGTCGTCTCAGGATAAAGCCGCCGCTGCAATTGCTTCGGGGCGCTTCGAGGACGAAATTGTTCCTGTGCCGATCAAGGTAAAAAAAGATTTCGTCGATTTCAAAGTCGATGAATTTCCCAGAAAGACAAGCGCTGATGCTCTTGCGGGCTTAAGGCCGGCTTTCAAGCCAGATGGAGGCAGGGTGACTGCGGGCAACTCTTCCGGAATCAACGATGGCGCTGCGGCTATAATTCTCGCTTCGGGCGATGCTGTCAAGAAGCATGGTTTAAAGCCTCTTGCAAAATTGGTTTCCTGGGGCCATGGCGGCATCGATCCTGCGATCATGGGGGTCGCTCCTGTCTTTGCTACGAAGCAAGCCCTTGAAAGGGCGGGCCTGGCAATGAGCGACATCGATCTCATCGAAGCGAACGAAGCGTTTGCTGCCCAGTCGGTCGCTGTTGCGCGTGATTTAGGTTTCAATATGGATATTGTCAACGTCAACGGAGGTGCTCTCGCTCTCGGGCATCCTGTCGGAGCATCCGGAGCCAGGATCATCGTGACATTGATACATGAGATGATCAAAAGGGGTTCAAAAATTGGCCTTTCGACGCTTTGTATCGGTGGCGGCATGGGAGTCGCGACCATCTGGGAGAGAGTATAACTATTTTGAGCATCATTCCCTGCGCAGAAGGCCGTAAATCTGCCGATGAGTTGTGAGAGGAGAATTCATGTGAAAAGTATAGGTTTAAAAATTACAGTGATAATGCTCTGCGTCATCCTTTTTGGCATCGTTGTTACTGTCGGGATTTCAATGCTTATCTCCGGGAGCGCGATTGTCAAGGAGTCCACTGAGAAGGCTCAATATGCGACCGAGGGACAGGCGCTCATCATGGACGAGTGGCTTACATATCACAAGGCTTCGGCAAATGCGGCGGCATCGGCGATTTCTCGTGTCAATGACTATTCAAAGGAGTCATTGCAGGGGATATTGCGCTCGTTGTTGAATGACAACAGCGTGTATCAGGACTTTTATATGGGATTCCCCGACAACACCGCTGTTATGGGCAGCGGATTTGCGATTGAGGACGAATATGCAAAAGGGTGGAGGGCGACCGAGCGCAGTTGGTATCAGCTTGCCATGCAAGATATCAACAACGCGGGCGTCACTCCGCTGTATGTTGACACTGCGACAGGCGACCTGTGTATTTCCGTCGCCCGAGCGGTCGTTAAGGACGGCAATGTTGTGGGCGTTGTTGCTATCGACATTCTTGTGAATGTCTTGCAAGACATAACATTTTCGTCCAGTTTGGACCCCTCCGGTTATGCAATGCTCGTCAATTCTAACGGCGATATCTTGATTCACCCTGACAATACGCTCGCGCCCGATACAAAGGGGAATTTCAATAACCTCGCAACCGTCAGGAATGGCTTTTATTCCGATCTTTGGAATAACATCGCGTCCGGCGATGGAGTGTATAAGTTTAAAGACGCTAATGGCGTGCCCAGCTTCTTTGCTTCATGCACGCTGAGCGCCACGGGATGGCGCATGGTGACCGTGCTGCCGACGAAGGTTGTCATGAAGCCTATCACGGACGTAGTCGTCATCGTTGTGCCAACGACGGTCGTGATTCTTATTCTTGCCGGGCTTTTGATCTTCATTACGACGAAAAACGCCATTTCAAAACCGCTGACGCCGGTCGTTGCGTTCTTCAGCAAATACTGCGATTCCGGTGATATCACGCTTACGCAAAAAGATATCGAAACAATAAACACATACTCTTCAAAGCCGGATGAGATAGGCAGGTTGATTTACTCCGCCAGCTCGTTCGTGAAACGTATTTCCGAGGTCAGCGATGCTTTGGAGACCGTCGCCGGCGGTGATTTGACCGTCGAGTTCACTCCGTTGTCCGAGAAGGACAAGCTAGGGCTGTCTGTACGGGAGATGTCAGATAGCATGAATCATATGTTTGGCGAGATAAACACCGCTGCGGGGCAATTTGTCATTGGAGCGAAGCAAATCGCGGATGCTGCTCAGGCTCTCGCGCAGGGGTCTACGGAACAAGCCGCTTCAATTGAGGAATTGTCGAGCTCCATCACCGATATTTCGCTAAAAACAAAGGCGAATGCCGGCATGGCTGAAAAAGCCGCGACCCTTGCCGATACGATCAAGAGCAATGCTGAAAAAGGCACGATGCAGATGAACGATATGATGGGCGCTGTCAATGAAATCAACGATGCCAGCGGTTCTATCAGCAAAGTCATTAAAGTAATTGACGATATTGCTTTCCAAACGAACATCCTTGCCCTCAATGCTGCCGTTGAAGCAGCGAGAGCCGGGCAGCATGGCAAAGGTTTTGCTGTCGTGGCTGAGGAGGTCAGGAATCTTGCCGCAAAGAGCGCCGAAGCCGCAAAGGAGACAGGCAGCTTGATCGAGAACTCAATCGAGAAAGCAAACTTAGGCGTGCGCATCGCCGGCGAAACGGCGGAGAGCCTTGCGGGCATCGTTTCGGGGATTAATGAGAGCAGCCAGTTGGTCGGTGAGATTGCCAGGTCTTCCGAAGAACAGTCAATGGGGATCACACAGATCAATACAGGCATCGACCAGGTTGCGCAGGTCGTGCAGCACAACAGCGCGACCGCAGAAGAAGAAGCGGCGGCTTCGGAAGAGATGAGTTCCCAGGCGGCATTGCTCAGAGAGCTTGTCGCGCAAATGAGGTTGAGGGACAATGGTGGTCAATTGGCCCTTCCGTTCGGCGAATAGAAACACACGCGAAAAAATAATATTGACAAGGTTTATTGCAATGTGGTAGGCTAGCCAAGCGCACCTTTAGCTCAGTTGGTAGAGCACCTGACTCTTAATCAGGGTGTCCAGGGTTCGAGTCCCTGAAGGTGTACCATCGGCAGCCTGATAACCCTGTTATTTCAATGTTATCAGGCTGCCGAATATAACGACTCGCAACTTCCGTGTTGTGGGCCGAAGGCTCATGTTTGTAACGCAAAGTTGTATAAAATACACAAATATTATATTAGGAGGACTAGAATTATGGCCGAGATGCCCAGACTCGAAAATCTGAAGAGGGAAGAGTACGTTTATGAGTTGAAACCATGGAAATCGATCCACGACACCATTACAAAACCGATGGTTACCGGCTTAGGCCCCGCAGAAATCAAGGAATCCGCTTTGGCCATGGGTTTCGCACACATTACGGCGCCCGAGATTCTTGGCAGCCCCACGCATGTCCATCCGTTCGATCAATGGATATACCTGCTTGGCGCAGAGGTTTTCTCCGAGTTCGACGCTGATGTCGAATTCACGTTGGGGGATGAAGTACTGAAGATCAATTATCCGTGCTACATCTTCATTCCAAAAGATATGAAGCATTGCCCGCTGGACATCAAGCGCGTTGGGAAGCCAATCATTTTTATCGACGCCAGCATCACGCAGGAGGCATCTGTCCGCCCGGATACAATTGCCAGCACAAGGCGTCCGGAATATCAGGCGCTTAATAACGACTGACAATAACGCACGAAACTAAGCAATTAGCGCACGAAACTAAGCGACTAATGAATGTGGGGGTCCCCCTGCAAGCCAACACATCTGCCGACAGGCAGGACAAAATGGCTGCAGGGTGGAGCCCCTGCGTTGCATTATTACATATCGACTTCTGCTTCTCCGGAATACTGTGACAGCGCACGCATGACATCCTCGCTGGCTTGAAGCTGAATGAGGCAAAGCCTTTCATAAAGGCCTTTTGCATTGACCAGCTCGTCATGCGTTCCCGTCTCAACAATGCGCCCGTTTTCAAGGACAAGGATCATATCTGCTTTTTTGACAGTTGACAGCCTGTGAGCGATCACAAATACCGTCCGATTCCCGACCAGCGTTGAGATAGCCTTTTGTATCTCGGCTTCGGTTTCTACATCGACCGCAGCCGTCGCTTCATCCATTATAAGAATCGGCGCGTCACGCAGAACCGCTCGCGCAATAGCGATACGCTGCTTTTGCCCGCCGGACAGCCGAATGCCCCTCTCGCCGATTATCGTGTTATACCCTTCCGGCATCTCGCTGATGAACTTATCTGCGCATGCGATTATCGCGGCGTTCTTGATTTCATCGGCAGTCGCGTGCTCGATGCCATACCCGATATTGTCCGCGACTGTCCCATTAAATAAAAACACATCCTGTAAAATTATCGACATGTTTTTTCTAAGAGAAGCGACAGTAATGTCTTTTATATCATGGCCGGATATCAGAACTTGCCCCTCGATGGGGTCGTAGAACCTTTCAAGCAGCGACACCAACGTGGTCTTCCCGACGCCCGTCGGGCCGACAAGCGCGATCATTTGGCCTTTTTCGGCTTTAAAAGTTATGTCGCTGAGGATCGGCTGCCCTTCAATATAATGAAACCCGACATTTTTGAATTCGACGCTACCGTCGCAATCGGTCATTTCCACTGCATTTGGCGAGTCGGTGATTTCTTCGAATGCGTCCAGTATCTCTATTGCTCTTTTTGCGCCCGCCCGGGCGGTCAATACGCCCTCAGTGAGCTGCGCGAGAGCGGAGATAGGTTGATAATACAGGCTGAGATATAATACGAAACCTACTATCTCGGCGGCTGTCATCTTTCCATGTACTGCCAGGTATCCGCCAAACGCGATTACGAATATTGTGCCAATGGATGTCAGGAATTCAATGAAAGGCGCAAAAAAGCTCGTAACCTTGCTCCATCTCATGTTGATTTTGGAAAACCTGTCGTCGATTTCGGAAATTTTACGAAGCTCCCGCGCCTCCTGGCCAAATGCCTGGATTTCCTTTATCCCGGATATGTTGTCCTGGAGAGTCGCGTTAAGCTCCCCAAGCACGCCCATGATTTTGCCATTGATGCCGCCGACCCTTTTCATGAATATGGCGCTCGAAATAATAATCAGCGGAATTGGAATCATCGTAAGCGCTGCAAGCGCAGTATTTATTGAGAATAGGACGACGGTAACGAGTATCAATATCACCGCGCTGGACAGCAGATCGGGCAGCGTGTGCGCGAACAATATTTCCATTTGCCGCACGTCGTTCACAGCCCGGCTCATCAGCTCGCCGGTTTGCTTGTCGTGGTAAAAGCGCATCGAAAGCTTCTGTAGTTTTTCGTATACGATATTTGTAAGGCCGGGTACGAATGTCCAGGCGCAATAATGCGATATATAGAAGCTCGAGAATTTCAAGAGACCTCTGATCAGGAATGCGCCTCCGAGCACGAATGAGTATGCGACGATCATGTGCATGTCGATGCCTGTTGCTGAGTTCATTTCTGCCGTCAGCCGCGATATCATCCACGGCGACACCAGGCTGAGAGCAGTCGCAAACAATACCAATATGAATGATATTATTATCAGCCCCCAGTACTTTCTGGCCATCTTAACCATCTTTACGATTGCTTCCATAAAAATCTCCCCTCAATAATTAACGTGAGGCTCCGCCCTCACGTCAGTTTACACCAGCTAACAGAATATGGCAAGGTGAAAAAGATATTGTATATAAGCCTACATATGCTATAATACGTCAGGAAGGTAGTCCAATGGGAAAAATAATCGCAATAGCAAACCAAAAAGGTGGGGTTGGAAAAACAACCACCTGCATTAACCTATGTGCAGCTCTGAAAGAGCAAGGCATGCGTATATTGCTGTGTGACATGGACCCGCAGGGAAATGCGACATCCGGCATGGGCATCGACAAAAACAAGATCGCAACAAATATGTATAATGTCCTTATCGACGGCGTGACGGCGGCTTCCGTGATTACGAAAACTCCATATGGGGATGTTCTGCCATCAAACAAGATATTGTCCGGCGCCGGCGTTGAGCTTGTGATGACGCAAAACCGCGAGTTTGTTCTCAAGAACGTGTTAGAGAGCATTCGCGAGAATTATGACTTCATCCTTGTCGACTGCCCCCCTTCGCTCGAGATGCTGACGCTGAACTCACTATGCGCTGCGGACACCGTGTTGATACCGGTGCAGTGCGAATACTTTGCGCTGGAAGGCTTGTCCGACCTGATGACGACGATTCGGATGATCAAAAAAGCGCTGAACCCGCAATTGGATATTGAGGGCGTTTTATTGACAATGTATGATGCGCGCACGAATTTTTCGTCGCAAGTCGCGGCAGAAATCAAGAAGTTTTTCAGCACGAAGGTTTTTAGCGTGTCGATACCTCGAAATATCCGCGTTGCAGAAGCCCCGAGCCATGGGATGCCTGTGACCGAATATGACAAACCGTCGCGAGGGTCTCTTGCATATTACGAGCTGGCGAAACAGTTGATGAAGAGAAACTCATTATAAAGACATAATAATGTATTAGCAAGGGAGTGGTCGATAATATGGCAAAAACCGGGAAAGGGCTTGGAACCGGTCTGGGCGCGCTGTTTGGCGATGCGGCCGTTGAGGATGCGCCCAACGACTTCATATATCTGCCGCTCAGGATGATCGAACCGCGTCCCGATCAACCGCGTTCTGTTTTCGAGCAGGACAGAATCGACGAATTGACGGAATCGATACGCGAACATGGCATCATGTCGCCCCTGACAGTCAGAAGCATCAGCGATGGATATTATCAAATCGTTGCAGGAGAACGAAGGTGGCGGGCTGCGAGGGACGCCGGGCTCGACGAAGTTCCCGTACGCATTGTTGTTGCCGACGACACGAAGGCAACTGAGCTTGCGCTGGTCGAAAACCTGCAGCGTGAGGACTTAAACCCCATAGAAGAGGCGCGTGGGTTCAAATCGTTGATGGATGCCTCAAACATGACGCAGGAGGAGGTCGCGCAAAGAGTCAGCAAATCACGTTCCGCTGTTGCAAATTCTCTCAGGCTCCTCACGCTTCCCGAGCAGCTCATCAAACTTGTCGAAAATAATGATTTAGCGGTCGGCAGCGCAAGGGCTCTGTTGGCAATTAAGAATGATGTTGACATAATCTCTGCCGCGCAATTGATTATAAAGAATGACCTGAATGTCCGGGAAGTTGAATCGTTGGTCAAGAAGATGAACAACGATTCCGCCGGCCATCAAAAGCAAGCAGGCGACGATGTCGACTATTTCAGCGAAGCGAGAGAGCGGCTCGAGATTGCTTTAGGGCGACGGGTGGCAATCAAACATGGAAATGGAAGAGGAAAAATCGAACTGGAGTACTATAGCATCGATGATTTTGACGTTTTATACGGCGAATTGTCGTCCATACACTAACGTGAGGCTCCGCTCCACAACCCATCGGGACAGCTCGCTTACGAGCGAAATCTTCCGGGGTCCCCGCGAAACAAGGTTTCGTGGGGGGGAAGTTCGCTCTACTCGCTTGTCCCTCACGCAGCTACGCTGCGCACCGCGCTTCGCGCGGTGTTAGTACCTGACGGATTTAAGAACATCTTGTTTTTTGTTAGTGTTGTGCATCCGTCAGGTACTAAGGCGCCATCGACGCGCGAAGCGCGGTGCACCGGCGCGAAGCCATATATTAGTGATAATCGAAAAAGTAAGGAGCCAATAAAATGATTGACATCAAGCTCATACGCGAATCACCTGGTGATATCAAGGAGCGCCTTATGAAAAAGGGCGCTGATTGCGCGGCGGAAATCACCCGTATATTAGACTTGGACACAAAGCGGCGCACGCTGATTGCGTCTGTGGAATCCGACAAAGCTGAGCAAAACAAAGCATCAAAGCAAATTCCGCAGATAAAAAAAGAAGGAGGCGATGCTTCCGGGCTTGTGGCACAGATGAATGATCTGAAAGAGAAAATACGTGCTGCGGATATTGAATTACGCGAGGTTGAAGCAGAGCTTAACGACTTGATGCTGGGGTTGCCAAACCCACCCGACAATGATTTAGCACCCGGCGGCAAAGAAAATAACGAACCCTTGCGATATCATGGTGAGCCGAAAACGTTTGATTTCGAGCCCAAAAACCATGTCGATCTATGCACTGAGCTTGGTTTCATCGATTATCCCCGCGGAGTAAAACTCGCAGGGAGCGGATTTTGGGTCTACAGGGGCATGGGCGCGCGGCTCGAATGGGCGCTTCTGAACTTTTTTATCGATACGCATATTGCGGATGGATATGAGCTGCTGCTCGTGCCGCATATGTTGGAATACCAATGCGGGCTCACTGCGGGGCAGTTCCCGAAGTTCGCGGATGAAGTGTACAAAATCGCAAACCCGACAGACGATAGAATACACTACATGCTTCCGACTGCCGAAGCGGCGCTCGTCTCGATCCATCGTGATGAAATAGTCAACGAAGCGGAGCTTCCGAAGAAGTATATATCATATACGCCATGTTTCCGTCGCGAGGCCGGCACATATGGTTCCGACGAGCGCGGAATGGTGCGAGGGCATCAGTTCAACAAGGTCGAGATGGTGCAGTATACCACTCCGGAAGGCTCTGATGCCGCGTTTGATGAGCTCGTCGGGAAAGCCGAGGCCCTTGTCGCAGCATTAGGTTTTCATTTCAGGACAGTGAAGCTTGCAGCGGGCGATTGTTCTGCTGCGATGGCGCGCACCTATGATATTGAAATCCAAATACCGTCGATGAATGGGTATAAAGAGGTGTCATCTGTTTCCAATGCGCGTTGCTATCAGGCACGCAGAGGGGCTATGCGCTTCAGAAGGGCAGAGACGGGGAAAATTGACTATATGCACACGCTAAATGGCTCGGGACTTGCGACCAGCCGGATTCTGCCTGCATTGGTTGAACAAAATCAACGCAGTGACGGAAGCATCGAAGTTCCGAAGGTGCTGAGCAAGTATCTGGGCGGCATCGAGCTGATATCTCCGGCCGATTCTCGATAGCAGAGCTTATGTGCCTTGGAGCGCGGCATTCGGGTTGTGAGGCGCGAGTCCCACGTTAAGCAGATAGGGGCCGCAATATATATATATATGATAGAGCGAGATGAATGCTTATGAAGAAATTTTTTAATGAGTTTAAGACTTTTGCAATAAAAGGCAATATGTTCGACATGGCGGTNGGCGTGATTATGGGCGGTGCGTTCTCCGCGGTGATAACATCGATNGTCACGAACGTGATAACCCCGCTGATCGGCATATTGATAGGCGTAGATTTTAAGACCTGGGAGATTGAGCTGCCGAGGTTATATGGCAATGCGGAACCGACGACTCTCGGGATCGGTTTGTTTATAAATAGTGTCATCAGCTTTTTGATTGTGGCGATGACAGTTTTTCTCTTCGTAAAGACCGTAAACAGGTTCAAAAAGAAACAGGATGATGAGCCGAAACCGCCGGTGCCTCCGGAACCGACAAAGGAAGAGCTGCTTTTGGCGGAGATACGCGACATATTAAAAGAAACATCGGGGAAGACCGGAGCATGATATCACGGATTATCGAGCTCGGAGCGCAGCAGATGGGCATACAATTATCGCAAGTGTCTATTGCTGCGTTTGAGTCTTACTGCACATTGCTTGAACAGCGTGGAAAAGAGCAGAACCTTACCGCGATTAAGAACGCAGAGGATGTTGCGCGGTTGCACTTTCTTGATTCCCTGGCTGCGATAAATACTGTAGAATTTCACGGAAAGCGCCTTATCGATGTTGGAAGCGGCGCAGGCTTCCCCGGGATACCTATCAAGCTTGCGGAACCAACCGTAGAACTGACCTTGCTCGACGCAATGAAAAAGCGTGTGGACTTTTTGAGTGAATTGTGCGCCACTTTGGGAATTGACGTATTATGTCTGCAAGCTCGCGCGGAAGAAGCTGCTCATTTGTCTGAATACCGTGAAAGTTTTGACATAGCCATTTCTCGAGCATTGGCGCAATTGAATGTACTATGCGAGCTATGTATCCCGTTTTTGACAGTCGGGAGCAAGTTTTTAGCAATGAAAGGCCCCGATGCATATAATGAGATCGAGAAAGCGCGCAATGCTATTCATCTNCTCGGCGCCGACTTTGTTGAATCCGTGCCATACGTTATTCCTGGTACGGANATTGTGCACAGCATAGCGGTGATTCAAAAAACNTCCGCAACTCCAGCCGCATACCCCAGGAGGTTCGCAAGNATAATGAGCAACCCTTTATAAGNCGCTGTAGCTTGCGCATTGCAGGGCATCGGCGCATTGATTCAGTCGGGAGACGGAATATGGAATTATTGCATCAAATTGAGAGCATGCGAATGCCGTTTTTCAATACATTATTCAGCCTGATAACTCGCCTTGGCGAGGAAACGGTCGCAGTCGCTATTATTTGCGCGATATTTTGGTGCATAAATAAAAAAGTCGCATATGGCATCGGCATTGCATACTTTCTTTCGGGCCTGAGCGTGCAATGCTTGAAAATCTGCTTCAGGATCGATCGTCCTTGGATCATTGACCCAACGCTCACACCCATACCTTCAGCAAAAGTTGCTGCGACGGGATATTCGTTCCCAAGCGGGCATACTCAGAGCGCAACAGCATTATTCGGTTCTCTTGGCATATATATCAAACAAANATATGTCAGAGCAGCATGCTTTTTACTGGTGNTTCTGATAGCCTTTTCCAGGTTGTACCTNGGCGTGCATACGCTGCTCGATGTGGCGGTTTCTTTGTGCGTGTCTTCCCTGCTGGTGGTGGCTGCGGTCAGATTCTTTTCCGGAGACAACATCGATTTCAAGTCAGCATTGCTTACAGCAATACTGATGCTCGCGTTTGCCTTAGCGGTTTCTATAACAGCATCAGTGATGTTCGCGTTTAAAGAGATTGAACAGGAGTACGTAAGCGATTGCTTGAAAGCAGCGAGCGCCGGAGCCGGATTTGCGGCAGGTATGTTCGTTGAGAGGTTGTACATCGACTTCTCGGTTAAGACGAAGAGTGTGCTCATGCAAGTAATCAAGTTTGTTGCCGGAATGGCCGGCGTTTTGGTTATAAAGGAAGGGTTGAAGCTCATAATCGGCACGGGACTGCTTGTCGATTCGATCAGATATTTCCTGTTGTTGACATGGGTCATTGCGGCATACCCATTGATCATTAAGCGTCTTTCCGCGCGCTTCGGAGCAAGCAGCGATAGTTGACGGTAGATATCTCCGCACCCCTTATTAGAAATTGTTTCACGTGAAACATCCCCCGGTATTGTTGATACCGGGGCTATCCCGTTTTGTCGAATCTCGGGGCGGAGCTTCACGCTAATGCCTCAGCGATTCATAACATACGTAAATAACAAGATATTTACGGTCGCTAGGACTTAGCACCGCGCAAAGCTCCTAAGTTATCTGGCACAAACCCCACGTTAGCTTAGACATCCTTTAAGTGAGGATTGCAAGTATGCTTAAATTAACGAAAACCATTCTAGAAGATTCAGACATTGGACGTTTGGTCGCAGGAATTGATGCAGGCGCTTGCCCGGCCGTGATATCGGGCTTGTCAGAGATTCACAGAGCGCATGTCGCTGCAGCAGTCCGCACTGCAACTATGCGCCCTGTTGTCGTCATATGCGNGGACGAAGATGAAGCAGTTCGCCTNGCGAATGACATCTCNGTATTTACAATGGAAGAGTCATTTGCTCTTCCATCGAGAGAGTTCACCTTCCATAGCGCGGAGGTTGTGTCGCACCAGATCGAGCAGCGTAGGTTATCGACGCTTGCGGCGCTGGCCGATCAACAAGCGCCGGTCGTCGTAATGTCCATAAGTGGCGCTCTACAGCGAACGATGCCGCCGAATGTTCTGAGAGATGCCTCGCTCACTGTGAAAGTCGGTGGAGTCTGTCACCTCGATGACCTTTCAATGAAGCTTGTCAAGAGCGGATATACAAGGAGCGACCAGGTGGAGGGAGCAGGTCAATTCGCCATACGCGGAGGAATTTTGGATGTATTCTCTCCGATATATGATGAACCGGTGAGATGCGAGTTTTTTGGCGACGAGGTCGATTCAATGGGCTTTTTTGATATCGAATCGCAAAGGCGCACAGAGCAGCTTGATATATTACGCATATCACCGGTCGCTGAAACGCTCATCAATTTATATTCCGATGCTTCTGATGATTCGGAGCATGGCAATGGCGCCATTGGCTTGGCGCATGCATTGGAAAACCATATTGCCCGTCTTAATAAGCGGAGATCGACCAGTCAGACGCTATTGAAGAATCTGGCAAATGATGTCGAACGAATAAAGAGCGAACGCAGTTTTCCGGCAGCAGACAGATATATGGAACTGATATATCCGATGGCAACAGCCCTTAGCTATCTCGGCGATGATGCGATCGTTTTTATCTGTGAGCCCGCACGAGTCAAAGAACGCGCAGAGAACTTCTTGAAACTACTCGGAGAAGATTGCGTTGCCTTGTTGGAAGCCGGAATACTTGAGAGCGGATTCGTCCGGTTTGCAGAAGACTGGGCAGGCTATTTGGCAAATATCAGCTTATACCCGGTCGTAATGATGGATAGTTTCACCGGCAGCTCATACCCTCTACAACCGAGAATGCTTCTGAACATCAGCGCAAAACGCCTCTCCTCATATGGAGGAAGCATGGAAACAGCCGCTTCAGATATTGCATATTATAAAGAAGCTGGCTTCAGGACAGTGATATTGTGCCATGACAAGCGCAGGGCATCGGCACTGATGGAGTTTCTGGAAGATCGCGGCGTGGCAACATCACTGGATTATTCGCTTCAAGCGCTGCCGCGAAGCGGGGAATGCTATATTGCTGAGGGGGACTTGTCGGCAGGGATGGAATATCCCGGCATTAAGCTAGCGGTGATAACAGAGGGGCAAATACTCGTACAGCCCATCCGCCGCCGATCTTTGCAGCCCAGAAAAAAGACGAACAGGGAAAAAATACAGAGCTTCTCCGATCTATCTCCCGGCGACCTTGTGGTGCACGACCAACATGGCATAGGCAGATTTGTCGGGTTCTTTCTGATTCCGATCGACGGCGTGCAAAAAGACTATGTGAAAATTGCATACGCCGGCACGGACAGCCTGTATGTCCCTGCAACGCAGCTTGACATGGTTGCGAAATACATAGGCGGGGCGGATAGCGGCGCGGACGAGGGCCATACGCATGGAATCAAGCTCTCCAAGCTAGGCGGAGCTGACTGGTCTAAGGTGAAGTCGCGAGCAAAGTCCGCTGCAAAAGAGATGGCTCGCGAGCTAATAAAACTCTACGCGCAAAGACAACGCATAAAGGGGCTCGCATTTGCGCCGGATTCTGTCTGGCAAACGGAATTCGAGGAAAAATTCGGATATCAAGAGACGGATGACCAATTAAAATGCGCGCAAGAGATTAAAGAAGACATGGAGAAAGCCGTTCCGATGGATAGGTTGCTTTGCGGTGATGTCGGGTATGGCAAGACCGAAATCGCGCTCCGCGCCGTGATGAAATGCGTGCTTGGCGGATATCAAGCAGCAATACTCGTCCCGACGACTGTGCTTGCGCAGCAGCATTTCGTCACATCGATGCGCAGGTTTGCAGGGTATCCGATCAATATTGAAGTGTTAAGCCGCTTCCGCTCCGCAGCACAGATTAAAAATGCCTTGAAAAACTTGGAAACCGGAGGAGTCGACTTTGTTATCGGTACGCACCGTCTTTTGCAAAAGGATGTCATATTCAAAAAACTTGGGCTGCTTGTGGTAGATGAGGAGCAACGTTTCGGAGTGTCCCACAAAGAGCGCCTCAAAGAAATCGCAAAGCAGGTCGATGTTCTTACGCTGTCGGCAACGCCGATACCCCGTACGCTGAATATGGCGTTGAGCGGCATCCGCGACATGTCTACGATTGAAGAGCCGCCGCAGAGCCGTCATCCTGTGCAGACATATGTGCTTGAACATGATTGGAGCATATTATGCGATGCCATACGTCGCGAGGTATCGCGCGGCGGGCAGGTATATTATCTGCATAATCGAATTGACAATATCGAGCGCACGACAGCGAGGCTCGCGGAAATGCTTGAAGGTATCAGCATCGCTGTCGCTCATGGACGGATGGACGAGAACAACCTCAGCGATGTCATGGAACGAATGATCGCAGGGGAAGTCCAGGTCCTTGTATGCACGACAATCATTGAGTCCGGTATTGACATTCCAAATGTTAATACGCTCATCGTCGAAGACGCTGACAAGCTTGGTCTTGCGCAATTGCATCAAATACGCGGACGAGTCGGACGCTCGCCTCGGCGGGCATATGCATACCTCACATTTCGCCGAGGCAAAGTCCTCACGGAGATCGCTGAGAAGCGGTTGAGCGCAATACGTGAATTTGCAGAGTTCAATTCCGGGTTTAAGATAGCGATGCGCGACCTTGAAATCAGGGGCGCGGGCAGCTTACTCGGCGCCGAGCAGTCAGGGCATATGCTGAGTGTGGGGTATGATATGTACTTAAAGCTGCTTGAAGAGGCAGTTATGGAGGAGAAGGGCGAAAAGACGGCATCGAAGGCAGATTGCCCTGCCGATCTAAACGTCTCCGCCAGCATCCCCGAAAAGTATGTCCCGTCAAGCCAGCAGAGAATGGATATTTACAGACGGATCGCATTGATTCGCACGCAGGAAGACTGCGAAGACATGATCGACGAGCTCATTGACCGCTATGGCGAGCCTCCGCCGGAAGTGATCGCGCTTACGTCGATAGCAATGCTGCGTAGCGAAGCATCACTTGCAGGGATAACGGAAATTTCGCAAAAAGAAGGTTGGATCAATCTGAAACTGAATGAATTTTCGTTTGAAAGCGTCTCAAGCCTATATGCGTTGCCGGAATACTCCGGCCGTGTGAAAGTGCTTGCGGGAACAAGCCCGGCAATCGCGTTAAAGATTAAAAGCTCGGCTGTCGTCGATGAAGCCGTTAAGTTTGTAAGAAGCTATGCAGCAATGAGCGCTAATATGCCGAAATTGTAACTTTCTGTGAACTATTTTACTATTATGTTGCTATTGGGAGCAACTCGCGATATATTAGTAGTACCTGACGGACGCAAAACACTAACTGAAAAGACACATTTCAGTCCGTCAGGTGCTATCGCCGTGCGAAGCGCGGTGCGCAGCGCAGCGCGCTGTCAGGGAATAGGAAGGCATGATTGCCACAGAGCTTCGTAGTAAGCAACCGGCAAATTGGAGGACAAGAATGAAGAAAACACTAGCAATGATACTCTGCATGATGTTGCTGATATCCACAATCGTAGGATGCAGCAAAAATGAGGACGCTATGGGCGGGAATGGAGTTTCTCAGGAAGCATCAACACAGGACGACGGATCACAAACGACTGATGGCATATTATCGACCGACGCAACGCCGCCGACAGACCAAAATGAACAAACAGACAGCGCCACAGAATCTCCGGATGTCGAAAACAACGTGGAAACTGTGCCTTCCGAAGCGACGACAGTCGATTTCGAGGCCGCGTACGCCGCATACCAACCCGATACGCTTATGGTCCGCGCGGGTGGATATAACGTGATGTGGGACGAGCTGTTTCTGCAACTATTCGGCAGCGTGAACGCAATCTTATACAGTTATGCGGGGATGCTCCCGAATTGGACGGACAGGCTCAGCGATGGGAGGACATACGCGCAAGCAGTAATGGATTTTGCGGTTGATTATGCAATAATGTTCAAAGCGCTTGAATATGGAGCCGAAATCAATAGCGTCACGCTTGGCGAAGANGATTACNTAGTCTTACAAAACGATATGCAAAATGCTATTGACTCGGTAGGCAGCGAGGAAGACTTCCTGCGCGTATTATGGGAGGAAAATGGCTGCCGCACTCTCGAATTATATAAATACTTATGCGACACCAGTTATCTGGCGAATGCCACGTTTAACAAATTATACGGGGAAAACGGCGAACTGATGTCCGATGAAGACCTAGCTGATTATACGTCAATGGATGGATTTCTGATGGCAAAGCATATCCTTTGCTTAAAACAAGACGACGACGAGGGTGCGGCAAAAGCAGAAGCGGAATCAATATTGGCCAGCCTCAACAGCTACAACGGAAACGATTTTGATTCATTCTTTGATGAACTCATGCTCGAATACAGCGATGATTCGGGCGGCTTACAGTCGTATCCGGATGGCTATCTGTTCCAGCCCGGAGACATGGTGCCATCTTTTACTGAAGCGTGCGCAGCTCTCGATATCGGCTCATACAGCGGCCTAGTCGAGAGCGATTATGGGTATCATATCATATACAGGTTGCCAATAGATTATGATGCCATACCGTTTGCGAATTATATGCAAAATGATTACAGCCCGCTGCGCTATTTGACCGCAACATCGTTGTTTAACTCCCAAATATTATTATGGAGAGATATGCTTGCGCCTGAATACACATCAGAATACGACTCTATCGAAATAGCTGATTTGTTCGCTTGGCAATAAGATAGGAAAAAGCCCCGGAGTTGTTCCGGGGCTATGTTTCGTAGGCATGCAAGCGTCTAATTCCTGTGGAATAGACGCTTGTTTTGGTATACGGGCTCGCAAGTGATGTTAATGCCAAGCTGCCTGAACACGCCTATGTCGACTTGCGAGAGAATAACGCTGGAATGCGCTTCGGAAAATCTGAGCTTCGGCAACTGTTCCAGCACGATTTCGGCAGTAGGGTTCGTGGCGGTGCTGATTGCAAGAGCGATGAGCACCTCGTCCGTATGCAGCCGCGGGTTTTCATTGCCGAGATATCCGACTTTCAGCTTTTGAATGGGCTCGATAAGAGAAGGGGAAATGAGAGGCACCCTGTCGTCGATGCCGGCAATATGCTTCAGGGCATTGAGCAGCGCAGCCGATGACGCGCCAAGCAAGTCAGAGGTCTTTCCGGTCAAGATCATGCCGTCAGGCAGCTCAATCGCGACGCAAGGGCCGCCTGTCAGATCAGCCTTCTCCAGCGCGGGCATCACGGGGGGCCTCTCTTCGGGCGTCTGGCCGGCATTGTTCATCAGCAACTCCAGTTTTGACACTGCGGATTTTTGTACATTGCCCTTTGCGAAATCGAGCTGAGTGTTGAAATAGCGGCGTATCAGCTCTTGTTTTGATGCTTCTGCGCACACTTCATCATCTGTGATGCAGAAACCGGCCATGTTCACGCCCATGTCAGTGGGCGATCTGTATGGGCTCACCCCCCATATACGCTTGAACATAGCGTTGAGTATGGGGAATACTTCAATATCGCGGTTGTAGCTGACTGCAGAGACGCCATATGCTTCGAGGTGGAACGGGTCAATCATGTTGACGTCGTCAAGATCAGCCGTTGCGGCCTCATATGCGTAATGAATCATATGCCTCAGCGGCCTGTTCCATATAGGGAACGTTTCAAATTTTGCATACCCTGCTTTGATGCCTCGTTTGTGTTCGTGATATAGCTGCGATAGGCATGCTGCCATTTTGCCGCTGCCGGGGCCCGGCGCCGCAATGACGACCAACGGATGCGTCGTCTCGATGTAATCGTTGTTGCCATATCCTTTATCGCTGAGGATGAGCTGGATATCAGACGGATAATGAGAACCGGGAATATAATGCATGACATAAACCGTTATGCCGAGGCTTTCGAGATATGTCTTAAATCTGTCTGCAGCGGGCTGCCCGAGGTATTGGCTGATAACGACGCTGCCGACGTGCAGGTTTCTTTTTCGGAACTCGTCGATGAGCCGGAGAACATCGTCGTCATATGACACGCCCGAATCGCCGACCGATTTGCTCGATTCGATGTTCGATGCGTTTATTGCGATGACGATTTCTGCCATGTCGGCCAGCGTGACCAGGAGGTCCACTTTTGTATCGGGCATGTAGCCCGGCAGGACACGGGCTGCGTGTTGGTCATCGAACAGTTTGCCGCCAAACTCGAGATAAAGTTTGTTTTCAAACATCCCGATTCTTTCGCGGATTTTTGCCGATTGCATTTGCAGATATTTTTCGTAGTCAAATCCTATATTATACACAGCACCACCCCTGTCATACGCTGATTGCGATCTGCTGTCATTTTATAGGATTTGAGTGTGCGATGTCAAGCCGTGGAGGAACAAAACAGGGACAAAATTGCTTTGAACGGGCGCAAATGGGCGCAAGTCATAAACGGGCGCAAATGAGCGCAAGTTATGCTTGACAATAAAATACTGTTCTTGGTATACTGACGTAGGCTCGTTGCCATATCTGCATATGCCGCATGGTTAGCAGGGCGGGCCGGAGATGCGCGAGTGGTGGAATTGGCAGACTCGCTAGATTCAGGTTCTAGTGTACAATACGTACGTGCGGGTTCAAGTCCCGCCTCGCGCACC
>WRMX01000026.1 GCA_009776905.1 Oscillospiraceae bacterium
GACTTCCGACACCCCGAGTATCTTCGCTGCTTTTCCGATAGACACTAATTTTTCCATGCCGCGATTATATCATGGACAAGCACGAATGTCAACCGTTAATTGTTGCCATTTTGTGTAATATTATGTAGAATTGTATATAATTTTCTACACTGTTCTCAAACCCCTCCAATTACTTCCTTTTCAAAGCCGCCATATTCACACTTCATGAGCGTATCTCATGGCTTTCTCATGCACTGAGGCAAAATATACATCCGTATCAAGTTCACCACCAACGATTTTTCTGACAGTATCTTCCTGCTCATCATCAATCGTGAAGCCTTCCATTTCCATGGTGAACTTTGTTTTTTTAGATTCTTACAATTTGTTCTTCGCTCATACAACACCTCCGAACAGGGCAGCTAGCCAATCAACGCGCTTAACACTGACAGTTTATCACAAATCCTCAATAATTACTATCTTTTTGTCCTTCCGTGTGTTTTTTGTCCTTCCGTCTATATCGCGCCGTCTTTGTCGCGCAGCCCTGTAGCCGCAGGGTTTGAATAACGGCTTTTTTCATTACCTGGGACAGCGAATGGTTGTATTCAAGTGTATTCAAAAGAGAAATCCCCGTAACCATTGCAGTTACAGGGAATTCTTGGTGCCGGTGGTCGGACTCGAACCGACACGGTGTTGCCACCACAGGATTTTGAGTCCAGCACGTCTACCAATTCCATCACACCGGCAAATTATACCTACGCAGGCAAACAAGAAGCAACATCGCCCACGCAGAATCGATTATACACGAAATAATTATCAATTACCAGAAAAACTTTTTGTCCGAACCCCCGCGCCGCGTTACGACGCAGGCTCGAACTGGCTGTTGTACAGCTCCGCGTAAAACCCGCCCTGGACGATCAAATCATCATGGCTGCCGCTCTCGACGATATCGCCGTCGCGCACGACAAGAATGATATCGGCATTGCGGATCGTCGAAAGCCTGTGCGCGATAACGAACGACGTCCGCCCCTTCGTCAAATTATCCATCGCCTGCTGCACGGACACCTCCGTGCGCGTATCGACGGAACTCGTCGCCTCGTCCAGAATCAATAGCGGCGCGTTCTCGATCATCGCCCGCGCAATGGTCAAAAGCTGCTTCTGCCCCGCAGACATGTTCACGTTGTCGCCGAGCACAGTGTCATACCCCTGCGGCAGCGTCTTGATGAAATGATGCATCCCGACAGCCTTGCAAGCGTCCTTGACCTCCTGGTCCGTGACCCCCATCTTGCTATAGACGACATTGTCCTTGATCGTGCCCTCAAAAAGCCAGGTATCCTGCAAAACCATGCAGAACAACGAATGAACGTTCCTTCTAGTGAGCTTGGAAATGGGCATCCCGTCGACCCTGATCTCGCCGCTGTCGGTATCATAAAAGCGCATCAGCAGATTGACGATCGTCGTCTTGCCCGCGCCCGTCGGCCCGACGATGGCGACCTTCTGCCCCGGGAGGATGCTGGCGGAAAAATCATGAATAATCGTTTTGTCCGGCAAATAGCCGAAAACAACGTGCTCGAACGAAACCTCGCCCTCGACCTCGTCCAAAGAATCGACAATGCCGCTCTCGTCCGGCATCTCTGTCTCCTCCAGAAACTCGAACACCCTCTCCGCCGCCGCCGCCGCCGACTGCATGGCGGTCATCGACTGCGCGATTTGCCCGAGCGGCTGCGTGAAGTTGCTGATGTACATCATGAACGCGACGATGACGCCAAAAGTGATTTTGTCGTTCATCACGAGGATAGCGCCGATGACGCAAACGGCCACATACCCCAGATTTCCGATGAAGTTCATGACAGGCTGCATCAAGCCGGACAAAAACTGCGACTTCCAGTTGCTGTTGTATAGCGCGTCGTTGATATGGTCGAAAGCCTCGATCGCGTCGCGCCCGCCGTTGTACGCCTTCACGACGTTGTGCCCCGCATAGATCTCCTCGATATGGCCGTTCATGTTGCCAAGATTCTTTTGGTTGCGCGAAAAGTAAGGCTGGGCCTTTTTCATGATGATCCGCATGCACACGAGCCCGATGAGCGCGGAGGCGACTGAAGTGGCCGCCATCACGGCATTCGTGACGAGCATCAATATCAACGTCCCCGCAAGCAGCGTGATCGAGCTGACGAGCATGCTGATGCTCTGATTCATGGACATTGTGATCGTGTCCACATCGTTAGTGACGCGGCTGAGCACGTCGCCATACGTCGTCGAATCAAAGAACTTCAATGGAAGCCTGTTGATTTTTTTTGATATCTCCGTCCGCATCCCCTTTGCCATCCGCTGTGTGGCCGTCGTCATGACAAACCCTTGAACGTAGGAAATTAACGATCCGGACACAAAGATGACGAGCAAGAACACGCAGATGCTCAGCACGCGTTGAAGGTCGATGCCCGTGCGCATGCCCGCCATGATGGCGTCCGTGATGTCGCTGAGCCTGCCCGGGCCCATCAACGTGGTCACGGTGCCGATAATCGCGCAAACAATAGCGACGACCAACGCTGGCAAGTATCTTTTAGCGTAAGAAAACAGTTTCTTGATTGACTTGCCGAAATTCTTCGGCTTCTCACCCGCGCCCGGGAACCCGCGCCCGCCGCCGGGGCCGCCAAAGCCTCGCGGCCCGCCGCCGGGGCCGCCGAAAACACGTGGAGGAGGCTGCCTGTTCTGGCCGATTTCATACTCGTTTCTGCTCATGCCCCAAGCTCCTCCTTTGAAAGTTGTGAATACGCAATCTCTTGGTATACATCGCAAGATTGCAGCAATTCCTTATGCGTCCCGATGCCGACGACATTGCCCTCATCGAGGACGACGATCCTGTCGGCGTCGCGTATCGTGCCTATGCGCTGCGCGACGATGAGGCACGTGACGCCGTCCGTCTCGCGCCTGAGCGCGTTCCTCAGCTCCCTGTCCGTCTTGTAGTCCAAGGCGGAAAAAGAATCGTCGAATATATAAATCTCCGGCTTGCGGGCGATGGCGCGCGCGATCGAAATCCGCTGCTTCTGCCCGCCCGAGACATTCGTCCCGCCCTGGGCGATCTGCGCCTCATAGCCCCCATCCATGTTCTCGATGAATTCCGCCCCCTGCGCGATGCGCACGGCGTTGCGGATCTCGTCGTCGTCCGCCGGAGGCTTCCCGTTATATCCAAAGGCGATGTTTGACGCCACGGTCCCCATGAACAGCACCGCCCTTTGCGAGATATACCCCAGCTTGTTCCTCAAAGACTCCTGGGTATATTCCCTGACGTCCACCCCGTCTATGAGCACCTGGCCCTCCGTCGCGTCGTAAAACCGGGGAACCAGGTTGATGAGCGTCGACTTTCCGCTGCCCGTGGACCCGATGAAAGCCACCGTCTCGCCCCGCTTCGCCTTGAAGTTTATATCGTGCAGGATATATTCCTCCGCGTCAGGATACTTGAAGCTGACGTTTTTGAACTCGACCTCGCCGACGACGCCGGCGGGCGACTCTTCCACGTCGCCGTCCAGAATCTTCGGCTCCGTCTCCAGCACCTCATTGACGCGCTTGACGGAAACGGCCACCCTCGGCATCTGTATGAAGATCATCGTGAGCATCATGAACGACATGATGACCTGCATGGCGTAACGCGAGAGCACGACCATGTTGGAGAATAAAACGAGCTTCTCCGCCGGGCCCGCGGCCTCGATCAGAAAAGCGCCGATCCAGAAAATGCCGAGCGACAGCCCCGACATGACCATGCGCATGACGGGGTTCATAAGCTGCATCGCACGGTGGACCTGCAGGTTGTTGGTCATGAAATCGACGTTCGCCTCTTCAAATTTGTCTTCCTGATAGCTCTCCGCGTTATACGCCCTCACCACGCGGATGCCGGTCAAATTCTCCCTCGTCACGCGGTTGAGGTTGTCGGTCAGTGTCTGGATCCTGCGGAAGCGCGGCATCGCGTAGGTCATCAGCGACGCTATCATAATTATAATAGCTACGGCGAGACCGCCCGTCAGCGCCGTCCAGGCCCAATGCTTGGACGCCATCTTGCTGACGGCGAGCGCCGCCATGATCGGCGCCCTGATTATCACCTGCATCCCCATGGCGATGATCATCTGGATCTGCGTCACGTCGTTCGTGGTGCGCGTGATGAGGCTGGCCGTTGAAAATCCGTTGATTTCCTCCATGGAAAAGCTCTCGACGCGGCGGAACACGTCCCTGCGCAGCCTGTGCGAAAATCCGGCTCCCACCCTCGCCGCGCAGAACCCGACAATGACCGTCAAAACCGCGCTGGCCAGCGAGCATAGAATCATCATCCCGCCTTCCACCCAGACGTCCCGCAGCGCGCCTCCCGGCGTGGAAACGACCAGCGTGATCTGCGACATATAGTCAGGCACCTTCAGGTCCAGCCAGACCTGAGTGACGACGAACACGAGGCTGATGCATATCATCAGCACCTCTTTTTTCCCCAATCGTCTAAAAATCTTCAGCATACACTATCTCCATCTCTCCATCTCTCCAACCCATCAATAGTCATAATGTGGGGGCTCCACCCCCACAACCCGGACGCCGCGCGATCCGGCTAAGGCGCTAGACAAGCAAAAACAAGCGTAAACCCATCTCATGCCGGGTTTACGCCGGTCTTTCGGATTCGTACAGCGTCAATTATAAACTGTCGCAAACAAAACGTCAACAAAAAAACCAAACAATTATCGCGGTTTCTGAACTGGGAAAGTATCTGTTCTGTGCTTTACGCTCGGAAGACGTTTTTTTACTTCCTTATCGCTCAAATGCGCTTCCATGCGCATATTCACGATGCTCTGCTTCCTTGCTGCGCGGTCGGAAGCAAAATAAACGTCTTCCTCACCGGCATTGAATAGCTTTCTGTGGAAGTATCTGCAATTATTCAACCGAAAACTCTACAGCAGCGTATTCACGTGCGAGAACCTGCGCCGCACCCCCGCTCGTTGCCGCCACCCCATGATCGTATAGATTGAACTCTCTTACCAGACGGTATTCGCCCGTTGGCAGCGTTCCTACGTATTGGGACGGGTTCAACACTTGGTGCCTAACCATATCAGGCCCGACCGTTCCATCATATCCTTCATCATTTTCCGCAGCAATCATAGAAAAGGGCCTGCCGACCAGATACCATCGCCCGTCGATGCGGACTTCAAGGTCGAATGCGTAATCATAACCATAGTAGTCGACGGCAGATATCGTAACGTCCAGTTCTGAATTCATACTGTCCAATACAGGATTCTGAACAGTCATAATAACAGAGCTGCTGAGTTTGCTCTCGTCTAACATGGACAACATGAGCGCCTTAGCGTCCCATTTCGGTTCAGACACCGCTGCGTGCGATATTACAAAAAACTCATAATCGGCAACGATTGCCTCACTTTGCTTTCCAAATACCTCCGCTCTGAGCAAAACGCGGTATTTTCCCGGCTGCAAAGGTTCGTCCAATACAAAGCGGTAGAAACTGCCCGACCACCTAAGAAGTAGACCTCCGCCGGAATTTTGGCATCTGATGCCGCCCCATTTTCCATCCAGCAAACTCTCCAGCTCAAGTCGCCCGCTGGTATCATAAATTCTTCCGGACTGATTGTTGACGACTATGCTGAACGAGCTGTCTATATCTGTGACTTCCTTCCTCGCCAGCACGGGCGACACCGTGCCAAAAGAGAAGTCTTCAGCTCTCGGCTGTCCGATAATTTCCGATTCGTGCGGTATGGGCGAATCCGCAGCAATGACCCAAAAGTAAGCAAATCTGTTCTCGACAATATTTCTTAGCGAGTTATAGAATCCTTCGACTAGCCGGTATTCCCCGGGTGGTAACACGCCAAAAGCCGATAGGTCGACCTCATGCTCTGAGTATGCCAATTGTTCTAATAGATAGCCTCTTGTTTGGGAATTATCCGACAGCATCGGCAAGACGAGTGGCTCTTCCCTCTTTGGCAACAACAACGGCAAATCATACCAGTCTCCATCTAAGCAAACTTGGATAATCTCTACAGTCCCATACTCTGTCCTGTGACTTAGGTCATCGAAATCATCATTAAGAAAAAAAACTCTGAGTATGTGTTCTCCTACCCTTAAAGCAGTATCCTGTTGGTCAACCAAGTATGTGCTGCCAATATAATCCTTGCGTTGCAACTCGTATTCATCCCAGAGGACGGTGCCGTCTATCTGCATGACAAACTCTATATATTGCGTACCTGCGTTATCTGAACAAGAACCGCATAACAACAATACCACGCACAAAGATACAATGGCTCTAAAACACGCAGAATACCATGAAGTTTCATCTTCCAGTCTAAGCAATTGCATAAATCCCGATAACCTCAAACATCGTTTCATTAAGTTCAATATGGCCAATACTTTCTGACCCACCTACTTCAGCCTAGGAAAGTAAACTTCTAAGTATTTCTCAAGGAGTTTGGGCTTATTATGAGAATATTCGCTCGCTAAAATATCGCGTATATATGGGATATCAGTATTATTGATTGCACCGTTCATTGCCGAGAGCAAATCATCTGCAATTGGTCTACCACCACTTAGCTCCAAAATCGCTCCTCCACCTGTCCCCCACATCGGTTCTTCCAAAATATCAACCGCTCTAAAGCCCCAGAAATTTGAAACATTATTCTCATTTTCATCAAATGGCATTACTTTGAATCGTATTAAACTACCAAGAGAATAATCCGAGCCTTCTCCTGTAAAATTATCGAAATCATGCTCTTTTTCCATTAGCAACTCAGCTAAATTATAATAATCATATTCAGCCATGAAACACAAATAGTATATCATGTCCCCTTCGCCTTTCCATTCGTCCAGTAATCTTAAAGAAGGGATAAGCAAATGACCGCTAGTCGCATCAACTCGTGGCGAGTAATAATTGACCGCAGAATTATGAAGGAACGCATCGATGTTTCCGTAATAATCATTTACGTGTCCTCCAGCGAAAACATGGTAGTATGGCATTGGAAAATAGAGCGGATAAGCAGGAGTTTCCTTTTTGGTTGAGTCACTGATAGATACCTCGCTAAGGGTTGACAACACATCAGGAGATCCGATAACAGCTTCATCATTACTGAACTCAACGTTTTCTGTGTCAGTGTTGAGCAAAGAATTTGAACTAGAATTGTTTTTACTATTAGTAGGGTTTGTACATGAGTTCAAAATAAACGTAATCAATACCAACACTACTGTTACTCTAGTAACCTTAACCATTTAGTGCACCTACTTTCTTATGAAATAGGAGACAGGGGGACGGTTTTCGCGTTCCACTTTCAGATGAAACAGGAAACCCGTCCCCTTGTTTCGCAAAGTGGAACACGAGAACCGTCCCCCTGTTCAATAACGCGAAACACGAGAACCGTCCCCCTGTTCAATAACGCGAAACACGAGAACCGTCCCTCTGTTTTCACCCCCTGTTTTTCATATCCCCAGATATGCCTGTCTGATGTAGTCGTTCTCCAGCATCGTGCACCCCTCGCATTCCATCACGATGCGCCCGTTCTCGATGACATAAGCGTAATCCGCGATCTCGAGCGTCTGGCGCACGTTCTGCTCTACGAGGAAAACCGTGATACCCTCGGCATGCAGCTGCTTGACAGTATTGAACACGGCCTTCGCCATCTTCGGCGACAATCCGTAAGAAAGCTCGTCGAACAAGCACAGAGCGGGATTGCTCATCAAGGCTCGCGCCATCGCCAGCATCTGCCTCTCGCCGCCGCTCATGGTCTTCGCGAGCTGCTTCTTGCGCTCTTCCAGAATCGGGAACAACGCATACATCCGCTCGATGTCCTGCTTGCGCCCCGACCAAAACTTGCGGTGATAGGCGCCCATCTCCAAATTCTCCTGAATCGTCATATCGGGGAACAGCCTGCTGCCCTCTAGCAGATACGATATCCCTCGCTCGATGATCCTGTTCGGATTCAACCCGTCGATGCGCTCTCCCTTGAACAACACCTCCCCGGACGTCGGCTTCAACGCGCCGGTGATGGTATTGAGCAAAGTCGTCTTGCCGGCGCCGTTCGCGCCAAGCAGCGCGACGATCTTGCCCTCGTCGATTTTCAGGTTGACATCCCACAGCGCCTGAACATTGCCATACGACACGTTGATGTCCTTCAATTCCAGCAACGCCACGGCTACGCCTCCTCTCCCAGATAAACCTCGATGACCTGCGGATCGTTCGCCACATGGTCGGGCGCGCCCTCGGCAATCAGCTCGCCATGGTGCAGCACGATGATGCGGTCGCATATGGCCATGATCGCCTTCATCACATGCTCGATCATTAGAATCGCGACCCCGCTCGCGCGTATCTTCCCGACAAGCTCCATGGCCTCGCCCACCTCCGTCGGATTGAGCCCCGCCATCACTTCGTCGATCATCAAAACGCCCGGTTTGGTCGCCAACGCGCGCGCCACCTCGAGCCTCTTTTGCAACGCAAGCGGCATGTCAGGCACATTCAAATGAGCATACTTATCGAGACCCGCAAACTCCATGATCTCGTCAGTGAGCCTGTCCGCCTCATCATAAGTAATGCCGACCTGCCCGAACAGCGCGCCCATGCGTACATTCTCGCGGACGGACATATCGGGGAAGTTCTTCGCCGCCTGAAACGTCCTGGCGATGCCGAGGCGGCATATCTTGTCGGGACTCATGCGGTTGATTTGATTGCCATTATACGTAATTATCCCCTCGTCGGCCCTATAAAACGCGGAAATGCAATTAAACAGCGTTGTCTTCCCCGCGCCATTCGGCCCGATGAGCCCAAGTATTTCCCCGCGTCTGAGTTCAAAATCGACGTTGTTAACAGCGGTCATGCCGCCGAAGCGCTTCGTGACGCCAACGCCGGTAATTATCTTCACAATATCGGACATAACAAACCACCTTCCGGTTTTGCGAGGCCTCCGCCCCGCAGATTGCGAGCCTTTAAGGCTGGTGCGAGGCCTCCGCCCCGCAGATTGCGAGCCTTTAAGGCTGGTGCGAGGCCTCCGCCCCGCCTCCCGCGCTCCGCCTCTTTCTCAAAATCGTGTCGACGACGCCGAAAACGCCATTCGGCAAAAGCATGATGACGACTACCATGACCGCGCCGAAAATGATCATATGCCAATTCGTCACCCTCAACAGATAATCCTGCAAGGCATAAAAAACCACAGCCCCGATGATAGGCCCGTAAGTGCTGCTCATGCCGCCGAAAATCGCCATTAGCACCGGGAAAAAGCTCGTGTTCAGCCCAAAAGCGGTGTTCGGGTCGATATACCCGATCTTCGTGCTCATCACGGCCCCCACAGCCCCCACGGGCGCGGCGGTTATCGCAAACGCCAAAACCTTCGTCATCGTCGTCCGGACGCCCAGATGCTGCGCGCTGTCCTCATTTTGCCCGATGCATTTGAGCGAAAGCCCGAATCTGGAACGATTCAGGATTATCACAGCGATAAGCGTTATCGCAAACACGACGAGCAACGCATAAAAAACCGTGTCGTTGTCATAAGGCTTCACCATGCGCCCCTTGGTGCGGGTGAACGCGCCCTCATACCAATTCATGAACCTGTTTAAGAAAAGCGAGAGACCGAAAGTGAAAATCGTAAAATAGATTCCTCTGAGCCGCAGCGTCACGACGCCGATGATCAGCCCGACGGCAAACGCCATCACGGCGGCAAGTATCATCGTCGTCCACAATGGGAGCTGCCTGCCTAAAATGGCCTGCAAGTACATCCCGATTCCATAAAACGACGCCGTCGCAAGAGATATGTACCCCGCCTTGCCGGAAAAGAACGACCACGAAATCGACAGGACGCAATAAGTCATAATCCACGACAGGAAAAGAGGGGTATACGTATCGGCGACTCCCGGAATAAAGGCCATCACCACAATGGCGGCGGCGATGATCGCAGACTGGATCCTCGAAGGAGCGGCGCCCCAAAATGCGTCCTTTAACAGCCTCAAACCCATCACCTCCCAAGCAGGCCCTTAGGCCTGACGATCAACAGAACCAAAATAATCATGTAAAAAACGGATATCATGAAAACCGAATCGATGAAGTGGCTGACAGTGTATCCGACAATACCCAAAATAAAGCCGCCCAAAATCGCTCCCTTGACGCTGCCCAATCCGCCCAGGACGACGATGATGATGGCGATGGTCGTATAGCCAAGGCCGGAAGTGCTCTGGAACTGCTCCCTCATGCTCATCAGCACGCCCGCGCAAGCGGCCAAAATGCCGCCGATCGCGAAGCACAAGGCCATGATCGAATTTATCTTGACGCCGAGGTGCGCTGCTGCCTGGGAATCTTGCGAAGCGGCGCGTATGGATTTTCCAAGGCGGGTCCGCGATAGAAAGATCGTGTATAAGACGCAAATCACAATAGCGATCAGCATAACAAACAGTCCGGCTGCGGAAATCCCCGCGCCGCCGATATTCACCGAAGTCATCATAAACGGATATCTTTTCGGCGCTGCGCCCATATATGTCTGCAGCAGGTTCTGCGCGATGTAATATATGCCAAAAGATACGAGTATCGCGTTGCCTTCAAAAACGCCGAGATTGGGCGAAAGCCTTCTCAGCCGCCTGTAAAGCGTAATGTGCAAAATGTACGATATCGCGAAAACAATCGGACAAGCGAGCACCAGCGCGAACAGCGGGTGCAGCCCCAGCCCGGATTGCTGCAAAGCATATGTGACGACGGCCGCAAGGACGATGAACTCGCCATGCGCGATATTCAAAATCCGCGCCACGCCATATTGCGTGCTCATGCCCATCGCCATAAGCGCGTAAGTGCTGCCCACAATGCACCCATTGATGAGCACCAATAGAAAAACAGTCATAAATTTCCCCCTCTCTGCGTTGCAACCATCGCCCCGGTGCGGCGGCCTAAACGCCGTGCGCTCCGGCATGGCAGCCCAAGCATCGCGCGCCCCGGTGCGGCGGCTCAAGCATCGTGCGCTCCGGCATGGCAGCCCAAGCATCGCGCGCCCCGGTGCGGCGACCCAAACGCCGCAAGCATCGCGCGCCCCGGTGCGGCGGCTCAACCCCATACGCATGGCAATTGGGATCAAGCCGCCACGCCAGCCCTCGAACGCGCGGCGTCCGGGTTGTGGGGGCGGAACCCCCACGTTAAAACCTTATTTTCCCCAAGCGGGCTTCGGCACGATCGGATCGGCAGTCCTGCGGTCATCGACGTCGATAACCTCGACCCTGCCATTCTGCCACTGCCCGATGTTCCCGAGATACATGTCGTCAAGCAGAATATTGTTTGTGAAATGCAGTTTCGGATTCATCACAGTATCAAACGTCGCGCCCTCGATATAAGTGACCAGCGTATCCTGCTTGATCATCCCGTTCTCGTCAAGCTCGCCCGCGTTCTCGACAGCCTGCTGCAAAATCTGCATCACGGAATAGTAGCAGATATGTCCCCACCAGTCCTGATAAACGGTCTTGTCGCCGGAATCCTTGAAGTTGCCGTCCGCATCCTTCCAGAAAGTCCCGTCATTGATCCAATACTCGCGGAAATGCTCGCTGTAAGCCTTCGCGGCGGGGCTGCTGTCCTCGTTCCAGGCGCCCCATCCGATCAATCCTTCCAAATATAAGTTGCTGGGATCGCCGAACGCAAACAAGCCAAAGAAGTCATACGTGCCGCCCGGCCCCACGAGATATACGTCAGGGTTGTAATCGAGCTGTACTGCAGCCGCCGCTATCGGAATAGACTGCTGGGGATACGTGTAGCTCAGGAACGCCTGCGCCCCGCTGGCCTTCGCGTTGTTGATGATGGAGTCGGCCAAAACATCGTTCGGGTCAACGGGCTCGCTGCCCTTGATCTCGACGCCGACGGCCTTAAGGGCCCTCTCCGTGGCATCCCAATACTCCAAGCCGTGCAGGTCGTTGATGTAAGCGCAATAGACGGAGGTGATCTTCTCGTCGGCGAGGAATTTGACAAGCGCGGGCACCTGCGTCTCCGAATAGCTGAGGATGGAGAACGTGTTCACCTTGCCGTAATCTGCTCTGATGTCCTCAAACGCCTCGGCGAGCATCAACGCTCCACCTTCTGCCGCAAGCAGCAGGTAGTCGTACTTCTGCGCGATCGGAGCGCAAGCGAACAGCCTTGCCGTGCCTTCCGGGCCGAGAATGAGGTCCGGCTTCTCCTGCGAAACCATCTGCTCGAACATACGGGTCGTGTTTTCCATCACGGAAGCGTCGTCATAGACCTTGATCTCGACGGGGACTTTCCTGTCGAGCGACTTGACATACAGCCCGCCCGACTTGTTGATCTCATCTTCCCACATCCTGTATTGCGGGCCGAACGCCGTCTGGTCGAAAATCGCCTCGTCGCCCGTCAACGGCCTGACCGCGCGGATGGTGATGACATCCTTCTTCATGTCCTTTTGATAGCCTCTTTCAACCAAGTCTCCGCTCGGTGCCGGCTGGTTGTCCGTCGCCGGCGTGTTTTCCGTTTGCTGGTTGCTTGACGTGGTGTCATTGTTGGTCGATTTATCCCCGCTGTCCTTGTTGCAGGCAGAGAGCATAAGCGACGACACCAATAGCAGCGCCAACACAATCATTCCGATTTTTCTGAACTTCATTTATTTATCCTCCATTTAAAATAGTTTCTGATAGTCAATCATTAAACTCACGGGCGCGCAATGCGTATGCGTACCCCAAAGGGTCAGTCCCGGCGCCCATGTAGGGGCGGCAACCTGCCGCCATTCCCGGCGCCCATGAGGGGCGGCAACCTGCCGCCATTCCCTGCGCCCTTGTAGGGGCGGCACCCTGCCGCCATTCCCTGCGCCCTTGTAGGGGCGGCAACCTGCCGCCCGCAAAATGCGCGCCCTCTCGGGCTGCCCCGACATCCCTACCTCTTTATCTGCAAAAACAGCTCATCGCCCGCCGTCGGCTCTTTTATCGTCGTCTCGTCGTCATAAACGAGAACCTTCTTGCCATCGACAGTCTTCTGCGTGATCTTGTAACGGCGCTTGTTATGCGGATACCAAGGAATGAAACATATAGGCTTCCCCGCCCGCTTGACTGTGATGGCCCCGCGCCAATAGCCCGGCGGAATCTCCACGAGACCCGGCCTGTCAAACGAAATCGCCTGCATGTTGTCGGGGTCGCTTCCCACCATTACCTCTATCTCCGCATCAAAAGTCTCCCACGAATTCGTGGTGTCGGTGCCGGAGAACCAGAGGTATTCGGGAATCTGCCCGTTGGAAACAGGCTCGTCGTCGCCCAGCTTGCAAGGCTTCGTGATGATATTGATGCTGAACTGGCGATCTACGTTCGGCATTTCCTCCGAACCTTTGAAAGCAGCCCTCGGGCTCATGATCGCGTCGCTGATCTTGTGGTAATCCTTGCGCAGCTCAATCACGTTGTCCTTAAACTTGCCCGCCTTGGAAGCGGTCGCGTAAAACGGAGCCATATAGTCGATGACTTCCTGTTCCGTCTGGTTCGGATCGGTGAAGCACAGCCCGCAAAACGAGCACTTCTTCGTCGGATCCAGCTTGCAGTCGCGCTCAGGCTGCTGGTCGATGTAAGGCTCGGAAACGCCGTTCTCGTTCTTTCGCGGGTATATCCGCGCATAAGCATGCCCGCTGTACCACAGCATGCAGTTCAATCCCTTGGGGACATTCTTGAAATACACGGGACTGTGCCAAACCCCTGCAGGCGCGCTGACGAAGCAAGGCTTCGACATCTCATATATCTCCATGGAATCGGCCGAATCTCCGAGGCACATCGCGACGGTGAACTCCGACTCCCATATGTTGTCGAGGTCCGCGCCGGTGAACACGAAATAATTAGCCGCCCCGTCGTGGATATGCGGGATGTCCATCGTCCCATACCTGTTCGCAACCAGGAACCCGGCCCCGAACGGATTCTCGCTGTCGAGGCTGAAATACCCCATGCGCGGGCTGACGTATCCCGCCCAATTGTCCTTGTCGTGCGTCTGTATGAACGGTTTGAATAGTTTTTCGATATCGCCCAAAAATATTACCTCCTTATGTTCCTTGTTCTGCCCCGTCAATCCTTCCAATCAAGCGACATGCACTTTTTGCAAACGTCGCACTGCTTATTCGGATCGAGCAGGCAGCTTATCTGCCCGTTATACTCCATCCACTTCTCGCCATCCGGCATTAAGTACATCCCGCAAAACAGCCCATGCTCCACCGTGACCTCAAAAAACACTGGCGACCCGATGCGGATGAAATTCAACGGGCAATGCCACATATTCGCGGGAATGCGCACGATCGTCGGCTCGTCGATGTTGTACATCTCCGCCTCGTCGCCGAGCCCCAAAGTAAACTCTATATGCGCGTCGAACTCGAACGCGCGCCCCGGAGGCCCCGTGAACGCCAAAAATTCGTCTGCGGGATGCTTATGCGGATATGGGTCGATGAAAACAGGCTGATCGACCAACCCGCCGCCGATGTACATATGCGCCCCGGCGATTTGGCACGCGCCTCTGAACCCGACTCCGCGCACTTCCTGATTCTCGTTTTCCTTGTAAGTGCCGTCGATGAACGCGGCGCCGCGCTCCGGCCTGTTCCTGTAGATCAGCTTCTCGTATCTTGAAACGCTCATCGCTAATCTCCTTTCTCCCAGCTCAGCGACAGGCATTTCTTGCAGCAGTCGCATTTTTTGCCCGCCTCAATGGTGCATTCTATCTGCCCGTTGTAATAAAGCTCCTTTTCGCCGCCGGGCATCAGGTAAGTCCCGCCGAACATCCCCTGCACAAGCGCCGGCTGGAAGAACACGGGCGCGTCGACGCGCACAAAATTCAACGGGCAATGCCACAACCCGGCCGGTATACGGATCGTCATCGGCTCGTCGATGACGATGACCTCCGCCTCGTCGCCGAGGCCGAGCGTCAGCTCCACGCGCGCGTCCCAATCCTTCGCGTTCAACGACTCAGTTCCAAAAATCAAGTACTCGTCGGTAGGGTGCTTGTGGGGATACGGATCGACGATGCCCGTGCCCTTCACCAGCCCAAACCCGACATTGAAGTTCGAACCCGGGATCTGGCAGGCGCCCCTGAAATATATCTGTTTCGTATCGTCTTTGATCTCTTTGCCGTCCACGGTGTGCGACAGATATTCCGGCTTGAACCGGTAAACAAGTTTTTCAAATTTTAAATCGCTCATGCACGTAAACCTTTCTCGCCGGGGCGCGGCCTCTCGGACGCGCCCCAACAACGCAAGTGTTTTATTGCTGCGTCTATGACTCGCGGACTGTCCACGCCTTTGCGCTCGGCAGATGTTTATATACGTCTACCTCACCGGGCGTGGCTTGCAACCATGAATTGCACCCATGAATTGCAACCATGAATTGCGGCTATGACTTCCAATACCAAGTGTTGTACTTCATGACGCCGCTTCCCAGAATCTCACCGCCGCCCAATTCGGAATTGATCCCCATCGCCGCCGTCATGTCGCCGATGGCATACCAAGGAGTCGCATCCATGAACATCATCGAAAGCTGATAAAGCATGTCGCTGCGCTTCGCCATATCGGGCTCAGAAACAGCAGCAGCGCCCAAAGCGATATAATCGCCAAACTCAGCCCAACCGCCGGAGCCGTACTGCGCCGACCCCCACAAGATATACTCATAGAGCTGCCCGATCGCCAAGCACTGCGGCGAAGCGACCGCGTACATTGTCATGTCGAAGAGCGTGGGATCCTGCGACGCGTCCATATACGTGGCTCCGTCATAGTTGTTGATGATCAAGTTGACGCCGATTTCCTTCAAGTTCGCCTGCAGCACTTCCGCCGAAGCGATATATGCCGAGCTGCCGTTCGTGATTACGATGATGTCCTTCCCGACAAGCCCCGCAGCTTCTGCGTGCTGCTTGGCGAGATCGAGGTCCCGCCCGACGGAATACGTCGGATGCAGGTTCGCAAATCTGGGCTCATAATCGTAGCAGTGCTCTGAAACAGGGTATGTCCCGACAGTTCCATACCCGAAATACGCAAGGTTGATCATCGCCTGCCTATCCGCCGCGTAGCAAACCGCGAGCCGTGCGTCCAAGTTAGACATAACGGAAATCATGTCCATGTTGAACGAGATCGTCGGCACGAACACGGTGTAATACTCCGTCACGTTGAATCCCGGCAGCGACTTCACATACTCCCTGTCCTGGCTCGGGATAGCAGCGATGTCGAGCGTTCCCGCCTCGATTGCGTTGACGATCTGGGAGTCTTCGTTGATGACCCTGTAGTGGATGTTCTTGATTAACGGCTTCCCGCCCCAATAATCGTCGCGCGCTTCCATGTACACATGGCTGTTCATGACATATTCCGTCACGACGTAGGGACCCGTGCCGACGGGATTCATGGCAAAATCATCCTCGTCGAATGTCTCCGCGTCAACGATGAAGATCTGGCAAAGCGAGCCCATCTGCTGGACCGAATACTGGCTCAGCGCGATTTCGATGGTGTAGTCGTCTACGATCCTCGAGTTATCGAGGTCGAAGCACGTCAGGAACCAGTTCCCCCTCGGCGAATAGATATAGCGCTCGAACGTGAACCACACGTCCTTGGCGTCGAACTTGCTGCCGTTGGAGAATGTGACTCCCTCGCGGAGATGGATGACCCACAGAGATGACGAAACTTCGTCAATGCCCGTCGCAAGTTCCCAGATGAAGTTCCCTTCCATATCATAGTTGACGAGCACTTCCATATACTGGTACGCGATGCCCACGAAGCTGCCCATCATCTCGCTGACGAGCAACGTGCCGCTGTCGCCGGAAGTGGCCACGTTCAAGGTATCCCTTGCCGACACCTGTTCTCCAGCGTTGCTGCTGTTGTCCCCGGCGTTGGTATTCGTGTTGCTGCTGTCGTTGCTGTTGCTGCTGTTGGAATCGGTGTTGCTGTTGCTATTGCTGCTGTTGTCATTGGTCGTGTTGTTGGTGTTATTGTTCGTGTTGCCATTGTCGTTGGTCTTGTTGCAGGACGCTATCGAAACGACCATCAAGCAAACAAGCAATAATGCCACCAGGTTCCTAATCCTCTTTTTCATTTTTTCCTCCTTAGTTTTGTGTCATTGTCTTATATTTGCAACACGCGACAAAGTGATTTGGCGCGTCTTCCTCTAAAATCTGCGGGCTGCCGCACTCCTCCGACGCATACATGCATCTCGCCATAAACCTGCACCCCGGCTTCGGGTTGATTGGCGACGTGATCTCGCCCTGCATGATTATGCGTTTTTTCTTGTTGCGCACGTCGAGCGACGGAATCGCCGACAGCAGCGCCTGCGTGTAAGGATGCCTCGGATTGCGGAACAGTTCGTCCGATGCCGCTTTTTCGACCATCTGCCCCAGGTACATCACCATGATGTCGTCCGAAATATACTTTACGACGGATAAATCGTGCGTGACGAACATATACGCCAGCCCGCGCGCCTCCTGCAGATCGAGCATCAGATTGATTATCTGCGCCTGGATCGACACGTCGAGCGCGGACACCGGCTCGTCGCAAACGATGAACTTCGGCTGCAGCGACAATGCCCTCGCGATTCCGATCCGCTGCCGCCTCCCGCCGTCCAGCTCATGAGGATATGAGTTCTCGAACCGCTCGGCCAAACCCACGGTGTCCATGAGCTTCTTCGTCTCTGCCCTGATCTCCGCCTTTTTCAGCTTCCCTTGCAATATCAAAGGCTCCATGATCGTTTCGCTGACGGACATGCGCGGGTTCAGCGACGAATACGGGTCTTGGAAAATGAGCTGCATCTGCTCGCGCATATGCTTCAGTTCCTTCTTGGTGGGGTTTGAAATATCACTCCCCTCAAACGAAATATCACCGCTGGTCGGCTCTATCACGTGTAAAACGGTCCTGCCCAACGTAGTCTTGCCGCATCCCGATTCACCCACAACGCCCAGCGTCTTGCCCGCCTCCAGCGTAAAGGTGACATCATCGACGGCATGCAGCATGCCCGCTTTATTTTTGAAATATTTCCTGAGGTTTTTGACCTCCAACAATGCGCTCATTCCACGCTCACCCCCGCTTTAAAGCACTTGACGAAATGTCCCGTAGATATCTCGACCATATCAGGCGGACGCTCGGCGCAAACATCCATCGCATCGGGGCACCGCTCGCAAAACCGGCAACCGCTAGGCAGGTTTGTAGGATCCGGCATCAAACCCTTGATCGGCCGGAGCCGCGGCTCGTCGGAATCGACCTTTGGCAAGGAGCCGAACAGCCCCATGGTATATGGGTGGGCAGTCTCCTCAAACACCTCGAGCGTCGTCCCATATTCAACGATTTCGCCCGCATACGTCACAGCAACGGAATCGCAGCTGCTGGCAACGACGCCCAAATCGTGCGTGATCATGATGACGGAAGTTCCGAGCTTCTCTTTCAAAGACTCCATCATCTCCAGAACCTGCGCCTGGATCGTGACATCGAGCGCGGTCGTCGGCTCGTCCGCAAGCAGCAGCTCCGGATTGCACGCAAGCGCCATCGCGATGACGACGCGCTGCTTCATGCCTCCGGAAAACTGGTGCGGATATTCGCCAAACCGCTCCATCGGGATGCCCACCATTTCGAGCATCTCGCATCCCTTCAGCTCGGCCTCCATCCGCGACATCTTGTTGTGCAGCCCGATAGCCTCAGCGATTTGGAATCCGACGGTCTCGATAGGGTTGAGCGCGGTCATCGGGTCCTGGAAAATCATCGCTATTTTGTTGCCGCGAATCTTCCGCATTTCCGATTCCGACAGCTTCATGATGTCTTGGTCATGGAACAGTATCTGCCCGCTGCGGACCTTCGCCGGAGGCGTCTGCAAAATACGCAGCACGGCCCTCGCGATCGTGGTCTTGCCCGCGCCGGTCTCGCCGACCAGCCCCAACGTCTCGCCCTGCTTGACGACCAGGTTTATGCCGTTGACGGCATATACGATCTCGTCGTCAGTGTGGTATTCGACGGCCAAATCGTGGATTTCGAGAATATTATCAGCCATATCATCCACCTCAAGTCTTCAAACGTGGGTCGAGCGCATCCCTGAGCCCATCGCCCAAAAGGTTGAAAGCGAGCACCGTGATCATTATGCACAGCCCCGGGTATAGAGCGAGATACGGATATGCCCTGATAAAGTTCCTGGCGTCCGAAATCAAAGCGCCCCATTCGGGCACGGGAGGCTGTACCCCCAATCCGATGAAGCTGAGCCCCGCGCCGGCAAGCACGGAATTCCCCATGCTCATCGTAATCATGACGATGAGCGGCGANATNGCGTTGGGGATGATGTGCTTCCTTATGATACGCGCGCTGCCCGCGTTGATGATCGTCGCCGCCTCGATGTATTCCATCTCGCGCACCGTGAGTATCGATGCCCGCATCATGCGCGCATAACCGGTCACAGAGCTGATCCCGATGGCGATGATCGCGTTGCGCAAGCTCGGCCCCAGAACGGCCGCCATTGTCACGGTCAAAAGAAACATCGGGATGCTCTGGTATATGTCCAAAAAACGCATAAGCAAAGTATCGGTCCAGCCGCCAAAATATCCGGCGATCGCGCCTATGATGATCCCCGCCACGGCCGCGAGCCCCGTCGACCAAAGGCCGATCTGGAGCGACTGCCGCGAACCGTAAATGATTCGGCTCAATAGATCGCGCCCCAATCTGTCCGTCCCGATAATATGCTCCTTGCTGGGCGGCGAGAACGGCATCGAACCATCTTGCAAATCGTATGGGTAAGGCGCGAGGATCGGTGCCAAGATTGCGATTAATATAAGCAGCAATATAACAAAGAGCGATAGCACGGCGATTTTGTTCTTTTGAAGCCTGTGCCAAGTCTCGCCAAACCTCGATCTCTTTTTCCTCATCTTGACCTTGTTCATTGTCCGACCCCCTTCAGTACCTTCTCCTTATTGACCTTCTTCCTCGAGTATTGAGAACGGATCCTCGGGTCAATAAATGCAAAAGCGACGTCGATCAGCAAAATAACTATGCTGAACACCGTCGACATGAAAAAGGTCGTCGCCAAAATCACGGGATAGTCCCTCGCTGTCAGGCCGGAGAGCATATAGCTGCCCAAGCCGGGGACGGAATATATAATCTCCGCAATCATCGCCCCGCCCAACGAAGCGCCGAAAAGCGTCCCGATGATCAGCACGATGGGAATGATCGCGTTTTTGAGCGCGTGCCTGTAAAGCACCTTCATCTCGGTCTGCCCCTTCGCGCGCGCGGTCGTTATGAAATCCTGCCTGATGACTTCCAGCAGGTCAGACCTCATCTGGCGCGTGATAAGAGCGGTATACCCCAAAGCAAGCGAAATCGTGGGCATGATCCAGCCCTTCCATGATTCGATCCCTTGCGGCGGCAGCCACCCAAGCCGAATGCTGAAAAATCGAATTAAGATCAACGCAAACCAAAAGGCCGGCATGGATATGCACAGCAGCGACAGCGCAATCGCGGCATTGTCCTTCCACGTGTATTGGTGCGTCGCGGCGTAGATCCCCAGCGGAATCCCGATCACCACCGACAAAAGAACGCTCAGCACGGATATGACAAACGTATACTTGAACCGCTGCGCCATCTCCGTGGTGATGGGCCTGTTGTTGTTGTATGACCTACCAAAATCGCCACGTACCGCATTGCCGAGAAATGTGAAGTACTTTGTCAAAAACGGGTCGTTGAGATGCCATTCTTCGCGCAGTTCCTGGATTTGCTCCTCCGTCGCCCTGTTTCCGAGTTTGATCCTCGCCGGGTCGCCCGGCGCGATATCGATGAAGATTAGCACAATGAGCGAAACCCCCATCAATATAGGTATCATCATCAGCAGCCGCTTGATGATATATCTGATCACTATTATCCCCCTCTCATGTTCTGTTCGCAATTTGTCTGCAGAGTCTCGCGTTATCTCGCTTTAATAATTTACACTAAAAAATAATCTTTGTCAATGGTGCATATCACGCTGGGGTGTTACAATTCACGCCCGGTGAGGTAGACGTTTATTTTTGCTTCATTTAGCGCAGCATGGATGCGGAGCGGTGCGAAACTGAGGCAAGGATGCCTCATTTGAGCACAAATGAAGCAAAAAAAACGTCTGCCGAGCGCAAGGGCGTGAACAGTAAAGCCCCTAGTTAAACCAATTGTTGATGCCGACGACAGCCTCATCATAACTCAGCATCGCAGCATCATCAGGACTAATCCGCAAAAAATCGACGGCAATGCCCGCAGCCTCGCCGGCGATACGCAGGCAATTCGGCCTGGTATGCTCATCGACGTAACCATCAGGAAACGCATTGACGATCTCCCTGCAAAGCCCGCTCCCCGCAATCTTCACGAACTCGCTCACAAGATTATTATACCGCTGGTAAAACTTGCCCTTCAACTCCATCCTGTCGACGGCCGAAGGCGGATCCACCCTGCCGTGGACCATGCTGTTGGCAAGAATCGCCGAAGCCAAAGCGCCGCAAGTGAAACCGACACCGCCCCCGCCTCCGCCGAACCCGGTCGCAAGCGCGACGGCGGACAACGGAGCATCGACGGCCCCGCTGCGGATCAACGCCTCAAACACAGACTCCGAGCAATTCATCTTTCTATTGGTCATATTATCGACAGCATATTCGACAGCAAGCTCCCGAATGGCATCCCAATCCTTCTCCATAAAAACCACCCTTCATATAAACTTTTTTCTCAATTTATCTCAACAAGTATATTTTCAACGCCACATCAAGTCAATACATATATTAGATAACATTTCACATGAATAATTGACAAACACCTCCGATTATCATAAAATAACCTCATATGAAAACGAAAAGAAAGGAATGAACAGAACTATGAACCAATACGACGTGGACGTCCTCGTCATAGGAGGCGGATGCGCAGGGGTGGCCGCCGGAATCACGGCAGCCCGCCAAGGCTTGCGCACGCTTCTCATCGAGAACCTCACAAGCCTCGGCGGACTGATGACAAACGGATATGTCACGGGCCCTGCCGGCATCATCGAAGGCCTCTGCAAGGAACTGCTCGACAGAATGAAAGCAAAAGGCCTGCTCTACGACACCCCGCACACCCCCGCCGTGGACCCCGAAAAGTGCAAATTTGAAATGGAAACAATGGTCTTGCAATCCGGCTGCCGCCTGCTATATGGCATGCACGCGGTCGATGTCGTGATGGACGGCGCAAACATCAAAAGCGTCGTTTGCTATTCCAAATCCGGCCGATGTGAGATCAAGGCGAGCATATTCATCGACGCCACCGGCGACGGCGACATCGCCACGGCCGCCGGAGCCCCTTACGAGGTGGGCGACGCGGAATATATGGGCCTCAATCTCGCCCACACGATGGGCATCCGCATGTCAAACGTCAACATGGCCAAATTCCGCAAAGCCATGGGCGACTGGGTCGCTGAAAACAAAGGCTACCCCGAGCACATGAGCCTCGCGGGTCAATTGCTCGACGAGGCCGTTGAGAACGGCGACCTGCCATACCGCCTCTTCCCCGGCGGCCTCATATACCAAATCCCGGGGACTCCGGACGAGGACGCGGATGTCACATTCAACGTTTCCCACAGCTTCTACAACCACAACCTCGAGGTCGAGGACCTCTCCCGGCAGATCGTCGAGCAGCACGTGCAAAACCAGTGGTTGGAGGAGGTCTACAGGAAATACATTCCCGGCTTTGAAAATTGCCGCATTTCCGGCCTTGCCTCGCTGCCCGGCATACGCGACTCACGCAGGATCATCGGCGAATACATTATGAAAGACTCCGATATCGCCGCCGCAGTCAAGTTCGAGGACAGCATCGCGAAATTCCCCGAATATTACGACACTCATCACCCGACGAGCGGCTACTGGGGTTTCAGGCACCACATCCATTCAAAGGAACCAATCCCCGGCGCCGTCAACTACAAGGAGCCCTGCGACAAGGCGATGCACCCGTTCTGCCCTCCCGAGGAAGGGAGCTATTCCGTGTACCAAAATCCGACGGGCTATTGCGACGTCCCATATAGGGTCATCGTGCCTCTCAAGGTCGATAACCTTTTCGTCGTCGGGCGCTGCGTGTCCGCGCAGTTCCACGCCATGGCAGCGGTCAGGATAATCACGATTTGCATGTCGACTGGCCAGGCCGCTTCCCTCGCTTCCAAGATTTGCCTCGAAAAGGGCATTCGCCCCCGCGATCTCGATGGCAAAATCGTCAGGCAGGCAATGATAGACGACGGAGTGCCTCTCGACAAGGCTCCTGATGGCTACTGGGCGCATCTTGCGGAGTCCGCGAAAGACGACATGGACAAGCACGAGTTTGTCCGTCTGCGCGGCGATTTTATGGGCGTGCGCCTGCCCGACGGCAAAATCACCATGCGTTTCGGCGACGTAAAGAAGCCCGGCGCCGTCTAACGACACGTTGTCGCGGCCTCCCGGCCGCCACCCACCCCTGTAGGGGCGGCAACCTGCCGCCCTCCCCGTAACGGCGGCAACCCCCCGCCCCAGACCCATCCGCAGATTGTCAATATGCATAAATCCATTGTAGGGGCAGGGCTTGCCCCCGCCCCAGATCCATCCGCCAAAAGGCAATCCGATCAACAACAAAACAAGGAGGAAACAATAACATGAGCAAATCATTAGTAGAATACGGCATCGACGGCAAAATCGCAATCGTCACTGGCGCCGGCAGCGGAGTAGGCCGCGAAACCGCGATCCAGCTCGCTAAAATGGGCGCGAAGGTCGCGCTCTTCGGGCGCGGCATCGAGTCCATCAGCATCGTTGAAAAAGAAATCAAGGAGTTCTCACCCGATGTCATCGCCATCAAATGCGACGTCGGCATGAAAGATGAAGTCGACGCGGCCGCCAAGCAAGTTATCGACGCATACGGCAGAATCGACATCTTGGTCAATAACGCCGGCATCGAAGCGGACAGAGAAGAAGGGCAGATGGGCGGCGACATGCTGATGACAACCCCGATCGAGCAATACCACAGGGTGCTTGACACAAACCTCATCGGCCATTATAACACCATGACAGCCATCGTCCCCGGCATGGCGGAGAGAAAATACGGGCGCGTCGTCAATGTCAGCTCCGTCACGGCATTCGGCGGGGGCGTTGGCACTGCCGCGTATGTCGCATCCAAAGCGGGCAGCATTGTCCAGACAAAGGCCTTCGCGCGCAAATTCGGCCCCGACAACGTGCTGATCAACTGCGTGGCTCCGGGAATGGTGGATACCCCGATGCATAAAACGACTCCCCGCGAGCAGTTCACGATGGTCGAACGCGGCAGCACTCTCAGAAGGGTCGCGCAGCCCATCGATATCGCCAGGATCATTCTTTATCTCGCTCAAGAGGACCTCTTTATGACCGGCGAGACGCTCTGCGACGGCGGCGGCGGCATGACCCGCTGACAGGCCCCGTCCCCCACCCCCCGTAGCGGCGGCATTCTGCCGCC